>NZ_JBVIMH010000002.1:341837-392120 GCF_055579945.1 Kitasatospora sp. NPDC032150 | reverse complement strand
TTGTGTTTTGTTTTTTTCGTTTGGACAACCACCATCGGGGTTTCCCCCCCCCCCCCCCCCCCCCCCGGCCCCCCACAGGGAAGCTAGACCAGACCGGTCAGTTCATCGGCCCGACGCACTCGCCGGGAGCGCGGCCACTCACCCGTTCGGTCTCCAGGGCGCTCTGCAGGATCACCACGGCCGCCGCCTGGTCGATCACCGAGCGGCCCTTCTTGGAGCTCCGCCCGGAGGCCCGCAGGCCCTGGGCGGCGGTGACCGTGGTCATCCGCTCGTCCACCAGACGGACCGTCACCGGGGCGATCAGCGCGGCCAGCCGTCCGGCGTACGCCCGGACCTTGGCCGCGGCCGGGCCCTCCTTGCCGCTCAGTGAGCGGGGCAGGCCGACCACGACCTCGATCGCGTCGTACTCCTCGACGATCTCCTTGAGCCGCGCCTGGGAGCGGCCCCCGGCGGGGACCGTCTCCACGGGCGTGGCGAGCAGCCCGTCGGGATCGCAGGACGCGACCCCGATCCGGGCGTCGCCGACGTCCACCGCGATCCGGCGACCCCGACGGAAGACCTTCTCCTCGCCGAACATCAGCTCGCGCGCTCCGCGACCAGGGCGCGGACGGCGGCGATCGCCTCGTCCACGGCGGCCGGGTTGCTGCCACCGCCCTGGGCGACGTCGTCCTTGCCGCCACCGCCGCCGCCGAGGGTCTTGGCGGCGGTGCGGACCAGCTCGCCGGCCTTGATGCCGCGCGAGCGGGCGTCCTCGTTGGTGGCGATCACGGTGAGCGGGCGGTCGTTCGCCACGGTGAAGGCGGCGACCACGGCCGGGCGGGAGCCCAGCCGGCCCCGGACGTCCAGGACCAGCTTGCGCAGCTCGTCCGCGCCGGTACCGTCGGCGACCCTGGCCGCGACCAGAGCGACGCCCCGGACGTCCTCGGCCGAGTCGGCGAGACCGGCGGCGGCCGCGAGGACCTTCTCGGCGCGGAAGCGCTCGATCTCCTTCTCGGCGTCCTTGAGCTTGGCGAGCATGCCCGAGATCTTCTCCGGCAGCTCCTCCGGGCGGCCCTTGACCAGCTCGGTCAGCTGGGAGACCACGGTGTGCTCGCGGGCCAGGAACTTGTACGCGTCCACGCCGACCAGCGCCTCGACGCGGCGCACGCCGGAGCCGATCGAGGACTCGCCGAGCAGCTTCACCAGGCCCAGCTGGGCGGTGTTGCCGACGTGGGTGCCACCGCACAGCTCCTTGGAGAAGTCGCCGATGGTGACGACCCGGACCTCGTCGCCGTACTTCTCGCCGAACATGGCGATGGCGCCGGCCTTGCGGGCCTGGTCCATCGTCATGACCTCGGCGGTGACCTCGAGTTCACGGCCCAGCACGTCGTTGATCTTCTGCTCGACGTCGACCAGCACGCTGCCCGGGACGGCGGCGGGCGAGCCGAAGTCGAAGCGGAAGCGGCCGGGGGCGTTCTCGGAGCCGGCCTGGGCGGCCGTCGGGCCGAGCGCGTCGCGCAGCGCCTGGTGGGTCAGGTGGGTCGCCGAGTGCGCGCGGGCGATCGCCCGGCGGCGCTCCACGTCGATGGTGGCGTACGCGGACGCACCGAGCACCACCTCGCCGAACAGCACCCCGCCGGAGTGCACCATGACGCCCGGGACGGGCTGCTGCACGTCGCGGATCTCGACCACCGCGCCGGACTCCAGCCGGATCCGGCCGTGGTCGGCGAGCTGGCCACCGCCCTCGGCGTAGAACGGGGTGCGGTCGAGGATGATCTCGACCTCGTCGCCCTCGGAGGCGGCCGGCGAGGGAACGCCGTCCACCAGCAGGCCGACCACGGTGGCCTCGCCCTCGGTGAGGGTGTAGCCGGTGAAGACGCTCGCGCCGGACTTGTCGGCGACCTCGCGGTACGCGGCGACGTCGGCGTGGCCCATCTTCTTGGCCTTGGCGTCCGCCTTGGCGCGGTCGCGCTGCTCCTGCATCAGGCGGCGGAAGCCGGCCTCGTCCACCTGGAGGCCCTGCTCCTCGGCCATCTCCAGGGTGAGGTCGATCGGGAAGCCGTAGGTGTCGTGCAGCTTGAACGCCTGATCACCCGAGAGGACCACGCCGCCGGCCTGCTTGGTCTCGGTGACCGCGGCGTCCAGCAGGTTGGTGCCGGCCTTCAGGGTCTGCAGGAAGGCCGCCTCCTCGCCGATGACGACCGTCTCGATGCGCTTGCGGTCGGTCTCCAGCTCCGGGTACTGCGGGGCCATCGCCTTGATCGCGATGTCGATGAGCTCCTTGGCCACCGGCTCGGTGGCGCCCAGCAGGCGCATGTTGCGGATGGCGCGGCGCAGGATGCGGCGCAGCACGTAGCCGCGGCCCTCGTTGCCGGGGGTGACGCCGTCGCCGACCAGCATCAGCGCGGTGCGGATGTGGTCGGTGACCACGCGCAGCGAGACGTCCGACTTGTGGTCGGCGCCGTAGGTGTGGCCGGTGAGCTCGGCTGCGCGGTCGAGGATCATCCGGCTGGTGTCGATCTCGAAGAGGTTGTCGACGCCCTGCAGGATGGCGGCGAGGCGCTCCAGGCCGAGGCCGGTGTCGATGTTCTTGCTCGGCAGGTCGCCGAGGATCTCGAAGCCGTCCTTGCCGTCGCCGTGGCCGCGCTCGTACTGCATGAAGACCAGGTTCCAGATCTCCAGGTAGCGCTCGCCGTTGACGGCCGGGCCGCCCTCCTCGCCGTAGGCGGGGCCGCGGTCGTAGTTGATCTCCGAGCACGGGCCGCACGGGCCGGGGACGCCCATCGACCAGAAGTTGTCCTTCATGCCCAGGCGCTGGATGCGCTCGGCCGGGACACCGATCACCTCGCGCCAGATCTGCTCGGCCTCGTCGTCGTCCTGGTAGACGGTGATCCAGAGCTTCTCCTCCTCCAGGCCGTAGCCGCCGTCCGCGACGGGAGCGGTGAGCAGCTCCCAGGCGAACTTGATGGCTCCTTCCTTGAAGTAGTCACCGAAGGAGAAGTTGCCGCACATCTGGAAGAAGGAGCCGTGCCGGGTGGTCTTGCCGACCTCCTCGATGTCCAGGGTGCGGACGCACTTCTGCACGCTGGTGGCACGGGTGAAGCTGGGCTTGACCTCGCCCAGGAAGTACGGCTTGAAGGGCACCATGCCGGCGTTGACCAGCAGCAGGGTGGGGTCGTCGGCGACCAGGGACGCCGATGGAACGACAGTGTGCCCGCGCTCCTCGAAGAATCGCAGCCAGCGGCGGCGGATCTCTGCCGACTCCATCAGTGGTCCTTCCGGTTGGGTGTTCCGCCCGGCAGCTCGTCGAGCCGACGGGGCGTTGCAGCTATGGCTTGGGGGGTGGTGCCTTGGGCGGTGGTACGAAGACCGCGGGACGGGGGCAGGGCGGCGGCCGGGGAGCCCGGCGCCGCCGAGATAGCTCGGTACTGGGGCTCGGCCCGAAGTGCCCGGCCGCCCGCGAGGCGGCGGCGCTGCGGCTCGACCACGGCGGTGCCGTCCAGGCCCAGGTCGGCCTTGAGCTGCTCCTCGCGCTCGGTCATCCCGCTGCGGACCTCGGCGGCGAAGCCCTTGGCCAGGTCGCCCAGGTGCAGGGCACCGCGGACCGCGGTGCCCTGCAGGCTGTCCGGGGTGAGCCTGCGGGTGGCCTCGTCGGCCTTCTTCATGGCCCACACGGTGGCACCGGCGCCGACGGCCATCCAGAAGATTCGTCGGACCATCGTCAGCCCCTCACGGCTCGCCGGACACGGGAGAGCAGGCCGCCCCGCGGCGCGGTGGCCGCCCGGACCTCCGCCCGGATCAGCCGGGCCAGTTCCTCGCGCTCACTCGGCTGCTGCGGGACAGTCAGTCCGGCCTGCCGGCGGTTCACCGCCTTGCGGACGCCGTAGCTGAACGCGGCGACCTTGACCAGCGGGCCCCCGATGGTGGCGGCGACGGTGGAGGAAAGCGCGTTCGCGTTGGCGGCGGCGTCCTGCACGTTGGCGGTGATCTCGTCCACCCGCTCCAACTGCTCGTTGGCGCTGCGGACGGCCGCGCCCGCGTCCACCAGCAGCGGTACGGCCTGTTCGGTCACCGCGGAGACCAGGACGGTGGCCTCCTTCAGCACCCGGGAGAGCCGGACCAGCACCACCGCGAGCAGGGTGACCAGGACCGCCCAGAACACGGCCACCAGCAGGCCGGCCAGCTCTCCCACGGACACCTTGCGCGCTCCCTCGCCTTGCAACTTCCTCAGAGGGGAACCCTACCGTGACCACGTGCGGTTTCCCGACCGGATTCCCCTCCGCAACCGATCTTGCGCACAGGGGTGCCGCTCCGGGGACACGGCAGCTGCGCGCCCCGTCCCTCACGGCCGGGGCTGGCCCGCGCGCGGCTTCCACCCGAAAGCGCCGCCCGCCCTACCGGTGAGTCCGCCGTGACCTGGGTGTCGGCCGCGTCGTCGTCGCCTTCGACGATCGTCCAGGACCGGGGGCAGCGCATGGAGAACCAACCGAGAACACCGAACCGGCAGGCCGCGCCCGGCCGTCCCGAGGCCCTCCAGCGGCTCCCCGCCGAGCTGACCAGCTTCGTCGGCCGCGGCGGCGAGCTCGGCGCAGTGGCCGGTCTGCTGCGGCTCTCCCGGCTGGTCGCCGTCACCGGCCGCGGCGGCGTCGGGAAGAGCAGGCTGGCGCTGCGCGCCTCCGGCGAGGTGGCGGGCGGCTTCGCGGACGGTGCCCGGCTGGTCGAGCTCTCGGGGCTGCGGGACCCAACGACGAGTGAGGAAGCGACCGAGGAAGACATGGAGAGGCTCCGGAAAGGGGTGAACCCCCGCAGCCCGAAGGCTGCGGGGGTTCGGTGCCGCAGGGGCACTGCTCGCGGGTCAGCGCGAGTAGTACTCGACGACCAGCTGCTCGTCGCAGACGACCGGGACCTCACGACGCTGCGGGAGACGGTCCAGGCGGAAGGCCAGGGCCTTCAGGTTGACCTCGAGGTACTTCGGGGTCTGGCCCTCGCCCGCGTTGCCACCCTCACGGGCGATCTCGAACGGGGTCTTGGCCTTGCTGCGCTCGCGGACGGTGACGACGTAGCCCGGCTTCATCTGGAACGACGGCTTGTTGACCTTGCTGCCGTTGACCTCGATGTGGCCGTGCACGACCATCTGGCGGGCCTGGTAGATGGTGCGGGCGATGCCCGAACGCAGGACCAGGGCGTCCAGACGGGTCTCCAGCTCGGCGATGAGCGCCTCACCGGTCTTGCCCTGGACCTTCTTGGCACGCTCGAAGGCGCGGGCCAGCTGCTTCTCGCTGAGGTCGTACTGCGCGCGCAGACGCTGCTTCTCGGTCAGACGGACCTTGTAGTCAGAGTTCTGCTTGCGGCCACGGCCGTGCTGGCCGGGCGGGTACGGGCGGGCCTCGAAGTACTTGACGGACTTCGGGGTCAGCGGAACGCCCAGCGCACGGGCAATCTTGACCTTGGGGCGCTTCTGGTTCGCCATGAACCATTACCTCTCTTGCTTTTCGAATACGGCTTCACCAGGTGTTGACGGAGGTTGCTCCTCGCGACCCGGAGAAAACCATCCGGGGATGGTCAGCCGCTCTCCGAGGCCGGGCACATCTGTGCTTGCACACGTACGGCCCACCGCCCATGGGGTGGTGGGCTGCCCGCGACACCGAAACCGGTGCGCAACGCTCCTTGCACTACCCCCGAAGGGGTAATCGGCCGTCGCCCCGCTGGTGCGGCCGGTCGGTCGGGTCTACACCCCACCGCCGGGCCCGGGACATGGCACTCAGAGCGAGTATACCGTCGATCACTCACGCCCACGGACCACTCCCGGCGCCCCCGGGAGGGCAGGGCCGGACCGCCGGAGCGCGGCGCCCCCGGAAAGGGCGCCGCGGGAGGCGGCCGGGCGGCGTCACTCGCCTTTGAGCCTGGCCCTGGTCCACTCGACGATGTCCGCGTAGCGGGCCTCCCCGCCGTGCCTGGTCGGGTGGTAGTACTCCTTGCCGTGAACGGAGTCCGGCGCGTACTGCTGCGCCGCGATTCCGCCGGGCAGGTCGTGCGGGTACTGGTAGCCCTGGCCGTGGCCGAGCTTGCTGGCGCCGCCGTAGTGCGCGTCCCGCAGGTGCGGCGGCACGGCACCGGCCAGCCCCTGCCGCACGTCGGCCAGCGCGGCGTCGATCGCCAGGTACGCGGCGTTGGACTTGGGCGCCAGCGCGAGCGCGATGGCGGCCTGGGAGAGGATGATCCGCGCCTCGGGGAAGCCGATCAGCGCGACCGCCTGGGCGGCCGCGACGGCGGTGGGCAGCGCGGTCGGGTCGGCCAGGCCGATGTCCTCACTGGCGGAGATCATCAGGCGGCGGGCGATGAAGCGCGGGTCCTCACCGGCCTCGATCATCCGGGCCAGGTAGTGCAGGGTGGCGTCCACGTCGCTGCCCCGGATCGACTTGATCAGGGCGCTGGCGACGTCGTAGTGCTGGTCGCCGTCCTTGTCGTAGCGGACGGCGGCCTGGTTGACCGCGGTCTCGGTGGTGGCGAGGGTGAGCGTGGCCTCGCCCTTCTCCAACGCCGCACCGGCCGCCGCCTCCAGCGTGGTCAGCGCCCGGCGGGCGTCTCCCTGGGCCAGCCGGACCAGGTGGTCCTCGGCCTCGGCGCTCAGCTCCACGCTGCCCGCCAGCCCCCGCTCGTCCACCACCGCGCGGCGCAGCAGGGCCCGGACGTCCTCGTCCGTGAGCGACTCCAGGGTGAGCAGCAGGGAGCGCGAGAGCAGCGGGGAGATCACCGAGAAGTACGGGTTCTCGGTGGTGGCGGCGATCAGGGTGACCCAGCGGTTCTCCACGGCGGGCAGCAGGGAGTCCTGCTGGGCCTTGGAGAAACGGTGGATCTCGTCCAGGAAGAGCACGGTCTCCCGGCCGGTCATGCCGACGGCCCGGCGGGCACCGTCGATGACCGCGCGGACCTCCTTGACCCCGGCGGTGATCGCGGAGAGCTCGACGAAGCGGCCCTCGACTGCCTGGCTGATGACATGGGCGAGGGTGGTCTTGCCGGTGCCGGGCGGGCCCCAGAGGATCACCGAGCTGGTGGCGGCGGGGCCCTTGGCGCCGGAGACCAGGCGGCGCAGCGGCGATCCGGGCTTGAGCAGCTGGCGCTGGCCCGCGACCTCGTCGAGGGTGCGCGGGCGCATCCGGACGGCGAGCGGGGCCCGGCCGGGCTCCTTGGCCTGGCGTTCCTCGGCGGCTGCGGTGAAGAGGTCCGGTTCGTCCACGCGTGAAGCTTAGACCGGGGTGACCGTTCCGACCGCGGCATTTGGTTCGAATTTGAACCGGATCGGGCGTACGCTGGCTGTGCCAGACCTCAGCACCCCCGGGAGCCCACCATGCCCGTCCGCCGCCTCAACCACGCGGTGCTCTGGATCCGCGACGTCGACCGCTCGGTCGCGTTCTACACCGACGTCTTCGGGTTCCGGCTCGACCACCTGATCCCCGGCCGGGCCGCCTTCCTCAGTGCCCCCGGCAGCCTCAACGACCACGACCTGGGCCTGTTCGCGATCGGTGCGAACGCCCCCGGCCCCGAACAGGGTCGGATCGGGCTCTACCACCTGGCCTGGGAGGTCGGCACGCTCGGCGAGCTGGCCGAGCTCGGCGCCAGGCTGGACGGGCTCGGCTCACTGGTCGGCGCGACCGACCACCTGGTCTCCAAGTCCTTCTACGCCAAGGACCCGGACGGCAACGAGTTCGAGCTGATGTGGCGCGTCCCGCGCGAGGACTGGCCGAGCGAGGACTCCGGGCTGCGTTCGGGCCCGCTCGACCTGGCCGGGGCGCTGGAGCGCTGGGGCCCGGACCTGGCCACCGGCGCCGCGGCCGGCCAGTCCACCTGACGGCTACCGCGCCGTCCGCCCGTCCGCCCCGTCGGTCTGCTCCAGCCGTGCCGCGTGGTCCGGCACGTACCTCTGCAGATCACGCGGCGGGCGCCGGTAGCCCTTGGACGGCGGCCTGGGCGGCAGCTCGACCGGCGGCTTCTCGATCTCCCGGTACGGGACGCTGGAGAGCAGGTGGGCGATCATGTTGATCCTGGACCGCCGCTTGTCGTCGCTCTCCACCACGTTCCACGGCGAACCGGGCAGGTCGGTGTGGGCGAACATCTCGTCCTTGGCCCGCGAGTACTCCTCCCAGCGGGTGATCGACTCGGTGTCCATCGGCGAGAGCTTCCACCGCCGCATCGGGTCCTCCAGGCGGGAGCGGAAGCGCCGCTCCTGCTCCTCCAGGCTGACCGAGAACCAGTACTTGCGGAGCAGGATGCCCGCCTCGATCAGCATCCGCTCGAAGGTCGGGCACTGGTGCAGGAACTGCCGGTGCTCCTCGTCGGTGCAGAAGCCCATCACTCGCTCCACGCCTGCCCGGTTGTACCAGCTGCGGTCGAACAGCACGATCTCGCCGGCCGCGGGCAGCTGTTCGACGTACCGCTGGAAGTACCACTGGCCGCGCTGGCGCTCGGTCGGCACCGGGAGGGCCACGATCCGGGCCACGCGCGGGTTCAGGTACTCCGTCACCCGCTTGATCGCGCCGCCCTTGCCCGCCGCGTCCCGGCCCTCGAAGACCACCACCAGCCGGGCGCTCTCGACCCTGACCCACTCCTGGAGCTTCACCAACTCACCCTGAAGCCGCAGGAGTTCCTGCTCGTACGCCTTCCGGGGAAGTTGACCGGGTGCCGCCGCCACTGTGCCCTCCGCTCGCCGGATGCCGATGAGCATCCACGCTACGGGCGATCCCCCGCCGCTGCAGGTGACGGCGCCGGATCGGACGGCGCCCCGCGGAACGTCCGGGCGGCCTCGGCGGCCGGGCTCCCGGGCGGGCCGACGGTTCGTCGGTGCGGGCCGCGATCGGCGACGGCACCGGCAGCCCCCTGCACTGCCGGTACCGGTCCGCCTCGCGGCTGATCAACTCTGCCCTGCCCCGGCGCCCGGGTCCAATAGCCCCTTCCATAACCTTGGGGAATGGACATAGACACCCGGCTGCTGCGCTACTTCACCACGGTCTGCGAAGAGGGCCAGCTCACCGCCGCGGCGGGCCGGTTGTTCGTCTCCCAACCCACCCTGACCAAGCAGATCCGCAGGCTGGAGAGCGAGCTCGGGGTCACCCTGCTGCGGCGCTCCCGGGAGGGGGTGACGCCCACCGCGGCCGGGCACGCGCTGGCCACCCACGCGGCGCGGATGCTGGAGAGCTGGGAGGACGCACTGCGGGCCACCCGGCAGGCGGCGGACACGGCCGGCGGCACGCTGCGGGTGGGCTTCTCGGGCAGCACCATCAACCTGGTCGGCTTGCCCACCATCGCGGAGTTCGGCCGCCGGATGCCCGGTTGGCAGGTCCGGATGCGCCAGAACAACTGGGTGGACCCCACCTCGGGGCTGGCCTCCGGCGAGACGGATCTGGTGCTCTGGCACGGTCCGGCGTCGCTGGCACGGGAGTTCGCGACCGCCGTGCTGGGCACCGAGGAGCGCTGGGTGGCGCTCTCGGTCGAACACCCGCTGACCGCCCGCGAGTCGGTGGACCTCGCCGATCTGCTGGACGAGCCCTTCGTGGCGATACCGCAGGAGTCGGGCGCCTGGCGGGACTACTGGCTCGGTGTTGAGGAGCGCGGCGGCAGACCGGTCACGATCGGCGCCGTGGCGCACAACGCCGACGAGTGGCTGGCGGCGATAGCCTGCGGGCAGGGCGTCGGTTTCACCCCCGAGTCGATGCGGCGCCTCGCCCCGCGCCCGGACGTGGCGTTCCGCCCGGTGCGAGGCCTGAGCCCCAGCCAGGTCGGCCTGCACTGGCTGCGCGACCGGTCGGCGACCCCCGCGATGGACGCCTTCATCCGCAGCTGCCGGCAGACCATCGCGGTCGGGGCGAACCGGTAGCGCACGGGAAGCTCGCACCCGGCAGGAGGACGCACCTCCCGCCCACAAGGCGGTGGTTCAGCTCGCCTCGAACGGCGTCGGGTAGCGGCACAGGCCGCGCGGGCGCCCGTCGTAGGAAGTGAGCGGCAGTGCCTGGAAGTACTCGTCGCGGACCGGGAACGGCCCGGTGACCTCGTGCCGGGAGGCCGGGGTGAAGCCGAAGTGCCGGTAGTAGTTGGGGTCGCCGAGTACCACCACCAGCCGCTCCCCGGCCGCGTCCGCCGCGTCCAGGGCGGCCTGCACCACCATCCGGCCCACGCCCTTGCCCTGCCACTCGGGCGCGACCGCCACCGGGGCGAGCGCCAGCCCCTCGCCCTGGCCGATCCGGAGCCGGGTCAACAGCGCGTGCGCGACGACCAGTTCGCGCTCCGCCAGGTCGGTCACGGCGACCACGGAGAGTTGGTCCAGCCAGGACGGGTCCTGGCGCAGCGCGTCCACCAGATCGGCCTCGTCCGGCCCGGGGAAGGCGGCCATGTGCACGCGTCTGGTCGCCGGAGCGTCCGAGGGGCGCTCAACTCTGATACGTACGTTCATGCTCGGTCCTCCGCTAGTCACACCCCGTTGTGGGACGTTGTGGACCGGCCCCGGCCAGGTGTCGGGGACACCGGACCGGGGCCGTGAAGGTGATGCTACTGATCCGACCGGACCCGTCCCTCAGGCCTCGTTCGAGACCTCGGTCTTGGCCTTGGCCTCGGCCGCGGCCTTGGGCTGCGCGTCGACACCGGCCTCCCGGCGCTGGGCCGCGGTGATCGGGGTCGGCGCGCCGGTCAGCGGGTCACCACCGGTGGAGGTCTTCGGGAAGGCGATCACGTCCCGGATGGTGTCGTACCCGCCGAGCAGGGTGACGATCCGGTCCAGGCCGAAGGCGACGCCACCGTGCGGCGGCGGGCCGTAGTTGAAGGCGTCCAGCAGGAAGCCGAACTGTGAGGTGGCCTCGTCCTCGGAGAGCCCGATCGCGTCGAACGCCCGCTTCTGCACCTCGCGCTGGTGGATACGGATCGAACCGCCGCCCAGCTCCGAGCCGTTGAGCACCAGGTCGTAGGCGTTGGAGAGCGCATTGCCCGGGTCGGTGTCGAAGGTGGCCAGCGACTCGGCGGTCGGCGCGGTGAACGGGTGGTGCACCGCGTGCCAGCCCTGGAACTCGCCCTTGTCGTCCTCGATCGGCTCGAACATCGGGAAGTCGACCACCCAGAGGAAGGCCCACTTCGACTCGTCGATCAGGTTGCAGCGGCGGCCGATCTCCAGTCGGGCGGCGCCGAGCAGCTCCTGCGAGGCGGTCTTCCGGCCGGCCGCGAAGAAGACCGCGTCGCCCGGCTTGGCACCCGCGGCGGCGGCGAGGCCGGCCAGGTGCTCCTCGGAGAGGTTCTTGGCGACCGGGCCGCGCAGCTCACCGGTCTCGGCGTCGACCAGGACGTACGCCAGGCCCCGGGCGCCGCGCGCCTTGGCCCAGTCCTGCCAGGCGTCCAGCTGCTTGCGCGGCTGCGAGGCACCGCCGGGCATGACCACCGCACCGACGTACGGCGCCTGGAACACCCGGAACCCGGTGCCCTTGAAATACTCGGTGAGGTCGGCGAGTTCCTGGCCGAAGCGGACGTCCGGCTTGTCGGAGCCGTAGCGGGACATGGCGTCCGCGTAGCTCATCCGGGGCAGCGGGTTCGGGATCTCGTAGCCGTGCACCTCGCGCCAGATGGCAGCGATGATCTTCTCGCCGAGGGCCAGGATGTCCTCCTGGTCGACGAAGGAGGCCTCGATGTCCAGCTGGGTGAACTCCGGCTGCCGGTCGGCGCGGAAGTCCTCGTCGCGGAAGCAGCGCGCGATCTGGTAGTAGCGCTCCATGCCGGCCACCATCAGCAGCTGCTTGAACAGCTGGGGCGACTGCGGCAGCGCGTACCAGGAACCGGGCTGCAGGCGGACCGGGACCAGGAAGTCGCGGGCGCCCTCGGGGGTGGAGCGGGTGAGGTACGGCGTCTCGATGTCGAGGAAGTCGTTCTCCTCCATCACCCGGCGGATGATGTTGTTGACCTTGGAGCGCAGCCGCAGGCCCTTGGCCGGGCCCTCCCGGCGCAGGTCCAGGTAGCGGTAGCGCAGCCGGACCTCCTCGTTGACCGTGCCCGGCTCGTACTCGGCGACCGGGAACGGCAGCGGGGCCGCCTCGGAGAGCACCTCGATCTCGCTGACCACGACCTCGACCTTGCCGGTCGGGATCTCCGGGTTCTCGTTGCCCTCCGGGCGGACGCGCACCTCGCCGACCACCTTGACGCAGTACTCGGCGCGCAGGCCGTGCACCGACTCCAGGTCGCGGACCACGATCTGCACGGTGCCGGAGGCGTCGCGCAGGTCGATGAACGCGACACCGCCGTGGTCCCGGCGGCGGGCGACCCAGCCGGCCAGGGTGACGGACTCTCCGGCGTGCTCCGCGCGGAGCGTGCCCGCGTCGTGCGTGCGGATCACAGCTGCTTCTCCTTCAGGGTGGATACGAGTGCTTCGAGGGCGACGGGGGCCTGCTCGCCGGTGGCCATGTCCTTGAGCTGGACGACCCCTTCGGCGAGATCTCGGTCCCCGGCGACCAGGGCGAAGCGGGCGCCGGAACGGTCGGCGGACTTCATGGCGTTCTTGATCCCCTTGACGCCGAAGGCGAGGTCGGTGGCGACGCCGGCCCGGCGCAGCTCGATCACCTTGGCGAAGAGCACGTTCTTGGCCTCCTCGCCGAGCGCCACGGCGTAGACCGAGGTGGCGCCGGGCAGGTCGAGGGTGATGCCCTCGGCCTCCAACGCGAGGTAGGTGCGGTCCACCCCGAGGCCCCAGCCGACCGACGGCAGCGCGGGGCCGCCGAGCATCTCGGACAGGCCGTCGTAGCGGCCGCCGCCGCCGATCGCGGACTGGGCGCCGAGACCGTTGTGCACGAACTCGAAGGTGGTCCGGGTGTAGTAGTCCAGGCCGCGGACCAGCCTCGGGGCGTCCTCGAAGGCGACACCGGCGGCGGTCAGCAGCTCGCGGACCTTCTCGTCGTACGCCTTGCAGTCCTCGCACAGGTAGTCGCGCAGGCGCGGGGCGTCGGCCAGCTGCACCTGGACGTTCTCGCGCTTGTCGTCCAGCACGCGCAGCGGGTTGATCTCGCAGCGGCGGCGGGTCTCCTCGTCCAGGACGAGGGTGCGCAGGAACTCCTGGAGCGCGGCGCGGTAGACCGGGCGGCACTGCTTGTCGCCCAGGCTGTTGATCAGCAGCTTGTAGTCGCGCAGCCCCAGCGAGCGGAACGCGTCGTCGGCCAGGATGATCAGCTCGGCGTCCAGCGCCGGGTCCTCGGCGCCGAGCGCCTCTGCGCCGACCTGGGCGAATTGGCGGTAGCGGCCCTTCTGCGGGCGCTCGTAGCGGTAGAACGAGCCCGAGTACCAGAGCTTCACCGGCAGGTTGCCGAGCTTGTGCAGGTTGGCCTGGAGCGCGGCGCGCAGCACGGAGGCGGTGCCCTCGGGGCGCAGCGCGAGGTCCTCGCTGCCGCGCTTGGTAAGGGAGAACATCTCCTTGGTGACGATGTCGGTGGACTCGCCGACACCGCGCGAGAAGAGCTTGACGTCCTCGAAGACCGGCGTCTCGATGTAGCCGTACCCGGCCCGGCGCAGCGGCGCGGACAGGCGCTCGCGGACCGCCAGGAAGGTCGCGGAGCTGGGCGGCAGCAGGTCGTAGGTGCCCTTGGGGGCGGTGAAGGTACTCAACTTCTCTTCCGTCACATTCCTCGTCGCGGGACAGCTGGAGCGTCCCCCGCTCCGGCTACCTGCCTGAGGTAGGGGTTGGTGGCGCGCTCACGGCCGATGGTGGTCTGGGAGCCGTGGCCGGAGAGGACCACGGTGGCGTCGTCGAGGGGCAGGCAGACCCGGGCCAGCGATTCCATGATCGCCTTGCTGTCACCACCCGGGAGGTCCGTGCGCCCGATGGAGCCGGCGAAGAGCAGATCGCCCGAGAACAGCACCGGAGGAACCTCTCCGGCCGCGGGCGTCCTGAAGGTCACCGACCCCCCGGTATGGCCGGGCGCGTGGTCGACGGTGAGCTCCAGGCCCGCCAGTTCCAGGACACTGCCGTCCTTCAACTCCCGTACGTCGTCCGGCTCGCCGACCGTGATCGAGCCCATCAGCTGCTGCCCGAGCGAGCGGCCGAGCGCCCGCTCCGGGTCGGCCATCATGTAGCGGTCCTCGGGGTGGATCCAGGCCGGCACGTTCCGGGCGCCGCAGACCGGCACCACCGAGGCGATGTGGTCGATGTGCCCGTGGGTGAGCAGCACGGCCACCGGCTTCAGCCGGTGCTCGCGGATCAGGTCCTCGACGCCCCGGGCCGCCTCGTGGCCGGGATCGACGATCACGCACTCCTCACCGGCGGCCGGGGCGACCAGGTAGCAGTTGGTGCCCCAGGCTCCGGCTGGAAATCCGGCGACGAACACGTGACGTCCTCATGCTCTCGGGTGGCGGTGCCTTCCCTGATTCGTCACCGCTGGTCTCACCGCAGCCTACCGGCGGTACGGCACCGGTTGCGAACCAGATAGCGGTGAGTCCGCCCCGGGCCCCGCCGACTCGCGGCTGCCGGAACCTCCGGTTGATCCCGCACTTACGCACCAGGTCTTTACACTTGGCCGCCAGCGGGTGGGATGATCCCGCACGACAAGCAGGCACGACATCAGGAGACACGGCCGGTGGTCAGCAGCGAACAGCGGCGGCGGCAGCTCGCCCGCGAGAAGTACGAGCGGCAGATGGAACGCCGGGTAGAGGCCCAGCGCAAGGCCAAGCGCCGCAACGCCGTCGTGAGCGCAGCCGTCGCGGCCGTCGTGGTGATCGCCGGCGCCGGCGCCTGGGCGGGCGGCATGTTCGACAAGCACACGTCCAAGAACGCCGCGCCGCAGGCCGCTCCGACCCCGACCGCCGCCCCCACCCCGGTCAAGGGCTGCGCCGACCCGGCGCCCGGCAAGCCGAACGGCAAGCAGTGGAAGACCGAGCCGGCCATGTCGGTCGACACCGGCGCCAAGTACACCGCCACGCTGAGCACCAGCTGCGGCAAGGTGACCTTGGAGTTGGACGCCGCGAAGGCGCCGCACACGGTCAACTCCTTCGTCTTCCTCGCCGGCGAGCAGTACTTCGACCACACCAAGTGCCACCGGCTCACCACCTCGGGCATCTACGTGCTGCAGTGCGGCGACCCGACGGGCACCGGATCCGGCGGCCCCGGCTACCAGTTCGCGGACGAGAACCTGACCGGCGCGACCTACCCGGCGGGCACCGTGGCGATGGCCAACGCCGGTCCGGGCACCAACGGCAGCCAGTTCTTCCTGGTCTACAAGGACACCAAGCTGCCGCCCAACTACACCCCGTTCGGCAAGATCACCGACGGCCTGGACGTGCTGAACAACATCGCAGGCGGCGGCGAGAACGACGCCAACCGCCCGGGCGACGGCGCCCCGAACGCCAACGTGGTACTGAACTCGGTTACCGCCGCCAAGAGTTGATACTCTGCGGCGCTGCCTCCCGCTGCCGCGCGGGCGGCCCGGGAGGCAGCGCCGCCAGAAATCGCCCGGCCCGGATGCGGACAGCACCGGCGCTGGTCGCCTATGTTGCTGTTGTATAGGGTGCCCTGACCGTCGGCCGTCACCCTCGGCGCGAACAAACTCGACGGCTCGGACGGCGGACTCCATCGGTCCGCCGCACATCAACTGTGGACGACGTACGCGCACCACACTCGGGTGGGCGCGACGTCATGTGGAGGAGGCGCTGTGAGCAGCGACCCGTGGGGCCGTGTCGACGAGCAGGGGAACGTCTACGTCAGGACGGCCGAGGGCGAACACCTCGTCGGCTCCTGGCAGGCGGGCTCCCCCGAGGAGGCCCTCGCCTACTTCGAGCGCAAGTACCAGGGCCTGGAAGCCGAGATCGGCCTGCTGGAGCACCGCGTCCGCAAGACCGACCTGGCCGCCAAGGACGCCCAGACCGCGCTGGAGCACCTGCGCCAGCAGGTCGTCGAGGGGCACGCGGTCGGCGACCTGGCCTCGCTCGCCCAGCGGCTCGACACGCTCAGCGGCGAGATCGAGTCCCGGCAGGCGGAGCGCAAGGCGGCTCGCGCCAAGGCCCAGGAGGACGCCCGTACGGCCAAGGAGAACCTGGTCGCCGAGGCCGAGCGGCTCGCCGGGTCCACCCAGTGGCGGGAGGCCGGCGACCGGCTGCGCGCCCTGGTGGACACCTGGAAGAGCCTGCCCCGCCTGGACCGCAAGAGCGACGACGAGCTGTGGCACCGCTTCTCGCACGCCCGCTCGGTGTTCTCCAAGCACCGCAAGGCGCACTTCGCGACCCTGGACGCGGAGCGCGAGAGCGCCCGCGCGACCAAGGAGCGGCTGGTCGCCGAGGCCGAGGCGCTGTCCGACTCCACCGACTGGGGCGACACGGCCGCTGCCTACCGCGACCTGATGGCGCGCTGGAAGGCCGCCGGGCGGGCCCAGCGGGACGCCGAGGAAGAGCTGTGGGCCCGGTTCCGGGGCGCGCAGGACGTCTTCTTCCAGGCCCGTGCCGCCGCCTTCAGCGAGCGGGACGCCGAGCAGGTCGAGAACCAGAAGCTGAAGGAGACCCTGCTGGTCGAGGCCGAGGCGATCCTGCCGGTCACCGACCTCAAGGCCGCCAAGGCCGCGCTGCGCGACATCAGCGAGCGCTGGGAGGCGATCGGCCACGTGCCGCGCGACGCCCGGCCGAAGCTGGACGGCCGCCTGAACGCGGTCGAGCGGGCCATCCGCGAGGCCGAGGACGCCGAGTGGAAGCGCTCCAACCCGGAGGCCAAGGCCCGCGCCGCCGGTATGACCGGTCTCCTCCAGGCCGCCGTGGACAAGCTCCAGTCCGACCTGGACAAGGCCCGTGCCGCCGGCAACGCGGGCAAGGTCGCCAAGCTGGAGTCCGAACTGGCGGGCCGTCAGGCGCTGCTGGACCAGGCCCAGAAGAGCCTGCAGGAGTTCAGCGGCTGAGTACCGCTGTGACAGGGGCGCCGGTCCTCGTCCGGTAGCCCGCGCGGGGCCGTCCACGCGGCCTCCGGCGCCCCTGTCCTTGCCCTGCCTACAGGCGCCAGTGCTGTTCGGCGGCCCAGTCCGCGAAGCGCTGCCAGCCCACCTCGGGATGGTCCCGGCGCAGCCCTTCCACGTCGACGTCCAGGCCTACCTCGGTGAAGTAGCGGAACATCGCGGCCAGATCGGCCGAGTACGCCTCGATCTCGGCGAGCGGCTTGGTCTCGAAGCCGATCGGCCGCCCGCACGCCCCGCTGAGCACCTCGGCCATCCCGGGACAGGTGAGCCGGTCGGAGGCGATGTCGATCCGCCGCTCGGCGAACTCCTCGGGCCTGGCGAAGACCTCGGCCGCGAAGGCCCCGATGTCCCGCGCGGAGATCAGCGCGAGCGGACGGTCCGCGGGCAGCGGCAGCACGAACCTCCCCTCCCGCAGGCCGCTCAGCGTCCACTCCCCGGTGTAGTTCTCCATGAACGCCGCCGGCCCGAGCACCGTCCAGGGCACGCCGAGCCCGGCCAGGTGCCGCTCGATCCGGTACTTGCTGTCGAAGTGCGGGATGCCGGTCCCCCGGTCCGCGTGGGCGGCCGAGCTGAACACGATCCGACCGACCCCCGCCGCCGCGGCGGCGTCCAGCAGCGCCGTCCCCTGCCGCACCTCCGTCCCGGTGTCGGTACCGAAGGGCGTGGACATCGCGAAGAGCGCGTCCACCCCGATCAGCGCCGCGTCCAGCGACTCCCGCCGGTCGAAGTCGGCGAAGACCACCTCGGCCCCGGCCGCGCGCAGCCGCGCGGCGACGGACGACTGCGGCAGACGGGTGAACGCCCGCACGCGAAAGCCCCGTTCCAGCAGGGCAAGGGCGGCCGCTCCGCCCTGGGCGCCGGTCGCACCCGCGACGGCGACATAGGATTCATTCGTCATGCAGGAACTGTACGACGCAATCTCTGCGTCGCGCAGATATTTTTTCGGAGGTGACCGGTGCGGCCGACCGAACTGGAGCAGGAGTCCCGCCGCTACATGGCCGCGTACGCCCTGTTCAACCAGGCGATCGCGGACCATCTCGGCCTGCACCCCACCGATGTGCAGTGCCTCAATCTGCTGACGCTGGAGAGCGGTCCGCTCACCACCGGGCGGGTCGCCGAGCTCACCGGACTCACCAGTGGCTCGGCGACCCGCCTGGTCGACCGCCTGGAGAAGGCGGGGTACGTGACCCGCCGCCGCGACAGCTCCGACCGGCGGCGGGTACTGGTCGAACCGGTGCCCGAGGCGACCAGGCGGCTCGGCGAGCTCTGGGCCCGTCTGGGCGAGGGCTGGCAGACGCTGCTGGTCGGGTACAGCGACGCCGAACTCGCCTTCCTCACCCGTCACATGCGCCGCACCACCGAACTCGCCGCCAGGCAGGTCGAGCTGCTCAGGGAGATGGGCCGAGCCGGGTAGGCGCCGGCCGGATCAGGTGGTCGCCGTCCCGGAGGGAGTCGACCCGAAGATCTGGGTGAGCCGGTTGAGGTCGATGCTCTGCGAAGGCGCAGGGGTGGTGTTCTTCACCGGCACGGAGAACTCCTTGAAGTTGAGCGTCTCGCTGCCGATGCCGCCGGTCCGCTGGAAGTGGAGCGGGTAGGGACGGCCCTGGGTGGCCACCCAGAGGGTGCCGTGCTCCTCGCCCTTGGTGCCCAGTACGGACACCGCCGGAACGCCGTTGCTGAAGCCCTGGGGGCCCGTGGTCAGGTCGACCCCGGTGGGCGACAGCGAGTCGGCCAGCTGGGACAGGTCGCAGATCGAGGCGAGTTCCAGGAACTGCACGTTGTCGGCGGTGGTCTTGAGGTAGCGGTCGCCCACCAGCTGGGCCACCGCCTGTCCGCCGTGGTTCTGCCAGAACGCCTGGTCGGGCTTGACCCAGAGGTCATTGCCCACCCTGATGACCTGGAAGTTGCCGAGGAAGCTCTCGCTCACGGAACCGTTGCAGTTGCCGCCGACGTCCATCGACAGGTCGAAGGTGACCAGGTTGACGCCGTCGTCGATCCGGCCGTTGACGTGGGACGATTGGCCGTCCTTGAGCGCCTTGATCGCCGCCAGCACGACGTTCGACCCGGACAGCTTCGCGACACCGTTGGACGCTAAGGCGGCGGACGGCGAGGGTGAGGGCGAAGCGGCCGCCAGGGCCGTGCCGCCGCCTCCCAGCGCACCTGCCGTCAACGCCGCACAGGCAAGTGCGGTCACAGTCGTCAGCTTGAGGTTCATGGGGCCTCCCACCACTGGGTTGACTCTTCCCAGCCTGTACCGGCAGGAGGCCCCGCGCACATCAGAGCGGCTTCGGCGGTCGGATCACTTCCGTCCGGAGGTGACCCGGTACACGTCGTACACGCCCTCGACCCCGCGGACCGCCTTGAGCACGTGCCCGAGGTGCTTGGGGTCGCCCATCTCGAAGGTGAAGCGGCTCATCGCCACCCGGTCCCGGGAGGTCTGCACCGCCGCCGAGAGGATGTTGACGTGTTGGTCCGAGAGGACCCGGGTGACGTCCGAGAGCAGCCGGGAGCGGTCCAGCGCCTCGACCTGGATCGCCACCAGGAACACCGAGGACTGGGTGGCGGCCCACTCGACCTCGATCATCCGCTCCGGCTGCTGGGCCAGCGACTCCACGTTGACGCAGTCCGAGCGGTGCACCGAGACGCCGTTGCCGCGGGTGACGAAGCCGACGATCGGGTCGCCCGGCACGGGGGTGCAGCAGCGGGAGAGCTTGACCCAGACGTCGTCGACGCCCTTGACGATCACGCCAGGGTCGCCCTTGGCCCGGCGCCGCGCCGCACGGCCCTGACGGGTCGGGGTGGTGGTCTCGGCCAGGTCGTCGGTGGCCTCCTCCTCGCCGCCGAGCGCCTGCACCAACTTCTGCACGATGTTCTGCGCCGCGACATGGCCCTCGCCGATCGCCGCGTAGAGCGAGGAGATGTCGGGGTAGCGCATCTCGTGCGCCAGGGTGACCAGCGAGTCGCCTGTGAGGATGCGCTGGATCGGCAGGCCCTGCTTGCGCATCGCCCGGGCGATGGCGTCCTTGCCCTGCTCGATCGCCTCCTCGCGGCGCTCCTTGGAGAACCACGCCTTGATCTTGTTCCGGGCGCGGGGGGACTTGACGAAGCTCAGCCAGTCCCGGGACGGGCCCGCGTTCTCCGCCTTGGAGGTGAACACCTCGACGGTGTCGCCGTTCTCCAGGGTCGACTCGAGCGGCACCAGCCGGCCGTTGACCCTCGCCCCTATGCAGCGGCAGCCGACCTCGGTGTGCACCGCGAAGGCGAAGTCCACCGGGGTGGCGCCCGCGGGCAGCGCTATGACGTCGCCCTTCGGGGTGAAGACGAAGACCTCGTTGTTGGAGAGGTCGAAGCGCAGCGACTCCAGGAACTCGCCCGGGTCCTCCGTCTCCTTCTGCCAGTCCAGCAGCTGCCGCAGCCAGGCCATCTCGTTGACCGCTCCGGCCTTGTCCTCCTTGCGGACCTGGGTCGGCGTGTCAGTACGGATCTTGGAGGCGCCGGCCACCGCGCGCTGCTTGTACTTCCAGTGCGCGGCGATGCCGTACTCGGCGCGACGGTGCATGTCGAAGGTGCGGATCTGAAGCTCGACCGGCTTGCCGCCGGGACCGATCACCGTGGTGTGCAGCGACTGGTACATGTTGAACTTCGGCATGGCGATGTAGTCCTTGAACCGCCCCGGCACCGGGTTCCACCGCGCGTGGATGGTGCCCAGCGCCGCGTAGCAGTCGCGGACGGTGTCGACCAGGACCCGGATGCCGACCAGGTCGTAGATCTCGGCGAAGTCGCGGCCCCGCACGATCATCTTCTGGTAGACCGAGTAGTAGTGCTTCGGCCGGCCGGTCACCTGGGCAGTGATCCGGGCGCCCTTCAGGTCGCCCTGGACCTGGTCGATCACGGTGGCCAGGTACTCGTCCCGCTTGGGCGCGCGCTCGGCCACCAGACGCACGATCTCGTCGTACATCTTGGGGTAGAGGATCGCGAAGGCGAGGTCCTCCAGCTCCCACTTGATGGTGTTCATGCCCAGCCGGTGCGCCAGCGGGGCGTAGATCTCCAGGGTCTCGCGGGCCTTCTTCTCCTGCTTCTCCCGCTTGAGGTAGCGCATGGTGCGCATGTTGTGCAGGCGGTCGGCCAGCTTGATCACCAGGACCCGCGGGTCCTTGGCCATCGCCACGACCATCTTGCGCACGGTCTCGGCCTGCGCGGCCTCGCCGAACTTGACCCGGTCCAGCTTGGTGACGCCGTCCACCAGCAGTGCGACCGAGTCGCCGAAGTCGCGGCGCAGCGTCTCCAGGCCGTAGTCGGTGTCCTCGACGGTGTCGTGCAGCAGCCCGGCCATCAGGGTCGGGGCGTCCATGCCCAGCTCGGCCAGGATCGTGGCGACGGCGAGCGGGTGGGTGATGTACGGGTCACCGCTCTTGCGCTTCTGTCCGCGGTGCCACTTCTCCGCGACCACGTACGCGCGCTCGATGTCGCGCAGCAGGGCCGGGTCAGCCTTCGGGTCGTTGTCCCTGATGGTGCGGAACAGCGGCTCCAGCACCGGGTTCAGCATCGTGCTGCGCTGGCCGCCGAGGCGGGCCAGGCGGGCTCGCATGCCACCGGAGGACGAGAGCCGCGAGGTGGCGGGCGGCGCCGGACGCACCGGGGTGGCCCCCGAAGGCGCGGGCCGGTTCTCGGGGGCGGCGGCCTCGGCCGTGGGCTGGGCCTCGTCGGGCAAGGGCACTCCTCGGGGCGCGTTGCCTTCCCCTTCGCGCGACCGGGAAGGGGTGAATCTTCATGGTACCCAGCCTGGAACTGCGGCGTTCGACCGCCCGGCGTGCGAGCGGCCTGAGCGAACACGCGCGGGGCGGCGACCACGTGTGTGGTCACCGCCCCGCGCGGTCTTGCTCAGACCAGGACCAGCGTCTCCAGCGGAGCGCCGCCCAGGTGCTCGGTGAGCCGGTCACGGCCGGGCAGGAAGCCCAGTTCCATCAGCACGACCACGCCGGCCGGCTCGGCACCGGCCTGCCGGACCAGGTCCAGCGAGGCGCCCAACGTGCCGCCGGTGGCCAGCACGTCGTCCACCACCAGCACCTTCTCGCCCGGCTCGAAGGCGTCGCACTGGACCTCCAGGGTCGCCGAGCCGTACTCCAGCTCGTAGGAGCGGCCGTACACCTCGCCCGGCAGCTTGCCCTTCTTGCGGATCGGCACGAAGCCGAGCCCGGCCGCGTACGCCGCCGGGGCCGCCAGGACGAACCCCCGTGCCTCCAGACCGACCACCTTGGTGGCGCCCAGTGCCTTCGCCCGGCCCGCCAGCGCGTCGACGAGGGCCGCGAAGGCCTCCGCGTCGGCGAGCAGCGGAGCGATGTCCTTGAACAGCACACCCGGCTTCGGGTAGTCGGGGACGTCCCGGATCCTGCTGTTCAGCAGCTCGGCGAGGGTGGGATCGGAAACGGTCACGGGGGTTCCTCTACTACAGGTACGGCGTGGGTTCAGCGCTTGCCGGACGGGCGGCCCTTGCTGCGGGACCGGCTCTCCGGCTCGCCGCGCTGTCCGACCATACCTGCCGGGATCTCGTCCTCGACAGCCTCCCCCGCGGCGTCCTCGGGGGCCTCGGCGGCCAGCTTGGCGTCGGCGGCACGGCGGCCGAGGACCTTCTTGGCCAGCGCCTGCATCTGGGGGGTCTGCTCCTTGAGCTGCGCGTACAGCGGGGTGGCCACGCAGATGGAGGAGTAGGCACCGGCCGCGAGACCGATGAACAGGGCGAGCGAGATGTCGTTCAGGGTGCCGGCACCGAGCAGGCCGCCGCCGATGAACAGCAGTGCGGAGACCGGCAGCAGGGCGACCACGGTGGTGTTGATGGAGCGCACCAGGGTCTGGTTGAGGCCGTGGTTGGCGGCCTCGCTGAAGGTCTGCTTGTTCTGCTTGGTGATGCCCCGGGTGTTCTCCTTCACGGTGTCGAAGACGACGACCGTGTCGTAGAGCGAGTAACCGAGGATGGTCAGGAAGCCGATCACGGTACCCGGGGTGACCTCGAAGCCCACCAGGGCGTAGACACCGATGGTGATCAGGAGGTCGTGGATCAGCGCGACCAGGGCGGCCGCGGCCATCCGCCACTCGAAGGCGACGGCCAGGTAGACCGTCACCAGCACCATGAAGATCACCAGGCCCAGCAGGGCCTTCTGGGAGATCTCATGGCCCCAGCTCGGGCCGATCACCTGGGCGTTGATGTCCTTGGTCTGGACGTTCAGGTCCTTGGAGAGGCCCTCGATGAAGGTGCTCGCGGGCACCTTCTCCGCGGAGCTCACCTGGATCCTGACCTCACCGGTGCCGGTGTGCTGGACCACCGCGGTCGAGTCATGGGTGATCCTGTTGGCGGCGTCCTGCGCCTGGGCGACCGTCAGTCCCGGCTTGGTCACCGTGTAGACGGACCCGCCCTTGAACTCGATGCCCAGGTGCAGACCCATCGCCAGGCCGATCGCCGCGAGCACCACGATCACGCCGGAGATGCTGTACCAGAGCTTGCGCCGGCCGACGAAGTCGAAGCTGACCTCGCCCTGGTAGAGACGGTGGCCGAGATTGCCGAAGCGTGGCATCGCGTCAGGCCTCCTTCACGGCAGCGGTGGCGGCGGAGCGGCGGCGGCTGCCCCGGATCGGCGGGCGGGCGCCCAGGCGCTTCGGGTCCAGACCGGACCACGGGTGGCCGTCCGCGAAGAACTTGCGGCGGGCCAGGAGGGTGATCAGCGGCTTGGTGAAGAGGAAGATCACCACGACGTCGAGCAGGGTGGTCAGACCGAGGGTGAAGGCGAAGCCCTGCACCTTGCCGACCGAGACGACGTACAGCACCGCGGCACACAGGAAGGACACGAAGTCCGAGACCAGGATGGTGCGGCGGGCGCGCGGCCAGGCGCGCTGGACGGCCGGGCGCAGCGGGGCGCCCTCGCGGACCTCGTCGCGGATGCGCTCGAAGTACACGATGAACGAGTCCGCGGTGATACCGATCGCGACGATGGCGCCGCAGACGGCGGGCAGGTTCAGCGCGAAGCCGATGCCGGCGCCGAGCAGCGACATGATCGAGTAGGTGAGCGCCGCCGAGACCACCAGACCGGCGATCGAGACCAGGCCCAGACCCCGGTAGTAGACCAGCGAGTAGAGGACCACCAGCGCCATGCCGATCGCACCGGCGATCAGACCGGCCTGCAGCTGGTCACCGCCGAGCTGCGGCGAGACGGTGGTGACGTCGCTCTTGTCGAAGGTGAGCGGCAGAGCGCCGTAGCTCAGCACGTTGGCCAGGCTCTTGGCCTGGTCCTGGGTGAAGCTGCCGGAGATCACCGCGTTGCCGCCGGTGATCGACTGGCTGACGTACGGGTGGGAGACGACCTTGCCGTCCAGCACGATGGCGAACTGGTTGGCCGGGGAGGGCTGGGTGGCCAGCTTGCCGGTGGTGGCGGCGAAGGCGCTGGAGCCCTTGTCGTTGAAGGAGAGCTGGACCTGCCAGCCGGCGCCCTGCTGGGTGTCGAAGGTGGCAGCCGCCTTGGAGACGTCCTGGCCGTTCACCGACACCGGGCCGAGCGCGAACTTGTTCCAGACGCCCTGCTCCTTGTCGAAGCTGCAGGCGACCGCGGACTTGCCCGGGTCGGTCTGGTAGTCCTTCTGCTGGGTCGGGTCCGAGCAGTCCAGCGCGGCGAACTGCTGCTGCAGCTCGGGCGGCACGGTGCCCTGGGTCAGGGCCGCGGTCATGTCCGCCGGGGACGGGGTGTTCGGGGCGGTGGACGGCGCGGCACTCTGGCTCGCCGTCGCCGAGGCGCTCGCGGAGCCCGACGGGGTGGCGCCCGCCGAGGCCGACGGGTCGGCCTTCAGCGCGTCGGTGAGGGCTCGGCCCGCCTTGCTGGCGCTCGCGGACGGCGAGGCGGAACCGGTGCCGGCCGAGGCGCCGGCGGACGGCTTGGCGGACGGCGACGGGCTGCCGCTCGCGCTCGGGGTGGACGAGGGGGCCGGGGCCTTCACACCGGTGGGGGCGTAGGCCAGCACCGGACGGAAGTAGAGCTTGGCCGTGGTGCCGACCTGGTCGATCGCGGCCTGCCGGTCACCGCCGTTGGGGATGTTGACGATGATCGTGTCATTGCCCTGGGTCTGCACCTCCGCCTCGGAGACGCCCATCCCGTTGACACGCTTGTTGATGATCGTGACCGCGGTGTCCATGTTGGCCTTGTTGATCGCGGCCTTGTCATCGGACTTGGCGGTCAGCGTGATGCTGGTGCCACCGGCGAGGTCGATCCCCAGTCGCGGGGTCGTGTGACCCTTCCAGAACATGACGGCGACCAGTCCGACAGCGATCGCCAGGATCAGGGCCAGCGCCCGTCCCGGGTAGCCGTCGCGCGGGCGCGACTTTGGTGTTGCCACCTTGCTCGTTTCTCCCTGTCCATGCCGCCGCCCCCACCGGCCCGGTCCGGCTCGTGGCGGGACCGGGACGGGGAGGCGGCGGCCCTGAGGTCCTGGTGTGGGCTCGCGGCTCGTGCCGCTACGGCCGGGGGTGTCGCCCGGTCGTGTTACTTGGCTGCGGGAGCCTCGCCGTCGGCGCTGCCCTTGTCCTTGACGTCCTCGGGCGCGTCCTTCTCGAGGCTGAGCGGCTTCGCGTCGGCGGCCTCCTCCTCGGTGGCCACCTCGTCGGCCGGCTCGTCCTCGGCGGGGCGACCGTTGATGATCGCGTCGTACTCCTGCGGCTCGAGGACGGCGGCGATGGCGCTCTTGATGAAGTGGGTCACCACACCGGGCGCGATCTCCAGCTCGACGGTCTCCTCGTTGACCGACTTCACCAGGGCGTACATGCCACCGATGGTGCGGACTCCCGAGCCGGGCTCCATCGCCGAACGCATCTGCGAGGCCTGCTCCTGCCGCTTCTTGTTCGAGCGGAAGAGCATGAACAGCACGGCGATCATGACGAGGGGAAGAAGGAGAGTAGACACAGCAGCCAGAATCCTTACGGGCCGCCCGCCTGGGCGGCCAGTGGTGGTCGTCGGCCCGTCAGGTGAGAGGGGCGGTCCGGCGGAGTCTAGGCGACCCGCACTGATCGGACAACGCCAAGCATCGCAGAGTGCCGCCGAAAGTGGCGACCCTCCGACCGGCCGTTCTCATCACGCGTCGTTCGTGCCCCCGAACGGTTCGCCTCGCGCGGGCACCGCACCGAGCGGCCGCCAGGGCCCGCTCCCCGGGCGGCATCCGGCGCCTGTCGCCGTCCGCGCTCCCTCCACGCGGCCGTCACTCACGCCGTGTCCCTCGCACCGTCGAACAGCTCGCCCTGCGCGGGCACCGGGCCGCGCGACTGCGGCTGCGTCTGCGGCGGGGTGAGCCCGAGGTGGGTCCAGGCGGCGGCGGTGGCGATCCGACCGCGCGGGGTGCGGGCCAGCAGGCCCTCGCGGACCAGGAACGGCTCGGCGACCTCCTCGACCGTCTCGGCCTCCTCCCCCACCGCGACCGCCAGGGTGGACAGGCCGACCGGGCCGCCGCCGAACAGGCGGAGCAGGGCGTCCAGCACCGCGCGGTCGAGCCGGTCCAGGCCACGGGCGTCGACCTCGTACACCTGGAGGGCCTGCGCGGCGATCTCCTGGGTGATCACTCCGTCATGCCTGACCTGGGCGTAGTCGCGGACCCGGCGCAGCAGCCGGTTGGCGATGCGCGGGGTGCCGCGGGAACGGCCGGCGATCTCGGCCGCACCCTCCGGGTCTATCTCCACGTCCAGCAGGGTCGCGGAGCGGTGCACCACGCGCTGCAGCTCGGCGGGGGCGTAGAACTCCATGTGGCCGGTGAAGCCGAAGCGGTCGCGCAGCGGCGGCGGCAGCAGTCCGGCCCGGGTGGTGGCGCCGACCAGGGTGAAGGGGGGCAGCTCCAGCGGGATGGCGGTGGCGCCCGGGCCCTTGCCGACGATGACGTCGACCCGGAAGTCCTCCATCGCCATGTAGAGCATCTCCTCCGCGGGCCGGGACATCCGGTGGATCTCGTCGAGGAAGAGCACCTCGCCCTCGGTGAGCGAGGAGAGGATGGCGGCCAGGTCGCCGGCGTGCTGGATGGCCGGACCCGAGGTGATCCGGATCGGGGCGTTCAGCTCGGCCGCGATGATCATGGACAGGGTGGTCTTGCCCAGCCCGGGCGGGCCGCTCAGCAGCACGTGGTCCGGCGCGGTGCCGCGCTTGCGGGCGGCCTGCAGCACCAGCGAGAGCTGCTCGCGCACCCGCTCCTGTCCGATGAACTCGTCCAGCTGTTTGGGGCGCAGCGCCGCCTCGACCGCCTGGTCCTCGCCGTCGGCGGCCGCTGTGACGATGCGGTCGGCGTGGTCGAAGTCGTACGGACTCATCGCGGCGGGCTCCTGCCGGCTCGTCGGGTGGTGGTTCGCCTGGTGACGGTTGGTCGGGTGGTCGTTCATCGGGTGCGGTTGAGGGTGCGCAGGGCGGCCTTGAGCAGGGCGCCCACATCGGTGGTGGCCTGCGCCTCAGCCTCGGGGGTGACGGCCGCGACCGCGTCGTCCGCCTCGCGCGGGGCGTAGCCGAGGCCGACCAGGGCGGCGTGCAGCTGCTGGCTCCACGGAGCGGGACCGGCGGCGATCGGCTTCTGCGCCGGGACGCTGCCGTGCGGGGCACCCAGCTTGTCCTTGTACTCCAACAGCAGCTTGGCGGCCTTGGCCTTGCCGATACCGGGGACGGCGATCAGGGCCTTCTCGTCCCCGTTCGCGACCGCGAGGCGCAGCGCGTCGGGGGTGTGCACCCCGAGCATGGCCTGGGCCAGGCGCGGCCCGACGCCCGGGGCCGCCTGCAGGATCTCGAAGGTGGCCCGCTCGTCGTCGTCCGCGAAGCCGTAGAGGGTGAGCGAGTCCTCCCGGACGACCAGCGAGGTGGCGAGCCTGGTGTGCTCGCCCGGCCGCAGGCCGGCCAGGGTACCGGGGGTGCACTGGACGGCCATGCCGACGCCGCCCACCTCGACGACGGCGGTGCCGGCCGCGATGGCGGCGACCGGGCCCTGGACGAAGGCGATCATCGGAGGTGCTCCCTACGGGCGGTCGGTGCTTTGGCGAGGGCGGCGGCGATCCGGTCGATGGCGCCGCCGCGCCAGATGTGGCAGATGGCGAGGGCCAGCGCGTCGGCGGCGTCCGCGGGCTTGGGCGGGGCGTCGAGCCGAAGCAGGCGGGTGACCATGGCGGTGACCTGGGCCTTGTCGGCCCGGCCCGAGCCGGTGACGGCGGCCTTGACCTCGCTGGGGGTGTGCAGGGTGACGGGTATGCCGCGCCGGGTGGCGCAGAGCATCGCGACGGCGCTGGCCTGGGCGGTGCCCATCACGGTGCGGACGTTGTGCTGGGCGAAGACCCGCTCGACGGCGACCAGGTCGGGGCGGTGCTCGTCCAGCCACCGCTCCAGGCCCTGCTCTATCTGCAGCAGCCGCTGCCCGATCTCCGCCTCGGCCGGGGTCCGCACCACGCCGACCCCGAGCATCCGCAGCGGGCGGCCGGGCGCACCGTCGACCACGCCGACACCGCACCTGGTCAGCCCAGGGTCCACGCCCAGTACCTTCACCGAGCCCCACCTTCCGTTCCGACCTGCGAAGGTTACCGGTCGGCTGTGACAACCCCGGTCCCGAACACACCTCCGCCCGGCAGCCGTGCGGGCTGCCGGGCGGAGCGGACGGATCCGGGATCAGGCGTCGACCTCGGCCATGACCTCGTCGGAGACGTCGAAGTTGGCGAAGACGTTCTGCACGTCGTCGCTGTCCTCGAGGGCGTCGATCAGCTTGAAGATCTTGCGGGCGCCGTCGGCGTCCAGCTGGACCTGCACGCTGGGGACGAAGTTGGCCTCGGCCGAGTCGTAGTCGATGCCCGCGTCGACCAGCGCGGTGCGGACGGCGACCATGTTGGAGGCCTCGGAGATGATCTCGAAGGACTCGCCGAGGTCGTTGATCTCCTCCGGGTCCTGGTCGAGGACGACCTCGAAGAGCTTGTCCTCGTCCACGCCGTCGGCCTTGGGGACGATCACGACGCCCTTGCGGGAGAACATGTACGAGACCGAGCCCGGGTCGGCCATCGAGCCGCCGTTGCGGGTCATGGCCACGCGCACGTCCGAGGCGGCACGGTTGCGGTTGTCGGTGAGGCACTCGATGAGCACCGCGACACCGTTCGGGCCGTAGCCCTCGTACATGATCGTCGAGTAGTCGGCGCCGCCGGCCTCTGCGCCCGAGCCGCGCTTGACGGCGCGGTTGATGTTGTCGATCGGGACCGAGCTCTTCTTCGCCTTCTGGATGGCGTCGTACAGCGTCGGGTTGCCGGCCGGATCGCCACCGCCAGTGCGCGCCGCCACCTCGATGTTCTTGATCATCTTGGCGAAGAGCTTGCCGCGCTTGGCGTCGATCACGGCCTTCTTGTGCTTGGTGGTAGCCCACTTAGAGTGGCCGGACATCGCCAGCTCCTTTACGTCGCCAAAGGGAAATGAACACAGGAGATCTTACCGGTGTCCGAACCGACACCTGGCATCGCATCAGTCTCCCTCGCGAGCCGAAGGGCGCGCCGGTGTCGAAAGCGACGAGCGACGAGGGCCCCTCGCCCCCAGCCTTCGGCCGGGGACCCCCGCCCGATGGCGGGCAGGCGGGCGAGCGCCGGAGGGGGGACCCTCCTGCCCGATGGCGGGCAAGGAGGGCGAGCGTCGACACCGGGCCGGAGTGCCCGGGGGCGAGCGCGGAACTACGCCGAAGACTCGCTCAGACGGCCTCGACCATGCGTACGAAGTACTCGTGCACCCGGTGGTCGCCGGTCAGCTCGGGGTGGAACGACGTGGCGAGCAGGTTGCCCTGGCGGACCGCCACGATGCGGCTCTCGGGACCGTCGGCAGCCGGCAGCTCGGCCAGCACCTCGACGGCCGTGCCGACCGCCTCGACCCAGGGGGCGCGGATGAACACGCCGTGCACCGGTCCGCCGTCCAGCCCCTCGAAATCGATCCCGGACTCGAAGGACTCGTTCTGCCGGCCGAAGGCATTGCGGCGGACGGTCATGTCGATGCCGCCGACGGTCTCCTGGTCCTCCCGGCCGTCCAGGATCTTGTCGGCGAGCATGATCATGCCCGCGCAGGTGCCGTAGACCGGCATCCCGGCGGCCACCCGCTCGCGCAGCGGGCCCATCACGTCGAACTGCAGGGCCAGCTTGGACATGGTGGTGGACTCGCCGCCGGGGATCACCAGCGCGTCCACCTCGGCCAGTTCCTCGGCGCGCCGCACCGGGCGGGCTATCGCGTCGGCGGCGGCCAGTGCCACCAGGTGCTCACGGACGTCGCCCTGCAGCGCGAGAACGCCGATGACGGGAGTGCTGGACACGGTTGCTACCTCTTGGATCGTGTTCGCTGAAGTCTGTGCTGCGGGCACGCGCGGTGGCCCGCCGCGCCCCACTGCTGCGCGGCGGGCCGGGAAGCGCTACCGAATCACCAGCCGCGGTTGGCGTAGCGCTCGGTCTCCGGCAGGGTGTCGCAGTTGATGCCGACCATGGCCTCGCCCAGGTTGCGGGAGGCGTCGGCGATGATCTTCGGGTCGTCGAAGAAGGTGGTGGCCTTGACGATGGCGGCGGCACGCTTGGCCGGGTCGCCCGACTTGAAGATGCCCGAGCCGACGAAGACGCCCTCGGCGCCCAGCTGGCGCATCAGCGCCGCGTCGGCCGGGGTGGCCACGCCACCGGCGGAGAACAGCACGACCGGGAGCTTGCCGAGCTCGGCGACCTCCTTGACCAGCTCGTACGGGGCACGCAGCTCCTTGGCGGCGGCGTACAGCTCGTTGTGGTCCAGGGCGCGCAGGTGGCCGATCTCGTTCTTGATCTGGCGCAGGTGGCGGACGGCCTCGACCACGTTGCCGGTGCCGGCCTCACCCTTGGAGCGGATCATGGCCGCACCCTCGGCGATGCGGCGCAGGGCCTCGCCCAGGTTGGTGGCGCCGCAGACGAAGGGGGTGGTGAAGGCCCACTTGTCGGAGTGGTTGACCTCGTCGGCCGGGGTCAGCACCTCGGACTCGTCGATGTAGTCGACACCGAGCGACTGCAGCACCTGGGCCTCGACGAAGTGGCCGATCCGGGACTTGGCCATGACCGGGATGGAGACCGCGTTGATGATCTCCTCGATCATGTTCGGGTCGGACATCCGGGCCACGCCGCCGTCCTTGCGGATGTCGGCGGGAACGCGCTCCAGCGCCATGACGGCGACCGCACCGGCGTCCTCGGCGATCTTCGCCTGCTCGGCGTTGACCACATCCATGATCACACCGCCCTTGAGCTGCTCGGCCATGCCGCGCTTCACGCGGGCGGTGCCGATCTGCGGCTGGTCTGCGGTGATGGGGGTGGTGGACACGTGAGACCTCACTCGAAGATGAACCAGTGCTATCGCCCTATCGTAGGCCCGAACCACCGCTTGCCCATGCGCCACCTAGTCCAAGCCCGCAAGTCGGGATACGACAAACAGGCTGTAACGCGCTCACGCGGGAGCACCCTGGGGCGTGAGCGCCGCGGGGGGTTCGTCGTCCATCTCGAAGGCGAGCGGGAAGGGCGCCCGACCGGCCAGCCGGAAATAGCGCACCAGACGGTGCTCGCGCACCGCCCGTGCCGCCCGGACCGCGTCGTTGTGGAACCGCCGCGCCATCGGCACCCGGCGCACCGCCGCTGTGAGGTCTCTCACAACTTCTTCACCACCCGGAACCGCCAGCAGCGCCGCCACCTGCTCCGGGTCTGCGAACACCGCGCGCAGCGCCAGGCTCAGCTCGCTCTCCGCCACCTCCCGGTGCTCGTCCTCGGCCTGCCGGGCGGCGTGCGAGGCCTCGTAGAGCAGGATCGAGGCGGCCGGGTCGAGCAGCGAGGAGGTGGCCAGCTCCAGCGTGACGGAGGCCCGCCGGACGAGCTGCGCGTCCAGCGAGGCCCGGGCCGCGTCGATCCGGGCGTGCAGGCGGTCGAGCCGGCCCGCCGTCCAGCTCAGGTAGACGGCGAACAGCACGAGAGCCGCAGCGGCCCAGATCCACGTAGTCACGGAGCAGAACGCTACAGGGCACTCTTCCGGTAGAAGTCCCGGTCCAGCTCCAGCACGTTCACCGCGAGGTGCGCCCGCACCCCGGAGGCCGGCCGTACCGAACGCTCCAGCAGGCTCAACAGCTCCTCGGCCAGCTTGGTCCTCAGCTCACCGCTGCGACCCGAGAGGACCTTGATCTCCAGGTACACCGTCGCGGCCCGCGGCAGCCCGCCGTGGCCGACGTGGAAGTCCTCGGCCTTGCGGAAGACCGTCTTGCAGTCGTCCACGGGCGAGGAGATCAGCGCGGCGACCCGCGAGTGCAGATCGCGGACGAACGCCGGCCGGTCGAAGGCGACGCCCTCGGAGTAGTCGATGGATATCTGCGGCATCTCGGGCCCCCGGGGTCGGTTGACGAATCGTCAGGCCAACCCTAGCCGGCCCGTCAATCCCGGTTCCCCCGGCCGGCCGGTCAGTCCCTGGTCAGCTTCAGCCGGCCGCGCCACCCGTTCCGCTCGTCCTCGGCCACCGGCGGCATGCCGTCGGTGACCGTCTCGTACACCGAGAGGATCTCCGCGCCGACGGTCGACCAGTCGAACCGCCGCACGTGCCGGGAGGCCGCCCGTCGCAGCCGGGCCAGCCGGTCCGGGTCGCCCAGCAGCCGCAGCGCGGCGTCGGCGAGGGCCGCCGGGTCCTCGACCGGGAACAGCTCGCCGGCGTCACCGCCGTCCAGCACCTGCCGGAACGCGTCCAGGTCGCTGGCAAGCACTGGGGCGCCCGCCGACATCGCCTCGACCAGGATGATGCCGAAGCTCTCGCCGCCGGTGTTCGGCGCCACGTACAGGTCGACGCTGCGCAGCAGCCGGGCCTTCTCCCGGTCGCTGACCATGCCGAGGAACTCCACCTGCCGCCGCACCTCGGGCGCCAGGCCGGCCACCGCCTCCTCCTCGTCGCCCTTGCCGGCGACCAGCAGCCGGACGCCCGGGCGCTCGGCGAGGATCTTGGGCAGTGCGGCGAGCAGGCTCGGCAGGCCCTTGCGGGGCTCGTTGATCCGGCCGATGAAGCCGATCGTGCCGGGCTTGCCGTCGGCCGCCCCGCCCTGCCAGCGCGGGTCGGGCTCGGCCTCGGCGAAGAACCGCACGTCCACGCCGTTGGGGATCACCACCGCGTCGCCGCCGAGGTGTTCCACCAGGGTGCGCCGGGCGTACTCGCTGACCGCGATCCGGGCGCTCATCTTCTCCAGGCCCGGCTGGAGGATCGGCGAGGCCGCGATCATCGCGCGGGACCGCGGGTTGGAGGTGTGGAAGGTGCCCACCATCGGCCCCGAGGCGGACCAGGCGGCCAGCATCGACAGGCTGGGCGAGGAGGGCTCGTGGACGTGCAGGATGTCGAACCGGCCCTCGTTCAGCCAGCGCCTCACCCGGGCGGCGGAGAGGATGCCGAAGCTGAGCCGGGCCACCGAGCCGTTGTAGGGCACCGCGACGGCCCGCCCGGCCGAGAGCACGTACGGCGGCAGCGCCGACTCGTCCTCGGCCGGCGCGAGCACGGAGACCCGGTGGCCGAGGCCGATCAGGTGCTCCGCGAGGTCGCGGATGTGGAACTGCACCCCACCGGGGACGTCCCAGTCGTACGGGCAGACGATTCCGATCTTCATCGCGGCCCCCTCAGGCGGTACGGCGTGGCCCCAGGTCGGCCAGCCAGAACTTCTGCAGCATGTGCCAGTCCTCCGAGTGCTCGCGGATCCCGTCCGCCCACACGTCGGCGAGTGCCTGGGTCATCGCCAGGACCTTGGAGTGCTGGTCGCCCTCCTCGGGCACCGGCAGCTCGGGGTGGATCTCGACCCGCATCACCGGACCGTCGTACCAGAGCGTGGCCGGGACCAGCGCGGCTCCCGTCCGCACGGCCAGCGCGGCCGGGCCCGCCGGGACCTTGGTCCGCTCGCCGAAGAACTCCACCGGGATGCCGGCGTCCGACAGGTCGCGGTCACCGACCAGGCAGACCAGCCTTCCCGCCCGCAGCCGGCGGGCCAGCGTACCGATCACCGAGCCCCCGCCGCCGGTCAGCGGCAGCACCTCCATGCCCAGGCCCTCGCGGTACGCGACGAAGCGGTCGAACAGCGACTCCGGCTTGAGCCGCTCGGCGACCGTGGTGAACGGGTGACCCTGGCCGACGATCCACGCCCCGGCCAGGTCCCAGTTGGCCATGTGCGGCAGCGCCGCCACCACACCGCGCCCGGCCTCCATCGGACCGGTCAGGTTCTCCAGCCCCTTGGCCTGCACGGCTTCCGAGACCCGCGCCCGGCTCCAGGTGGGCAGCCGGAATGCCTCCAGCCAGTACCGCAGGTAGGAGCGCATCCCAGCCCGGGACAGCTCGCGCAGCCGCTCCTCGCTCGCCCCCGGGTGCACCCGGGAGAGGTTGCGCTCCAGCTGGCGCACGCCCTTGCCGCGCTTGCGCCAGGTGAAGTCCGCCAACTGGCCGAACAGGCCGCGCGCGACCGGCTCCGGCAGGTGCTTCAGCACCGACCAGCCCAGCGCGTAGGCACCGTCCACCAGCCGTTCCCTGAGCGCCGGAGCGCTCGGCACCGGGGCGTTCACAGCACCTCCCGCGACTCGACGGCCTCCAGCGCCTCCCGGCGCACGGTCAGCATCCGCTGCAGCACCGTCACCAGGCTGCCCAGCGCGACCAGCCACAGCGCCAGCGGCAGCAGCGGCTCCACATACGGCACCCCGAAGGCGTGCAGACCGGCCACACCCGCCGCGACCAGGCTTATCACCAGCCGCTCGGCCCGCTCGACCAGCCCCGACACGTTGCACGGCAGCCCCAGGCTCTCCGCCCGCGCCTTGGTGTACGAGACCACCTGGCCGCTCGCCAGGCAGAGCACCGAGATCGCGCAGAGCAGGTCGTTGTCGCCCTTGCCCGCGTACCAGAGCGCCAGCCCGCCGAAGATCGCCGCATCGGCGACCCGGTCCAGCGTCGAGTCCAGGAACGCACCCCACTTGCTCGACCTGCCCGCCTGGCGGGCCATGTTGCCGTCCACCAGGTCGGAGAAGATGAAGAGGGTGATCGTGATGGTGCCCCAGAAGAACTCGCCCCGGGGGAAGAACACCAGCGCACCGGCGACCGAGCCGGCCGTACCGATCAGCGTCACCGCGTCCGGGCTCACCCCCCAGCGCAGCAGCAGCGCCGCGAACGGCGTGAGGACACGTGTGAAGAAGGCACGTGCGTACTTGTTGAGCATGGCCTTCCGGACCGCCCCGATCTCACCTATCCGCCCTCGGCCCCAGTGGTCGACCGGCGGCCGAGCGGAACGACCCGCCCGGCCCGACAATGGTATCCAGGCCGCTCGCACCGCTTGGCCGCCCCACACCCCGCGAGCCGGTCCCGGCCCGAACCGGCCGCCACTCAGGGCACTTCCCCGCATACGGGACGTAACTGCCGCCCCCGCGAAGGAGGCACGCCATGGCCGACCGAGGAACCCCGCACGCGCCCGCACCCACCGTCGAGCGGTCCGCGCAGCTGCGCAACGTGGCCCTGATCGGCCCCAGCGGCACCGGGAAGACCACCCTCGCCGAATCCCTCGCCCTCACCGCGGGCGCCCTCACCCGGGCGGGCACCGTCCCGGACGGCACCACCGCCGCCGACTACGAGGAGATCGAGCACCAGCAGCAGCGCTCGGTCCAGCTCGCGCTGCTCCCGCTCGGCTGGCGCGACACCAAGATCAACCTGCTGGACACCCCCGGCTACGCCGACTTCGCCGGCGACCTGCGGGCCGGACTGCGCGCCGCCGAGTCCGCCGTCCTGGTCCTCTCCGCCGCCGACCCGATCCCGCTGCCCGCCCTGACCCTCTGGCGCGAGTGCCGCGCCACCGGACTGCCAACCGTGATCGTCCTCACCCACCTCACCGCGGGCCGGGGCAGCTTCGAGGAGGCCCTGGCCGCCTGCCAGGAGGCCTTCGGCGAGGGCCACCCCGACACCGTCCTGCCCATCCACCTGCCGATCCTGCGCGACGGCCACCCGTACGGCTCACTCGAACTCCTCACCGGTCGCCGCTACGGCGAGAGCGGCGAGGTGCCCGGCGCCGACGAGGCCCGCGGCCGCCTGGTCGAGGCCATCGCCGGCGAGGACGACACCCTGCTGGAGCGCTACGTGGCCGGCGAGGACCTCGACCCCGCCTCGCTCACCGAGGCACTGCGCCGCGAAGTCCTCCAGGGCACCGTGCACCCCGTACTCGCCGCCGCGCCCCCGCTCGACCCGGCCGGCCCCGCCGTCGGGGCCGCCGAACTCCTCGACCTGATCACCGAGATCCTCCCCACCCCCGAGGAGCGCCGGGACGACCTGCCGCCCTCGGATCCCGACGCCCCCGTCACCGCCCAGGTCATCCACACCGGCGAGGACCCGTACGTCGGCCGCCTCAGCCTGGTCCGGGTCTACTCCGGCACCCTGCGCCCCGACACCACCCTGCACCTGGCCGACCACCCCGACGAACGCGTCACCGCCCTGACCTCCCCCTTCGGCAAGCAGCAGCGCCCGGTCCCCTACGCCCTCCCCGGCGACCTGGTCTGCCTCGCCAAACTCGCCACCGCGCGCACCGGGGACACCCTCTCCGCCGGCCAACTCGTCCTCGAACGCTGGCCGTTGCCCGAACCGCTGCTCCCCGTCGCGATCCAGGCCCACAGCAAGGGCGACGAGGACCGGCTCGCCCAGAGCCTCGCCCGGCTCACCACCCAGGACCCGGCCCTGCGGGTGGAGCAGAACGCCGAAACCCACCAACTCGTGCTCTGGTGCACCGGCGAGGCCCACCAGGCCGTCGTCCTGGACCGCCTGCGCACCCGCTACGGCGTCAACCTCGACACCGTCGGGTACCAGGTCGCCCTGCGCGAGACCTTCGCCACCACCGCCAGCGGCCACGGACGGCACGTCAAACAGTCAGGCGGCCACGGCCAGTTCGCCATCTGCGACCTCACCGTCGAACCCCTGGCGCCCGGCAGCGGCTTCGAGTTCGTCGACAAGGTCGTCGGCGGCGCCGTGCCGCGCAACTTCATCCCCTCGGTGGAGAAGGGCGTACGCGCCCAACTCGCCCACGGCGTCAAGGCCGGCTACCCCATGGTCGACGTCCGGGTGACCCTCACCGACGGCAAGGCGCACTCGGTCGACTCCTCCGACGCCGCCTTCCAGACCGCCGGCGCCCTCGCGCTGCGTGAGGCCGCCGCCCACGCCACCGTCCGGCTGCTGGAACCCGTCGACGAGATCCAGGTCCTGCTGCCCGACGAGTACCAGGGCGCCGTCCTCACCGACCTCTCCTCCCGCCGCGGCCACGTGCTCGGCACCGAACCCGGCGGCCCCGGCCTCAGCCTGGTCCGCGCCGAAGTCCCCGAGCTCGAACTCGCGCGCTACCCGGTCGAGTTGAGGTCCCTATCGCACGGCACCGGTCAGTTCTCGCGCAGCTACGTCCGGCACGCCCCGATGCCCGCCGCCCTCGCTGCCCAGTACGAGAACGGGTCCTGAAGCCCGTACCCGGCGGCGGGGGTCGACGGACGGGGGCGCAGGAAGGCGTGCGGACCTGATGGCACAGGAGCCCACCGATCCGCGGGGGCACCACGGCGCAGCCGCCCCGGCCGAACGGCGCCCGTCTCCGCCCTCGCGCCCCCGTCCGTCAACCTCCCGCCCCCGAAAGGCTCACCCGCGCTGCGGAAGCGCGCAGGCCGGCGTCCCACCGGGCATCCGGTGCCGGTTCCGCGCGACCAGCCGGTAGACCACCGCCGCCAGCGGACGGACCGGCGGCAGCGCCAACACCCCGCCCAGGTACGCCCACGCCCCGCCCGACCGCATCAGCAGCCGCGCGGCCGCCTGCGCCCCGCCGTAGACCTCCCCGCCGGGCGTCACCCAGAGGATCTCCCGCTCAGCCCGCTCCCAGGTCACCAGCCCCCGGCCGCCGGCCCGCGCGTCCAGCGCCGCCAGATCCGCGAACTGGAACGGCACCGCCTCCCACCCCCCGGCGGCCAGGCTCGCCCGCAGATAACGCTCGGCGGCATTCTTGCAGGTCGTGCAGAACGCGCAGTCCCCGTCGAAGACGAGCACCGGATCCACCGCAACCACCTCAGCATCGGCCATGCCCCGATCCTCCCATCACCGGGACCAGCGGGACCTGCGGGGTCAAAGCGGGCCTGAAGTGGGCACCATAGCGAGAGGAGCCACGCCTGGCGAGATGTGACAGCGGTTCAGACGATCATCCGCGCAGCATGGCGGCGGCACGGTACCCTGCGGCTGACAAGGGGAGGAGGGGGCACCACCGTGACCAAGCTGGACATGACACCGGGCGCGCAGATACCCCGCACGGACGTCGGACCACAGACCGCAGTCACCCAGCTGCTCTCCTCGGCTGCCTATCGCGACAGCGACTTCCGCGACCTCGGGGAGAAGCTCGGGGCGACGATCAAGGAGGGCAAGTTCGCCCTTTTCCGGCCAAGTCTCGGCGAGGCCTACAGCCGCGCCCTGATCGACCGGACCCTGGCCGCCAAGCGCAACCCGCTGGTCCCGTCCTTCGGCACCGACACCCGCATGGTGGTCGAGCACTGCCTCGCCGCCGAAGACCTCCGAGGCGCCAGGGACCGCAAGCTCACCCTGGTCACCCTGGTCAGCGGACTGCTCTTCCTGCCGGGCGCGCTGATCTGGCTGCTCGCCTTCCAGAGCCGGGCCTGGCTGAAGAAGCAGAACCCGGCCCGTGAGGGCTTCTACGGCACCGTCGCGCTGCTGGTCGCCGGCGGACTGGCCCTGCTCTTCGTGCTGCGGCCGCCGATGAGCGGGCTGCTCGCCCTCTACTTCCGACTGATGATGGTGGTGCCCGTCGTCGGCTGGTTCGTCGCCAAGCGGATCGTCCTGCGTAGCACCGAGGACCTGCGCTCCCGCTGGGGAGCCCTGGTCGAGGGCAGCGCGATAGCCGCGACCGTCCCCAAGGCCGTCCCGCGCGACGACCTGGACAAGAAGGCCAGCACGCTCCGCGCCCAGCTGGAGCGGCTGACCGCCGAGCAGGACACCAACATTCAGCACTACGCCGGCTCCAAGGGCATCCTCGGCGCCGGGATGCGCTGGGGCGTCTGGGAGATGGTCGAGGACCTGCGCCCGGCCGAGGGCCAGGTCGATTTCCGGACCTTCCACCCGTGGGATCTCACCCGCCGGATCGCCGACCGACTCGGCGGCCTCGGCCGCAGCGAGATCTCCGACGGCGGGATGAAGCACGTCGCCATCCAGCAGTGGGTCGTGGTGGACATCCCGGAGGGCGCCGACGAGATCGGCCGCCCGGGCGGCCCCGAGATGGACGGCTACCGGATGCGCGACTTCGGCATCCAGTCCATCGCCAACCGGCAGACCCTCGGCACCGACACCCGGCACCGGCTGGCCACCCAGCTCGTGCTGCACAACGGCCAGTTGGTGACCACCACGGTGATCGGCGTCACCGTGCTCAGCAACACCCTGCGGGTCTCGGTGGCCGGCTACGCCCTCGGCCCGCTCAACGGGCTCTTCGGCGCCAAGCCCAAGCCCAAGGAGATCTCGGTTGCCAAGACCGGCAAGTTCTGGGAGGAGAAGACGGTCGTCCTGCCCCTGGTGGACAACGACGAGGTGGTCCGGCAGGCCGTCCGGGCGCCGTTCATGAAGCTGCCCACCCTGCTCACCTGGCTGGGCGGCAAGATCGCCCTGCCGGAGCCGTTCTCGCTCCGGGCCTCCTGGGCCGACCGGACCTGGACCAGCCGCTTCAAGTCCGACGACGTGATCTACGGTGCCACCCCGGTGGTCAACGCGGTACTCGCCGCCACCGTCGACTTCCTGGAGGAGCACGACGTCAACGTCGACCGCTTCACCAACCGGACGGGCATCCTCAAGTCCGAGATGCAGGGCGTCCGCCCCTTCAAGGCCGACGTCTACGACGCCGGCTGACCACGGCCGCACACCGAGGGGCTCGTACCGGAACTTCCCGGTACGAGCCCCTCGGCCTCGTCCTCCGGTCCGCTCAGCCCTGCGGCCAGACCTCGGCGAGCATCTTGCGGGTGTCCGCCAGCAGCTGCGGCAGCACCTTGGTGTGCCCCACCACGGGCATGAAGTTGGTGTCCCCGCCCCAGCGCGGCACCACGTGCTGGTGCAGGTGCGCGGCGATCCCGGCACCGGCCGCGGCGCCCTGGTTCATCCCGATGTTGAAGCCGTGGGCCCCGGAGGCCGCGCGCAGCGCGGTCATCGCCCGCTTGGTGAACTCGGCGAGCTCCACCGTCTCCGCCTCGTCCAGGTCCGTGTAGTCGGCCACGTGCCGGTACGGGACGACCATCAGGTGCCCGCCGTTGTACGGGTAGAGGTTGAGCACCGCGAACACAGCGCTGCCCCGGGCGATGATCAGCCCGTCCTCGTCGCTCAGCGACGGGATCGAGCAGAACGGGCAACCGTCATCGGGAGCCGGTCCGGTGGGCTTGTTCTCGCCCTGGATGTACGCCATCCGATGGGGGGTCCAAAGGCGCCGGAAGCCGTCCGGCTCACCCACGCCCTGCTGCAGTTCCGGCTCACTCGTCATGCTGATCAGCATATTCTCCCAGGCAACCCCGCAAAGCCGTACGGGGCAGACTCATCAGAGCCCGCCCCGTACTCACCCCCGCTCACGCGGGGACCACGTCACACCTGGATACGGCGCTCCACGGCGTCGACGATCTCGGCGACGGCCTCGGCAACCGGCACTCCGTTCTTCTGCTCACCGTTGCGGTAGCGGAAGGAGACGGCACCGGCCTCGACGTCGTCGTTGCCCGCGATCAGCATGAACGGGATCTTGGCCTTCTGGGCGTTGCGGATCTTCTTCTGCATGCGGTCGTCCGAGGCGTCGACCTCGACCCGGATGCCGTGCTTCTTCAGCTCGGCCGCGACCTCCCGCAGGTACGGCACGTGCTCGTCGGTGATCGGGATGCCGACCACGGTGACCGGGGCCAGCCACGGCGGCATGGCACCCGCGTAGTGCTCCAGCAACACCGCGAAGAACCGCTCGATCGAGCCGAACAGCGCACGGTGGATCATGACCGGACGCTGGCGGTTGCCGTCCGCGCCCTGGAACTCGAGGTCGAAGCGGTTCGGCAGCTGGAAGTCGACCTGGATGGTCGACATCTGCCAGGTACGGCCGATGGCGTCGCGGGCCTGGACCGAGATCTTCGGTCCGTAGAAGGCTGCACCGGCCGGGTCGAGCACCAGCTCGAGGCCCTGCTTCTCGGCCGCGGCCCGCAGGGTCTCGGTGGCGATCTCCCAGTCCTCGTCCGAACCGATGTACTTCTCCGGGTCCTTGGTGGACAGCTCCAGGTAGAAGTCGGTCAGACCGTAGTCGCGCAGCAGGTCCAGCACGAAGGTGAGCAGCGAGTCCAGCTCGTCGTGCATCTGCTCGTGGGTGCAGTAGATGTGCGCGTCGTCCTGGGTGAAACCCCGGGCGCGGGTCAGACCGTGCACCACACCCGACTTCTCGTACCGGTAGACCGTACCGAACTCGAAGAGCCGCAGCGGCAGTTCGCGGTACGACCGACCGCGCGAGCGGTAGATCAGGTTGTGCATCGGGCAGTTCATCGGCTTGAGGTAGTAGTCGTGCTCGCCGTCGAGCTGCATGGGCGGGTACATGCCGTCGGCGTACCAGTCCAGGTGGCCGGAGAGCTCGAACAGGGTGCCCTTGGTGGCGTGCGGGGTGTAGACGAACTCGTAGCCCGCCTCCTCGTGCCGCTTGCGCGAGTAGTCCTCCATGACCCGGCGCATGATGCCGCCCTTGGGGTGGAAGACGGCCAGACCCGAACCGATCTCCTCCGGGATGGAGAAGAGGTCGAGCTCGGTACCGAGCTTGCGGTGGTCGCGCTTGGCGGCCTCCTCGAGGAAGTCGAGGTGCGCCTTCAGCTCGTCCTTGGACGGCCACGCGGTGCCGTAGATGCGCTGCAGCTGCGGGTTCTTCTCGCTGCCGCGCCAGTACGCGGCGGCCGAGCGCATCAGCTTGAACGCCGGGATGTTCCGGGTGGTGGGCAGGTGCGGGCCACGGCAGAGGTCGCCCCAGCACCGATCACCGGTCTTGGCGTCCAGGTTGTCGTAGATGCTCAGCTCGCCGGCGCCGACCTCGACGCTGGCACCCTCGCCGGCGGTGGCGGCGGAGCCCTTGAGCCCGATCAGCTCCAGCTTGTACGGCTCACCGGCCAGCTCCTCGCGGGCCGCCTCGTCGGTGACCACGCGGCGGGAGAACTTCTGCCCGCGCTTGATGATCTCCTGCATCTTCTTCTCGATGACCTTGAGGTCATCGGGGTGGAACGGCTTCTCGACGTCGAAGTCGTAGTAGAAGCCGTCCTTGATCGGCGGGCCGATGCCCAGCTTGGCCTCGGGGAAGATCTCCTGCACGGCCTGCGCCATCACGTGCGCGGTGGAGTGCCGCAGGATGTCGAGGCCGTCCTTGCTGGAGATCGCGACCGGCTCGACCTCGTCGCCGTCCTGGACGACGTACGCGAGGTCCTTGAGCTGGCCCGCGACCCGGGCGGCGATGATCGAGCGGTCGTCGGCGAACAGATCGGCGGCCGTAGTGCCCGTGGTCACCACGCGCTCTTCCCGATCGGGTTCGCGGTTGATGATTACCCGGACTTCCGTCACCGGTCTCTCCTGACATCCCTGTGCCGCAGCACTCTGCTGCGCGTGTCGATGGTACCGAGCCCGGCCACCCAACCGCGTACCCGTCCACCCGCCGACGGTCGACCACGTTCCGTGTCCGTTCGGCCACGGATCCGGAGAAACCTTCCCGCAGGCTTGCCGCCGGGCGGTTGAGGGTGCGTCAACTGCGGTATCAGCAGGGAAGAAACGCCGCCGCGCCCGGCGCGCCACCGGTCCTCGGTGGCGCGCCGGGCCACGCCCAGTGGCACCTGAGGGGCAGTCATGCAGCATTCTCAGCGCTGGTACGAGGGGCCGCTGGCCTCTTTCGACACCGAGACCACCGGCGTGGACGTCGAGACCGACCGCATCGTCTCGGCCGCCCTGGTGCTCCAGTCCTCCCCCGGCACGACCGCCCGGACGGTGTCCTGGCTCGCCGATCCGGGCATACCGATCCCCGACGGCGCCCGCGCGGTACACGGGATAACCGACGCACAGGTCCGCGCCCACGGCCGGCCTCCGCGCACGGTCGTCGCCGAGATCGCCCGCGCGCTCGGCGAACAGGCCAGGGCCGGCGTCCCCCTGGTGGTGATGAACGCCCCGTACGACCTGACGCTGCTCGACCGCGAACTGCGCCGCCACCGCGAGATCTCACTGACCGACTCCCTGGGCGACGCCGAGCTACTGGTGCTCGACCCCCGAGTGCTGGACCGCTACGTGGACCGCTACCGCAAGGGTCGCCGCACCCTCAGCGATCTCTGCGCCCACTACGGCGTCACCCTGACCGGCGCCCACGACGCCGCCGCCGACGCGGCCGCCGCCCTCGACCTCGTCCGCGCCCTCGGCTCCCGGTACGCCAGCCCACTGGGCACGCTCTCCGCCGCGGAACTGCATCTGCGCCAGCGGAGCTGGTACGCAGCCCAGGCCCGGGGACTGCAGAACTGGTTCGACCGCTCGGGCAGCACCGAACGCGTGGACTTCCACTGGCCGCTGCGCCCGGCCCGCTGCGGCTGCGGCCGCCGCCTCTCGTCGAACCACCGCTGCGAGGCCGCGGCCTGAAATCGCCGGAGACGACTCAGGCCCCGACCGGACTCCCGGTCAGGGCCTGAGTGTTGACGGTGGGCGATACTGGGATCGAACCAGTGACCCCTTCGGTGTGAACGAAGTGCTCTCCCGCTGAGCTAATCGCCCGTGGCAACAAGAAGAACTTTAGCACTACTTGGCTTCGACTGCACAATCCGGCCCAGTACGACCCGCGCCGACAGCCCCCCAGTTCCCTCCGGCCACGCGGATGCTGATTGAGAATCAGCTCACCCTTGAACAAGAAGCAGGTCGACGGGAATGCAAAAAAGATGTCGGGCCCCGACCATTTCCTGGTCGGGGCCCGACATCTGCGGTGCATTCCGGTGGGCGATACTGGGATCGAACCAGTGACCCCTTCGGTGTGAACGAAGTGCTCTCCCGCTGAGCTAATCGCCCGGGTGCAGAAAGAACATTACCGCATCCGGACGGGTGCTCCGAACCACCCCCTCGCACCGCCCCTGCCGGACCAGCCGGCCGGGGCGGCCCCGGACCGGGTCGCCCCCGGAGCCCAGGCACCAGCAGGTCACCGCGGCAAGCCGACGGGCCGCCTCCCCACCCCTCTCCCCCGACCTCAGGATCCGCTCTCCCCCGACCTCAGGATCCGCCCCCGCACTCGGCCCCCGCCCGGCCTGCCGGGCCGAGCCCTCGGCCGGACCGGATTGTCGCTTCGCACAACCATGCGGCGGCCATCCGGCGAAAACCACCAGGGGTTGCCAAGCGCCCGGGCCCGCCGGGAGAGCCACCGTGTTTCCGCAATGCGCCGGAAGGGGTACGACTCGCAGCTGAATCGGGACAGACGGGTTTACACCGGGCTTTCAGGTGGGATGGTCCGTTCGCCGACGTGCGATTCCCCGAGCGCACACTGAGCGAAAGGCCCTGGCGCTTATGAACACCACGGTCAGCTGTGAGCTGCACCTGCGCCTCATCGTGTCGAGCGAGTCGTCACTGCCCGTCCCCGCGGGCCTGCGCTACGACACTGCCGACCCCTATGCCGTGCATGCGACCTTCCACACCGGTGCCGACGAGACCGTGGAGTGGGTGTTCGCCCGTGATCTTCTCGCGGAGGGGCTCCATCGACCCACCGGGACCGGCGACGTCCGGGTGTGGCCCTCGCGCAGCCATGGACAGGGTGTGGTCTGCATCGCCCTGAGTTCTCCGGAGGGAGAGGCCCTGCTGGAGGCCCCGGCCCGGGCGCTTGAGTCCTTCCTCAAGCGGACCGACGCCGCCGTGCCGCCCGGCACCGAACACCGCCATTTCGATCTCGATCGAGAGCTGTCCCACATCCTCGCCGAGAGCTGACCGCCTCGGCGGTGGGGCCGTTATCGACAGCGTCCGTCCTACTCGGGGGCACGGTCGCACTGTTCGCCGCGCACCAAGCGGCCTCGGGGCTCGTCCCGGTCACTCCACGGAGCGGCCGGCCCGACCTGTATCGGCGACGACGGAGGCGCCCGGCCACCGGTGCCGGTCATCCATGCGCGGATGACCGCTCACCAGGCCGGGCGCTTTCGTCATGGCCCCGCACGGTCCGTACACCATCCGTCCCGGTCCGGCCGTACGGCACCGCCCGTACCCGCTCCGAAAGCCTCGTCGGCGGCGCGCACCGCACCCGGCCACGGCGCTCCGGCAGCCGCGGACCTACGCCGTTCGGACGGCCCCGCCCGGTAGAGTCACGGGTGATGACCGACGCGGGAGGCCGGGGCCGCCCGCCGCGCGAGGAGTCCTCACGTGCTGATCACCCATGACACCGAGTGCTCGCTGAGCGTTCTGGTGGAGCTGCTCAACACCTCGCCCGAGGCGTGTGGCAGCGAGCAGCTCCCGGATGTCGCCGCGCTCAGTGCCTTCGTGGTGCGCCAGGACATCAGCGAGGTCGACTCGCTCTCGCCCGCCGACCTAGCCGCCGTGCACCGACTGCGGTCGCGGCTGCGCGAGGTGTTCTCCGCCGGTTCCACCGAGGAGGCGGCCGAGCTGGTGAACGCGGTGGTGGCCGCCGCCGGGACCACGCCCCGGCTCACCAACCACGACCAGCACGACTGGCACATCCACTACTTCGCCCCGCACGCGGCGATCGGTGACCATCTGGCGGCCGAACTCGGCATGGCGCTGGCCTTCATCGTGATGGCCGGGGAGCGCGAGCGGCTGCGCCGCTGCGAGGCCCCCGACTGCGCCCGGGTCTTCGTGGACCTCTCGCGCAACCGCTCCCGCCGCTACTGCGACAGCCGCACCTGCGGCAACCGGCTGCACGTGGCGGCGTACCGGGCGCGCCAGCGGTCGGCGGAGACCGTACCGACCGGCTGAGCACCGTCGGGTGGCGTCTGCCGGGGAGCGGGCGGACGGTCGGCCGGATGACAGACTGGCGGCATGATCGAAGGTTCTCTCCCCCGCCTCGAGTTCTGGTGCGAGCTCCAGTGCCCGGACTGCCGCACCGCCCTGGACGACGTACGGGCACTGCGTGACCGGTACGGCGACGCGCTGCCCATCGAGCTGCGGCACTTCCCGCTGGAGAAGCACAAGCACGCGTACGCGGCGGCTCAGGCGGCCGAGGAGGCGTTCGCCCAGGGCAAGGGGTGGCAGTACGTGACGGCGCTGCTGGCCCGGGTCGAGGAACTGGACAAGGGCGGGGAGAAGCTGCTGGTGCAGGTCGCCGCCGAGGTCGGTCTGGATGCCGAGGAGGTCGACACGGCCCTGGTCGACGGCCGGCACACCCTGGTCGTCGACGCCGACCAGGCGGAGGGGAAGGCGATCGGTGTCACCGGCACGCCGACGTATGTGATCGCCGGGCAGCGTCTGGACGGCGGGAAGAGCCAGGACGGGCTGCTCGAGCGGATCGTCGCCATCATCGAGGAGCAGCGCGGCCGGGCCTGAGTCCCGCCGCTTCGTCGTCGCCCCGGGCCCGGTCACGTCTTCGGTGACCGGGCCCCCGGCTTTCGCAGCCCTCCGGCCGTCAGAGCAGTGACTTGCCGAGGACGCGGTGGGTCACCCGGTAACCGAGCGAGTCGTACAGACCGGTCGCGACGGTGTTGCTGCTGAAGACGTTGAGGCCCAGATCGCGGACTCCGGCGGCGAGGCACTCGCGCTCGGCCAGCAGCATCAGGGCCCGGCCGTAACCCCGACCGCGCTGCTCCCGGTCCACCTCGACGGTCATCACCCAGGCCAGCGGGGCGCCGTTCGCAAGGACGCTCTGGCGCAGGGCCACCCAGAGGCTGCCGAGCGGAGTGCCCTCCGGGTCGTACAGGCGGCGCAGGGCGACGTCCTGGGTCGCCGGTCCCTGCGGCAGCAGGTGCTGGTGGTCGGTGTCCGACTTGGCCCGCGCCTGCTGCTCGGTGAGGCCCGAGGCGCCGAGGTCGTGCAGATAGCCGGCCTTGGCCCGGGCGAGCCAGTCACCGAACTCGGCCTCGCCGATGGGACGGGTGGTCAGGCCGGCCGGCAGGTCCGGGGCCCGGTCGAGGTGTTTGGCCATGTTGCGCATCCGCTCGGTGTAGCCGAGGGCCTCGGCGAGGCGGAGCGCGGTGGTCGCCTCGGCGGGGATCCGCACGTCCACCCTGCTGCAGTCCCAGCCGCGCAGTACCTCCTCGGCGGCGAGCGCGCCGACGGTACCCCGCCCGCGCCCGCGGCCGTCGGTCACCTCGAGCTCGGAGATCTCGCCCCACCACTGCGTGCCCCAGGGCAGCGCGGTGGTGCGGAGGCCGCCGACGGGGCGGCCGTTGACGCAGATCTGCCAGCGGCGGCTGCGGCCGCCGCCCGGTACGGGCTCCTCGGGGCGCTCGGGGCGCAGCGTGGTGGTCATGAGGGCTCCCTTCCCCGTTGCCGTCGCTCTCTACCCGGGCGTCCGCCGGCCCGGCCTGCCCCGGGTGTGCGGTGAAATCGCCGAGGGTCGAGTGGAGCCGCGCGGCGGGCTCGATGTGGAGTGCATAGTCGTTCGCCGGGTTGTGCGGTGCCGGCGGTCCTGCCGTGTCGCCGTTGACCGGGGGCGTTGCCCGGTCACGGGTCGAGGTCGTCGGCACTGCGTTCGGCGAACTGCTTCATGGCCTTGAGGGTGATCGGGCCCGGGGTGGGGGCGAGGTGGCGGTCATCGACGCGGGTGACGGCCTGGACGTCACGGGTGGTCGAGGTGAGGAAGACCTCCTCGGCCCGCCGAAGGACGTCGAAGGGGAGCTCGGCCTCTTCCGCGCCGGTCCAGTCGATGACCAGTCGGCGGGTGATCCCCGCGAGACAGCCGGAGCTCAGCGCGGGGGTGAGCAGCCGGCCGTCCAGGACGACGAAGACGTTGGAGCCGGTGCCCTCGCAGAGGTTTCCGGCGGTGTTGGCGAAGACGGCCTCGGAGGCGTCGTCCCGGTGGGCGGCGGCGAGGGCGACCACGTTCTCGGCGTAGGAGGTGGTCTTCAGGCCTGCTACGGCGCTGTGTTCGTTCCGGCGCCACGGCACGGTCCGGACCGCCGTGGTGTCGGGCCGCCGGGTGGCGCCACCGAGGACGACGACCAGGCTGGTGGGGCCGGTGCCGCGTTCGGAGCCGAGCGGGGAGATCCCGCCGGTGTAGGTGATCCGGATCCGGGCGAACGGCACGGGGTCGGCGTGCAGCACCTGTGCCACGGCCTCGCGGACCTGGTCATGATCGGGGTCGGGCAGGCCGAGGCCGCGGGCGGAACGGGTGAGCCGTTCCAGGTGGCGGGTGAGTGCGACGGGGCTGCCGTCCACCGCCTTGACGGTCTCGAACACGCCGTCGCCGACGGTGAATCCGTGGTCCAGGACGGAGATCACGGCGTCGCCGCCCTCGGTCAGGGAGCCGTTCACCCAGATTCTGGTCGGACTCGGCATGACGGCAGCTCCTCGGGGCCGGCGGGCGGGGTCAGCAGGTACCGGTGCCCGACGCTATCGCGACCAGGCGGGCGGCCTTGAGTTCGGTCTCGTCCCATTCACGCTCGGGGTCGGAGCCCCAGGTGATCCCGGCGCCGGTCCCGAACTTGAGGACGGGGTGGCCGCTGCTCCGGTCGAGCCAGAACGTCCGGATTCCGACGGCGAGTTCGGCTTCGCCCCGGTCCGCGTCGACCCAGCCGACCGCACCGCAGTACGGGCCGCGGGGGGCGGTCTCCAGGGCGTCGATGATCCGCAGTGCGCTGGACTTGGGTGCGCCGGTGACCGAGCCGGGCGGGAAGGTGGCGGCGAACAGCTCGGGCCAGCCGGCGTCCTCGCGGAGGGTGCCTTCCACGGTGGAGACCAGATGCACCAGGCCCGGGTGCTTCTCCACCACGCAGAGGTCGGGGACGGTGACCGTGCCGGTGGCGCAGACCCGGCCGAGGTCGTTGCGGACCAGGTCCACGATCATCACGTTCTCGGCGTGGTCCTTGTCCAGCAGGTCGTGCTCGGTGCGGCCGGTGCCCTTGATCGGCCCGGAGGAGACCGTGCGGCCGGTGCGGCGCAGATAGAGCTCCGGCGAGGCGGTGGCGATCTCGACGCCGTGTTCGGGGAGCCGGATCGTCCCCGCGTACGGGGCGGGGTTGCCGCGGGCGAGCAGGCCGGTGAGGGCGTCGATGTCGCTGCGGGCCGGGTCGGGCAACGGCGCGGACAGCACACGGCAGAGGTTGGCCTGGTACACCTCGCCCGCCGCGATGTGTTCGCGGATGCGGCGCACCCCGGCCGTGTAGGCGTCCCGGTCGAGGGAGCTGTGCCAGCCGTCGGCCCCCGGGCCGACCCAGCCCTCGGTGCGCGGTGGTGCCGGATCGGGGCGGACGTCGTCGAAGCGGGCGCAGGTCAGTCGGCCCTCGAAGTCGTACGCGACGGCCCAGAACCCGCTGGAGTCGAGCGCGGCCGGGTCCGAGGTGACATCGCGCAGTCCCGTCGCCAGGCGGCCGCCGAAGCGGGCCATCGGGGCGGCTGGATCGAGGGAGCTGGTGCGGCCGGACACGGTTCTCCTGCGCGGATCGGATGCTGTGCTGCCCGGGTGCGGGCGCGGGGGCGGGTTTGGGGTCGGTGGCTGAAGTGTAGGTCCGCGGGGGCGGTCGGCGCGGTCCGCGGGAGGCGCGGCCGACCGCCGGCCTCCGTTCCGCCGCAGGTCATCCGGGAGGTGGCCGGCGAGCGCGGCACGCTCCGCCCCGGCGGGGCCTCGCCGGGCTGACGGGACACCATCTGCCTCCGCCCCGACGGCGCGCTTCCGGACACGGAATTTGAGCTGGCCGAGGTTTCCGCTAAAGTTCAACACGTCGCCGGGACACGGAGCCGCAGGAAAGCGGTGAAGGGCCCGGGAGACAGGCGGACGTGGCTCAGTTGGTAGAGCATCACCTTGCCAAGGTGAGGGTCGCGAGTTCGAATCTCGTCGTCCGCTCGATGGAGAACAGGTAGGATCGTTCTCCTCAGTTGCCTGGTGGAGTGGCCGAGAGGCGAGGCAACGGCCTGCAAAGCCGTGTACACGGGTTCAAATCCCGTCTCCACCTCCAAGAGGTACCCCTGGTTCGCCGGGGGACCTCCCCGCGCGATTAGCTCAGCGGGAGAGCACCACCTTGACACGGTGGGGGTCACTGGTTCAATCCCAGTATCGCGCACCTTCGGTTTCCCTTTTCAGGGCCTGGCGTAACATCGCCTTACCGGGCGCGATTAGCTCAGCGGGAGAGCACCACCTTGACACGGTGGGGGTCACTGGTTCAATCCCAGTATCGCGCACTCGGATCCTTCGGGGTCTGGCG
>NZ_JBVIMH010000002.1:216519-341742 GCF_055579945.1 Kitasatospora sp. NPDC032150 | reverse complement strand
CTGACGCAGTACCGCCTCACCAGGCGCGATTAGCTCAGCGGGAGAGCACCACCTTGACACGGTGGGGGTCACTGGTTCAATCCCAGTATCGCGCACTCGGGCCCTTCGGGGTCTGACGCAGTACCGCCTCACCAGGCGCGATTAGCTCAGCGGGAGAGCACCACCTTGACACGGTGGGGGTCACTGGTTCAATCCCAGTATCGCGCACAGCAAGATCGAAGGCCGTGATCCTGATCGGATCGCGGCCTTCGGCGTTCTCCGACGATCGTTCAGGACTCGAAGACCCGACCTGTCGAAGACCTGCTCCTCGACGGCGGGGCGGGGAGGCGCTGGAAACGAAAGGGTGCCGGGTACGGACGGCCCTCACCGACCTCCGTACCCGGCACCCGAATCCGCCGAGAAGCCGTACGCACCGCCTCCGCCCGTCCGCGTCTGTCCCCGGCGGTGCGTGGTGCTCTCAGCAGGCGCATGACCCTTCCCCAAGAGTCAGCGCCCGATCAGATCGGCGACCGCCTTCGTCTGCGTCGCCAGTTGTTCCCAGCCGCCGAAGAGCAGCAGCAGGAGGATGGCGCAGGGCAGGGCCATGGCTATCGCCACCGCCGGGTGCCTGGTGCCTCCGGGCTCCGGCGACCGCCCGAAGCGGAACTGCCTGGCCATGATCGTGCTCCTCCCCGTGCCTTGCTGCCGTTCCGGGCCACTGGGTGGTGGGCCCGACTACGCGGTGGGCGGTTTACCTCGGGGGACGAGCCGGCCGCCCACCGCTGACATCAAAGGTATTCACAGGAGCAGGCCCGGTCGTCATGCCCGCGTACCGTTCCGGCGGCATTCCGAAGGATGATGCGGAGCGGGTGGGACTACTACCGTAGGGGGAGACGGGTTCGATCGAATCCCCGAGGAAACCCCGAAACCGACCCCGAGGGGCTGCTCCGCCGCAGGTCAGCGGGGGTGGTTTTGCGCGATTCGGAAAGGGTTTCCGGCACGGTCGGACAATCCGACCAGCACTACAGGTGTTGCGTATCAGCACACCGCAGCACGCAGTCCGTAAGCTGTGCCAGAAGGATTTCTGACGGTGCCCCACCCGACGGGGGGTCACCCCACAGGTTGAACGGGAACACGGACATGGCGATGACGCGGCTGCGGCGTGAGGACCCCCGCCTCGTCGGTCCGTACCGGCTGCACCGGCGGCTCGGGGCCGGCGGGATGGGCGTGGTCTACCTCGGCTCCGACCGCAAGGGGCAGCGGGTCGCGCTCAAGCTGATCCGCGCCGAGCTGGCCGGGGACCCGGAGTTCCGCACCCGGTTCGCCCGGGAGATCGCGGCCGCCTCCCGGATCCGGGGCGGCTGCACCGCGCGCGTGGTCGGCTCGGACATCGAGGCCGAGCGTCCGTGGCTGGCCACCGCCTACGTCCCCGGGCCCTCGCTGTACAAGCAGGTCAGCGACGAGGGGCCGCTGGCCTGGGGCGAGGCGGCCCGGATCGGCGCGGCACTGGCCGACGGACTGGTGAAGGTGCACGAGGCGGGGGTGGTGCACCGGGACCTCAAGCCGTCCAACATCCTGCTCTCGCCCAAGGGCCCGCGGATCATCGACTTCGGCATCGCCTGGTCGCGCGGGGCGAGCACGCTCACCCACGTCGGCACCGCGGTCGGCTCGCCCGGCTTCCTGGCACCCGAGCAGGTGCGGGGGGCCGCGGTCACCCCCGCCACGGACGTCTTCGCCTTCGGCGCGACGCTGGCGTACGCCCTGACCGGGGAGTCACCGTTCGGGTCCGGCGCCTCCTCCGAGGTGCTGCTCTACCGGGTGGTCCACGAGGAACCCGACCTGTCCGCGGTTCCGCCGCCACTGGCCCCGCTGGTGCGGGCCTGTCTGGCCAAGGAGCCGACGGAGCGGCCCGGGGCGGCCGCGCTGCACGAACGGCTCACCGAGCTCGCCGTCCGCGGTGCGGCGGTCGGGCAGCCGGGGGCGTCCTGGGGCGGCCGTGCGGCCGGTGCGGACGGGGGCTCCCCCGACGGGCCGGACGGTCCGTCGGCCGGCTCTGCGGGCCGGGCAGCGGACGAGCGGCGGGGCGGACGCTGGGCGGGCGACCGGCCCCAGCAGGCGCCACGACGCGCCGGTGTACCGCAGGGCGGTCTGCCCGGGGCCCAACGGCGGCCGCCGGCGCCGGCCGAAACACCGGCGGTGACCGCGCCGATGCCGCATCCGGACCTGGGGCAGGACGCCGCCCTGGCCGAGGCCCGCGAGCGTCGGCCCCGGCGGGAGCAGCCGCAGTCGGCACGCGACCGGCGGACGCCGGTGCCCGGGCGTCCGGCCCGGCCGAGGGACCGTCAGCACACTCCGGCGCCCGGAGGGCCGTCCGAGGCCCGGCGGCGGCTGCTGCGCCAGCGGGTGGTGGTCTTCGTGACCGTCACCGTCGGTGTGGCGCTGGCGATCGCGGCGGCGCAGGGGTGCGAGAACCGCGGCAACCAGGGGCAGGGACGCACCGGCGTCCCGGTGTCGCCGTCCGCACCCGAGAGAGCGGGCGGCCACCCGGCCGGGAGCGGGGCCGGCGCCGGTCTGTCGGCGGACAGTGTGCTCCAGTCGCCGACGAAGTTCGCGGCGGTCGCGCACGGCACGGGCGACGCCGCGCTCGGACCGGCGACGGGCACGGTGCCCAACGTCGACTGGCCGAACCGCAGTTACTCCGACCCGGTGGGCGGTCCGGCGATCCGGCTGCGGGAGGGGCGGTCCACGGAGGGCGCGCAGGTCGCGCTGAGCACCGTCCTGCCCGCGCGGTTCCGGGACGCTCCCGCGGCCCTGGTGGTGCTGCGGCGGGCCGAGGGCTCGGTACCGGCGGACCTGGTGGAACTGTTCTCGTTCAACGGCGACACGCCCGTGCTGCAGGCGTCCCGGTCCTCGGTGGCGGACGAGCAGGCGGCGACGGCGTGGCGGCTGGAGAACGGTGCGCTGGTGCGTGAGGAGCGCGCCCGGTCCGGCGGCTCGACCACCCGCTACACCGTCCGCGGCGATGGCCGCCTGGAGGAGTCCTGGCCGGGCTCCGGGGTCAGTGGCGGGACGGGTGGCGGCGCCACGCCGAGCCCGGGATCGAGCGGCACCTCCGGCTGAGCCCAAACGGACCGTGGCGCACCGGGCTCGGCGTCATGACATCCGTCCGTGTCGGTCCGGTGAGGCCGGCGGGCAGGTGGGTGCTCAGCCGGAATCGGCGGAGCACCCAAACGGTGATCCTGGTGGTCGGCGCCACGCCGCACGCCGAGACGCCGACCACAACGCCACCTCCACACGTCCGTGGTCGGCAGATGCACAGTCAACGTGGTCGTCAACGCAAGGTTCGAGGGGCGCTCCGCGATCCCCGTGCGCCGTTCCGCGCGCCGCGCTCTGGCCGCTCCCGCTGTGGCGGTTTCGCCCGAGATGGTTCGGGCAGTGACTGTTACGCCCACCGAGGAGGAGGCCATGGCGAACCTGACCGAAGCTACCGTGACATTCCACACCAACGACGAGAACAAGGACCACGACACCAACATCACCATCGAGGTCCGCGACCGCAGCGGCCACATGGCCGCGCGCGTCTCGGACACCTTCGGCCCGTTCAACGACCACACCAACAACGGCCCCTACAACCTCGCTCTCATCAACCACGCCAGCAAGGACGACCTCCAGGGCGGCAGCGTCCTGCTCCGGGTCGACCCGGTGGGCGACGACACGTGGCGGTTCAACCTCTTCGTGGACCTGCTGTTCGACGACGGCTCGCACCTGACGGTCACCGCGGACGGCCTGGAGGTCAACGAGGAGTCCGAGCAGCAGCAGACGTTCGGTCTGAACTAGTCCCCACGAAGGGCAAGCCGATCGACAAGCAGCCGGACCGGAGGCGTTCTTGCCTCCGGTCCGACCTTGTCACCGCCGTCTCACCGATGGTGGGAAACCGCATAGAAACCGATTGCTGCCGCAGCGGCGATGTTGAGCGAGTCGATGTCGTGAGCCATCGGAATCCGCACCTTGAGGTCGGCTGCCGCCAGCGCCCCGGCTGACAAGCCTTCCCCCTCGGATCCCAGCATCAGGGCGCACCTCCGCAGCAGGTCGACCGGCACCTCGTTGAGCGGGACTGCATCGGGCGCGGGCGTGAAGGCGAGTACCGGGTAGCCGGCCGCCCGCACGACGTCCAGTGAGTCGGGCCAGGGGTCGAGACGTGCGTACGGGACGGAGAAGACGGCGCCCATGGAGACCTTCACGGCCCGGCGGTAGAGCGGGTCGGCGCAGTCCGGGGAGAGCAGCACGGCATCCATGCCCAGGGCAGCCGCACTGCGGTACAGGGCCCCCACGTTGGTGTGGTCGACCAGGCCTTCCAGGATGGCGACCCGGCGGGCGCCGGCAAGGAGTTCGGCGGCCTCGGGCAGAGGCTTGCGCTCCATCGAGGCGAGCGCGCCGCGGTGCACGTGGTAGCCGGTCACGGCCTCGGCGAGGGCGGGTTCGACCACGTGGACGGGGGCTTCGGCGTCGGCGATCACGTCCGACATGACACTCAGCCACTTGGGGGTCAGCAGCATCGACCGCATCCGGTAGCCGGCGTCGAGGGCACGCCGGATGACCTTCTCGCCCTCGGCGATGAACAGACCCTCGGCGGGTTCACGGCGGCGGCGCAGCTCGACGTCGGTCAGACCGGTGTAGTCGGCCAGGCGCGGATCTGCCGGATCGGTGATGGTGCGGGGTTCGGACACGAGCCCGATCTTGCCTGTTCGGGTGGCCCCGGGCCAAACCCGGGGACGCGCCGGCCGCCCCGGGGCACGGGGAGCTCGCCGCTGCCGGGTACCAGGGGTTCGGCGGTGAGGGGTGGCACCCCGCCGCGTGGGAGTGACGGGGTGCCAGTCGCTGCTGGATGCCGGGCGTGCCGCCGCTTCCCGCCGTCCGCCTTGGCCGGCGGGCTCCGCGGGCTCCTAGCGGGCCGCCCCCAGGACGTTGACGACGTCGCCGATGACGATGACGGCAGGCGGCCGGACGTCCTCGGCGGCGACCGTCTCGGCGACGGTGGACAAGGTGGCGTCGATCCGGCGCTGGGCCGCGGTGGTGCCCTCCTGGACGACGGCGACCGGGGTGTCGGCCGCTCGGCCGCACTCGACCAGCTTGGCGGCGATCTGGCCGATCTTGTCCACGGCCATCAGCAGGACCAGGGTGCCGCTCATCTTCGCGGCGGCCTCCCAGTTGACCAGCGAGCGGGAGTCATCCGGACCGACGTGGCCGGAGATCACGGTGAACTCGTGGGTCATCCCCCGGTGGGTGACCGGAATGCCGACGGCCGCCGGAACACTGATCGAGCTGGAGATGCCGGGGACCACGGTGACCGGCAGCCCCGCCTCGGCGCAGGCCAGCAGTTCCTCGCCGCCGCGTCCGAAGACGTACGGGTCGCCACCCTTGAGCCGGACCACGAACTTGCCCGCCTTGGCGTGATCGATCAGGGTCCTGTTGATCGCCTCCTGGGCCATGAAGCGGCCGTACGGGATCTTGGAGGCGTCGATCACCTCGACGTGCGGGGGCAGTTCGGCGAGCAGTTCGCGCGGGGCGAGGCGGTCGGCGACCACCACGTCGGCGTCGGCCAGCAGACGGCGGCCGCGCACCGTGATCAGATCGGGGTCGCCGGGGCCACCGCCGACCAGGGCCACGCCCGCGCCGTGCGAGCGGTACTGGCGGGCGGCCAGGGAGCCGTCCCGCAGGCCGTTCACGATCGCGTCGCGCAGCGCGGCGGAGTGGCGCGGGTCGCCGGTGAGGACGGCGACGGTGGCGCCGCCGTCGTGCCCGCCGGCCGGGGTCCAGGCGGTGGCGGCGGAGGCGTCGTCACTGCGGGCGCAGAAGATCCGCAGGCGCTCGGCCTCGGCGCTGACGGCGGTGTTGACGGCCGGGTCGTCGGTGGCGACCAGCACGTACCAGCTCTCGGCGAGGTCGCCGTCCTGGTAGCCGCGCCGGTGCCAGGTCAGCTCGCCCGCGTCGGCCATGGCCTGGACGGCCGGGGTGGTGCCGGGCGATATGAGGTGGATGTCCGCCCCGGCGGCGATCAGCGCGGGCAGCCGCCGCTGGGCGACCTGGCCGCCGCCGATCACGACTACCCGTCGGCCGGTGAGCAGCAGTCCGACCGGGTACGGGATGAGGCCCTCGGTGCTGGGGTGCGGGCTGGGCGCGCTCATGGGCGTGGCTCCTGGATCGGGCGGACGGTGTTCTGCGGGTGTGGCGGTCGCCCCCTACCGGCGCGCCCTCGGGCCGGCAGGGGACGACCGTCGGCGGAGCCGGGATCCGGTCCGACCGTGGTGTTCGTGGCCGGGTCGTCCTGGTGCGCTGCGGTACGCGGGCGACCCGGCCGTACGACGCCGGCCGCCGGGGCGGCATCGTACGGCCGACGGGTCGGCCGGGCCTAGGCCTTCTTCTCGGTGACTCCGGCGGAGTCGAAGGTGGCTACATCGTGCATCGCGCGGGCGGCGCTCTGCACCAGCGGGAGGGCCAGCAGCGCTCCGGTGCCCTCGCCGAGCCGCAGATCGAGGTCGATCAGCGGACGCAGGCCCAGCTTGGTCAGCGCGGCCTCGTGGCCGGGCTCGGCCGAGCGGTGGCCCGCGATGCAGGCGGCGAGCACCTCGGGGGCGATGGCCTTGGCGACCAGTGCGGCCGAACCCGCGATCACGCCGTCCAGGATGACCGGCGTGCGCAGGCTCGCCGCGCCGAGCAGGAAGCCCGCGATGGCCGCGTGCTCCAGGCCGCCGACGGCGGAGAGCACGCCGATCGGGTCGGCCGGGTCGGGCTGGTGCAGGGCGAGCGCCTGGCGGACCACCTCGACCTTGTGCTGGTGGGTTGCGTCGTCGATACCGGTGCCCCGCCCGGTCACCTCGGCCGGGTCGAGCCCGGTGAAGAGGGCGATCAGCGCGGCCGAGGCGGTGGTGTTGGCGATGCCCATGTCACCGGTGATCAGCACCTTGTTCCCGGCCGCGACCAGGTCGCGGGCGGTCTCGATACCGACCTCGATCGCCTTGAGCGCCTCCTCCCGGCTCATCGCCGGGCCCTGGGTCATGTCGTCGGTGCCCGGCTTGACCTTGCGCGGCAGCAGACCGGTGGTCCGGCCCTGCTGGATCGCCTCCGGCAGCTCGGACTTGACGCCGACGTCCACCACGCAGACCTCGGCGCCGACCTGGGCGGCGAAGGCGTTGACCACCGCTCCCCCGGCCAGGAAGTTCGACACCATCTGCGCGGTGACCTCCTGCGGCCACGGGGTGACGCCCTGGGCGTGCACGCCGTGGTCGCCGGCGAAGATCGCCACGCAGCCCGGCTCCGGGATCGGCGGCGGGCACTTGCGGCTCAGGCCGCTCAGCTGCGCCGCGATGATCTCCAGCAGGCCGAGCGAGCCGGCCGGCTTGGTCATCCGCTTCTGCCGGTCCCAGGCCTCACCGAGCGCCTTGGCATCCAGCGGGCGGATACCGCGCAGGGTCTCGGTGAGCAGCTCGTGCCGCTCCTCGCCGGGCAGTGCGCGGTTGCCGTACTGCTCCTCGTGCACCACCCACGACAGCGGGCGCTTCTTCGCCCAGCCCTGCTGCTGCAGCTCGGGCTCGTCCGGGAAGGAGTCGACGTACCCGACGCACAGGTACGCGACCACGTCCAGGTGCTCGGGCAGACCGAGCTCCCGGATCATCTCCTCCTCGTCGAAGAAGCTCACCCAGCCGACGCCGAGGCCCTCGGCGCGGGCGGCCAGCCAGAGGTTCTCGACGGCGAGGGCTGCCGAGTACGGGGCCATCTGGGGCTGGGTGTGCCGGCCCAGTGTGTGCCGGCCGCCACGGGTGCGGTCGGCGGTGACCACGATGTTCACCGGGGTCTCGAGGATGGCCTCGATCTTGATTTCCTTGAACTGCTTCGCCCTGCCCTTGGGCAACGACTCCGCGTACGCGTCGCGCTGGCGCTCGGCCAGTGCGTGCATCTTCTGCCGGGTCTTCGCGGAACGGATCACCACGAAGTCCCACGGCTGGGAGTAGCCGACGCTGGGCGCGGTGTGGGCCGCCTCCAGAACGCGGATCAGCACCTCGTGCGGGATCGGATCCGGGCGGAAGCCGTTGCGGATGTCCCGGCGCTCGCGGATCACCTGGTGGACGGCATCGCGACCGGCCTCGTCGTAGCCGGGAGCGGCGGGACCGCGGTCGATCTGCTCAACAGCGGCGTCCTCGGGCGCGGCGATCTCGGGGGTGGCGTTCTCGGAAGCGGCGTCGTCGGCGGCACCGTCCTCGGGCGCGGTGTCCTCGGCAGCGGTGCCCTCGGCGGCACCGTCCTCGGGCGCGGCGATCTCGGAAGCGGTGCCCTCGGCGGCACCGTCCTCGGGCGCGGCGATCTCGGAAGCGGTGCCCTCGGGGGCGGTGTCCTCGGGGGCGGCAGCGTCAGGAGCGGCGGCCTGGGAGGCGGCGTTCTCCGGGGCGTCAGCGGTCGCGGCGACGGCGACGGCCTCGGTCGCGGCCGGTGCGTCGGTCGCCTCGGCGGTCGTCTCCGGGTTTGCCGCGTCGGTGGCGGGCTCCTCAGCGGCGGGCCCGGCCTCGGCCGGAGCCTCGGCCTCCGGGGTGGGCGCGGGCTCCGGCTGGGCCGGGGCCCCGACGGCCTGGGCGGAGGGGACCTCGCCAGTGCCCGTGACGGTCTCGGGAGTCGGCTCGGCGGCCTGGGCCTGGGCCTGGTCGGGGGTCGGTGCGGGTGCCTCCTCGGCAGCGGCCGCATGCTCAGCGGCAGGTACCTGCTCGGCGACGGGGGCAGCCTGCTCGGCGGCTGCGGCCGGGGCGGCGTCGACCAGCGACAGTCCGTGCGGGGCCGGGTCGGCGAGGAAGGCGGCGATCCGGCGCGGCGGCTGGACCGGGGCCGCCGCTGACGGGGCCTCGGTCGGTGCGACCTCGGTTGCCGGGGCATCAGCCGCCGGTGCCTCGGCGGACGGGGTGTCCGCGCCAGGGGCTTCGGCGGGCGTCTCGACGGCCGGGGCCTCGACAACGGCTGACGGCTCGACGGCCGCCTCGGCGGGCGCGTCCGCGGACGTGTCCGCAGCCGGGGCCGCGGTGGCGGCTGCCTCAGCAGTGGCCGGTGCGGGCGGTGCGGTCTCGGCGGCGGCCGCGTCGACGGCGGGTGCCGCCTCGGCGCTCTCCGCGGGCTGCACCTCGGCCGCTGCGGGCTCCTGGACCTGCTGGACCTGGGCCTCCGCTGCCGGGGCCTGTGCCGCAGGGGCCTCGGCGGTCTGCGCGTCCACGGCGGGGGCCTCGCCAGCCGGAGCCTCGGCCATCGGCGCGTCAGGGGCAGTGGCCTCCGCGGTCGGCGCCTCCGGGGCGGATGCCTGTGCGGATGCCGTCCCCTGGGCAGGAGCGGCCTCGGTGGCCGGAGCCTGCGCGGCCTGCGCCTCCATCACGACGGCCTCGGTGGCCGGCGCCTCGACGGCGGTTGCCTCGGCAGCAGCCGGTGCCACCGGCTGGGCCTCCGACGGGACGGTCTCGACGGCAGCAGCCTCCACGGGCGCGGCGTCCACAGCGTCGGTGCCCGCGGTTTCCGCCGCACCGGCCTCCACCTGAACGTCCGCGGGCACCGCCACAGCCGGAGCGGCGGCTGCGGGTTCCGCCGGAGCCTCCGCTGCGGGCACCTCAGCGGCCTGCTCGGCCACGGCCGGCTGCTCCTCGACCTGGGCCTGCGTCTGGGCCTGCTCCGGGACCTGAACCTGCTCCGCCACCGGTGCCTGGGCCGGAGCCGCCTCGGCAACCGGAGCCACCGGGGCAGCCGACGGCTCGGCCGCCACCTGCGGTACGGCGACCGGGACGCCGTGCGCCGGCGTACCGCCCTGCGGCACCGGACGGCCCGCGAAGGCCTGCGGGTCGGCCCCGGACGGACCCCGGTCGGCCAGCGAGCGCACCGGCACCTGGCCGGTCATCAGCGACGGGTCCGGGATCGGCGGACCCGCGTGCAGCGGACGCCGCTGCGGCTGAGGAGGCATCACCGGTGCGGCGGCCGCCTGCGGTACGGCCGGGGCAACCGGCACGGCCGGCTGCTCGGGTACGACCGGTGCCCCCGCGGCGCCCGGAACACCGGCAGCACCCTGGCCCGCCGCCTCTCCGGTGGTCGGCGGCGCGAGCGGCGGCCAGGACGGCTCGACCGGAGTACCGGCGTGCTGCGCGGCCTGCTGCGGAATGGCGTTCCCGTCAACAGTGCGCAGCGCCATGGTGTCGGCCATCGCGGCGGGACCGGCCTGCGGGGCCACGGGCGCGCTCTGGTCCACGACCATGACCGTCTCGACCGGGCCGTGCACGACCGACTCGCCCCAGGACGCCTGCGGGCCGGGCATCAGCAGGACGTCGTCCTCGTCCTCCAGGTGGTCCGGCTGGTCGAGGAAGGTGTACGCGGGACGGTGTTCAGCCGCCCAGCCCTCACCGCCCTGCGCGGGCACGGTGATCCCGGGCATCGGCCCGCCGGCGATCGGCATGCCGTCCACACCCGGCATCGGCATACCCGGCACTCCGGGCATCGGCGCCCCGGACGGAACTCCGGGCACGGCGACACCTGGCACTGCGGCCCCCGGTACGGCGACGCCCTCCGGCAGGCCGAGTACCTCGGCTCCGCCGAGCGACGGCACCGTGGCCCCGCCGAGCAGGTGCTCCGGCAGTCCCTCGTTCGGGACGTGGCCGCCATCGGTCATGTCAAAGCTCCTTCCAGGCCGCTTCCGCGCCCTTGGCGAGGCGGTCCGCCGACCGCAGCGCCCAACTCCGCTCGGGGTGAGCCGCGCTTCGGCCCGCCCGTCCACCACCTACTGGCGTCCGCCGCATCGGCGCGCGAGGACGGACTCGCCGACGCGCTGCGCGCCACCCCGGGCCTGTGCACCACCCCAACGGGAGTGGCACACCATCAGAGACAACGAGAACCAGGGGCATGCGGCACGACCGCACCGGACCCTACGGCATTCTTCCGGCCCGGCACGGGCCGCGTCGAATGTCCGCACTCCGGACCGATGTGGCTTGCACCACGTCAAAAAGGTGACAAACGTACCGAACAGGGCACGCCCCACCGATCATCGGGCACAGCCAGAACGCCACCCTACCGGCCACGACTGACACGCTCTCGAATCCATGACCGGATGCGATCGGAATCACCGCCCACCAACCGGGGAGCAGCCCGAGAGTCGCCGCAAAGCGGCCGGAAAACGTCCATGGAGCGGACAAAGCGTGTAGGGAGGGTGTGGACGGCTCGGAGGGTCAGGAACCCTGCTCACCCCAGAGCATCAGGCCCTGCTCCCCCGCGCCGATGGACAGGCCCGCCGCCGCGCCGCGCCCGATGGCGAGCGGCGCGGACTGCAGAAGTGCGCCGTCCACCCGGTAGCCGGCGCCGGAGAGGACCTCGTGGATCTCCTCGGCCTCGGCAAGCGTGTGGGCCACCGCGACCAACCGCCCGGGACGACGGGTGACCACGGCGCGGACGGCCTCGGCGCCGCCCGCCTCGACCACCACGGCGTCCGGTTCGGGCAGTCCGCCCAGCACCTCGTGGCCGACGCCGTGGACGGCCTCCACCTCGACCCCGTAGCGGCGGGCGTTGACCGCGATCTGGGCGCAGGCCGAGCGATCGGCCTCCACGGCGACCACGGCCGCGCCGAACCGGGCGATCTCGACCGCCAGGGCACCGCTGGCCGCCCCGACCGCCCAGACCAGGTCGCCCGGGACCGGGCCCAATCGTGCCACCGCCAGCGCACGGAGGTGCGGGGGCAGCGCGCGCCCGCCGGCGTCCGCTGCGGATGCGTCGCGATCCACGCCCGCGTACGCGTCGGCGGGCAGCGCCCAGCCGCGCGCCGGTCCAGGGAATCCGAGGGGCTTCCCGGCCAGCCAGCCGGCCGCCTCGTCCACGGTCTGGGCCTGGCTTCCTCCGCCGATCACCAGTACCACCGAGGGGTCGCGCCAGACGTGGTCCGGCACCCGCTCGGAGGTCAGCACGGTGACGTCCTCGTCCGGGGTGCCGAGCGCCTCGCAGACCACGAAGGTGCGGTGCACGCCGCGGAGCATCAGGGCCAGTTCGCTCGGGCCCGCGTCCGAGGTGGTGAGCACGGCGACCTTGGGGTTGGCCCGGCAGACGTTGGCCGCGCGGCGAAGCCGTCCGCCGTGGGCGGAGACCACCTGGGCGTCCTCCCAGGGCATCCCGGCCCTGGCGAAGGCGGCGGCCACCGAGGAGACGGCGGGCAGCACCTCGAGTTCCAGGCCGTACTCGGGGCTGCGCAGGGCGCGGACCACGCCGAAGTACCCGGGATCGCCCTCGGCGACCACCACGGCGGTGCCGCGGTGTTCGGCGATCTTCCGGGCGGCGGCCGCGATGCTGCCGAGCACGATCCGCTCGGCGTCCGCCGGTACCGGCAGCGCTGCCAGTTGATACGGGGCGCCGGCGACCAGGGTCGCCCCCGCCAGTGCCGAGGCGGCCGCCTCCGTCAGCGGCGTGCCGTCCCACCCGATGACCGTGATCCGGTCAGCCATCTGCGGCTTTTCTCCCTCGCCTGTTCCGCCCCGAGGCGCTGTCCGCCCCACGCACACTGGTCCGTCACTGGTCCGGACCATCTGCGCTCCGTCCCGGTTCAGAGGCTACCGGGTGCGCTCCGTCCGCTGTCGCCAACCTGCACACCTGTGCGCGTCCGGACGGTGAACGGTTGGTTCGCTCCCGACCGTCGATCCGCTCCCGACCGTCGGTTCAGTCGCGGAGCACGTACCGCTGCTGGGCCCAGCTGTCGTCCTGGGCGCTCTCCAAGTCCTCGGGCAGCAGGCTCCACAGGATCAGGTCGCTGCGGCTCTCGTCCTCGGGGGCCGGGCCGGCCGGCGGCCTGGCCGAGGCGGTCCAGTCGCCGCCGCGGACTATCCAGGCGCTGCGGAGTACGCCCTCGCTGATGCAGCCCATCTTCTGGGCGGCCTGCTGGGCGGCGGTGTTGCCGGCGGCGGTGCGCAGTTCCAGGCGGAGGAACCCGCGGTCCTCGAAGAGCCACTGGGCCACGCCGAGCAGGGCCTCGGGGGCGTAGCCCTCGCCTCGGGCCCAGGCGGCGATGACGCAGCCGGCCTCGGTGGAGCGCAGCCGCCAGTCGGTGCCGCGCAGTTCGACCACGCCGACCAGGCGCTGGGTCAGGTGCTCGGCGACGGCGAAGGAGATTCCGCGGCCTTCGACCCGGCGGGCGGGGGCGAGCGTGCGGATCCACTCCGCGGCGTGGGCCTCGGTGAACGGCTGCGGGATGGCGGTCCAGGTGTGCACCGGCTCGTCGTCCATCATCGCGACCAGGCCCGGGGCGTCTTCGTCCGCAAGGGGGCGCAACAGCAGCCTCTCGGTGCTGATGGCGGTCTCGGGGAAGCTCGCTGCCATGCCGTCTCTCCTCGCCGGGTCGTGGACACACCGTACGCCCCAGCCGCACTCGGCCAGGTCAGCGTACCGGCAAATCCGGCGACGGCCCGTCAGTTCCGGTGTCCTGCGGCCGTCCCACCTGCATATTGCCCGACCGGGCCCCGCACGTGGTCCGTGGGGGCCCGGCTGCCCGACCCGCCTGCCGGCGCATCGGCGCCGACGCGGCAAGCCTGTCGGCCGTGGGCAAACTACCGCAGTGGGGTCAGTTGATACGAACTATCAGAAGGCGGGGATGACCGAGCCCTTGAAGGTGTCGTCGATGTACTTCTTGACCTCGGCGGAGTGCAGCAGCTGGGCCAGCTTCACCACCCGGGGGTCGTTCTCATGACCCTTCTTCACCGCGAGGATGTTGGCGTACGGGTTGCCCTCGGCCTTCTCCAGCAGGATGGCGTCCTTGGCGGGGGTCAGGCCGGAGTCGATCGCGTAGTTGCCGTTGATGACCGCGGCGTCCAGGTCGCGGAGGGAGCGGGGCAGCTGGGCGGCGTCCAGTTCCTTCCACTTCAGGTTCTTCGGGTTGTCGGCGATGTCGGCCGGGGTGGCGGAGGTGCCGGCGCCGTCCTTCAGCTTGATGACGTTCTCGGCGGCGAGCAGCTTGAGCGCGCGGCCCTCGTTGGTGGCGTCGTTGGGCAGGCCGACGGTGGCGCCGCCTGGCAGGTCGGCGACGGACTTGGCCTTCTTGGAGTACAGGCCGAGCGGCTCCAGGTGCACCGGCTCGACGGAGACGATGTCGGTGCCGTGCTTCTTGTTGAAGTCCTCCAGGTACGGGACGTGCTGGAAGTAGTTGGCGTCGGCCGAGCCGTCCTGGACGGCCGTGTTCGGGGTCACGTAGTCGGTGACCACCTTGACGTCCAGCTTCAGCCCGGCCTTGTCGGCCAGGTTCTTCTTCACGTAGTCCAGGATCTGGGCGTGCGGGGTGGGGCTGGCGATCACGGTGAGCGGCTGGTCCGGCGAGGAGCCGGCGGACGAGGAGCCGCTGCTGCAGGCGGTCAGCGTGAGGGCGAGGCCCGCGGTGGCGATGACGGTGGTGGACTTCAGGACGTTACGCACGAAAAGTGCCTTTCTCCATGGAGCGGGCGGCCCACCGGGGGATGGCCCGGTGGCCTGGGACGCGCGGCCTGCCCCGGAGGGCAGACGGCGTGGTCAGTGGGGCAGGGCGAGCTCTTCCTCTTCCTCGGTGAGCTCGGTGCGGCGCGAGCGCAGCAGGCGGGTGGTGCCGATGCCGCCGCGGTCGGCCAGCCGCCGCACGATGAGGTCGCTGATCAGCTGGATCGCCATCACGATCACCACCAGCTCGGCGACGATGACCCACATGAAGGCGGTCTCGAAGCGCTGGTAGCCGTAGTTGACGGCGAGGGTGCCGAGTCCCCCGCCGCCGACCGTGCCGGCCATCGCGGAGAATCCGATCAGCGCGATGATCGTGGTGGTGGCGGAGGAGACCAGCGCGGGCAGCGACTCGGGGAGCAGCACCTTGCGGATCGCGGTCCAGGTACCGCCGCCCATCGCGTGGACGGCCTCCAGCAAGCCCTTGTCCACCTCGCGGACGGCGGTCTCGACCAGGCGGGCGAAGAACGGGATGGCGCCGACGGTCAGCGGCACGGACGCGGCCTGCCAGCCGATGGTGGTGCCGGTCGCTCCCCTGGTGAAGGGCTGCAGAGCGACCATCAGGATGATGAACGGCAGCGAGCGGCCGACGTTGACGGCCGCGCCGATCACCCGGTTGACCGGGCCGTTCTGCAGCGCGCCGCCCTTGTCGGTGAGCACCAGCAGCAGGCCCAGCGGCAGCCCGAGAAGGATGGTGGCGAGGGCGGCGACGCCGACCATCTGGAAGGTCTCGGCGGTGGCGGGCCACATCAGTTCCTGCATCTGGTCCCAGGTCATGCCACGGCTCCGTTCGCCTCGTTCACGGTCTCCACCTGCAGGCCCTGCTCGCGCAGGAAGCCGATCGGCACCACGTTCTCCTGGTGGCCGCCGGGCAGTTCGACCCTCATCCGGCCGACCATCCGGCCGCCGATGTGCTCCACGGCGGCGCCGAGGATGTTGATGTCGATCTGGTAGGTGCGGGCTAGCTGGGAGACGAAGGGCTGAGCGGAGGTGTCGCCCTGGAAGGTGATCTCCACCACGGTGTTTCCGGGCTGCCCGTGGCCGAACTCGCCGAGCGGGAAGAGCTCGCGGGCAAGTTCGGAGTTCCGGGTGGCGAGCAACTCGGTGAGCCCGCCGGACTCGATCACCTTGCCGCCGCGCATCAGGGCGGCGGAGTCGCAGACGGACTTGATCACGTCCATCTCATGGGTGATCAGCAGGACGGTGAGGCCGAGCTGTCGGTTGAGGTCGCGCAGCAGGGACAGGATGGAGCGGGTGGTCTCCGGGTCGAGCGCGGAGGTGGCCTCGTCGGAGAGCAGCACCTTGGGGTCGCCGGCAAGTGCGCGGGCGATGCCGACGCGCTGTTTCTGACCGCCGGAGAGCTGGCCGGGGTAGGTGCGGGCCTTGTCGGCGAGGCCGACCAGGTCGAGCAGTTCGGCGGCCTTGCGGCGGCGCTGGGTGCGGTCCAGCCCGATGATCTCCAGCGGGAGTTCGACGTTCTGCTGGACGGTCCGCGAGGAGAGCAGGTTGAAGTGCTGGAACACCATGCCGATCCGGCGGCGGGCCTCGCGCAGGTCGCGGCCGGCCCGGTGCTCCTGGCCGGGCAGCGCGGTGAGCTCGACGCCGTCCACGGTGACGCTGCCCGAGCTCGGGCGCTCCAGCATGTTCACGCAGCGGATGAGGGTGCTCTTGCCCGCGCCGCTGGTACCGACGACGCCGTAGACCTCGCCCTCCCTCACGTGCAGGTCGACCCCGTCGAGGGCGGTGACCTCGCGGCCCCTGGAGCGGTAGACCTTCGTCAGGTCCTTGGTGGTGATCACAGCTGCTTCCGTTGGTCGGGGGCGCACGGCTGATGGCCGGCGCACCGGTGGCGGTGAGCGGCATGCCTCGGGCACGCCTGTGAGGGGGGTGGGAGGTCCCGCTGCCACACCTCGATCGTGGCCGCCGGGAGGCGGGGACGCGCGTGGACGTGGCCCTTACGGGTCCGGATCCAAAAGGTGTGCGGCAGCGCCGCGGTACGGGCGCGTGGAGCCGCTTCAGCGGGGCTCGCTTCGGGGCGCGAGCAGGGGCGGTGACCCTCAGCAGTGACACATTCGACAGCACATGCAGCGCTCACCTGCCGGCACGGTGCCGGAGGGGGTGCAGGTCGTTGTCGCAGTCATGGGTGCTAGTAAATCAGACATATGAACCGGGTCCCAATTACCAGGACCAGCTGTCCGAATTGCGGACACGACCCAATGGTTGCAAGGCGAAGGATCCTTGCGGCACAAGCCGAAGCGCCCGGTCCGCAGGGACCGGGCGCTGCCGGGAACTGTCTCAGAAGGCACGGTCGGGCGGTCCGTGTGGGCGCCACCGCCTGAACGCCGTCGGCCGCCGGCGTTCAGGCGGTGGCGGCGTACTCCGAGTGCACCGGCTTCTCCAGGGCGACCACGCTCAGCCGGCGGCTCACCTCGGTGACCTCCCGCTGGTGGTAGCCGTGCCGGGCGTAGAGGCGGAGGTTGGCGAGGCTGCGGTGGCCGGTGAACAGTTCGAAGGAGCGTACGTCGTGCCGGTCCAGCAGCTGCCGTTCGACGGCGTCCAGCAGGCGGCCACCGAGGCCGTGGCGCTGCATCCGGGGGTGGACCACCAGGCGGGCGACCCGGGCGACCCCGTTCCCATCCACCCGGCCGCGGACGGTGCCGACGACCTCGTCGCCCAGCTTGGCCACCAGCACGTGCCGATCGGAGAGTTCGGCCCGCAGGCTGTCCAGCGTCTGCGTCAGCGGCTCGATGCCCCAGTCTCCGTACAGCTCGGCCTCGCTCTGGTAGCCGAGGTACTGGAGCTTGAGGATCTGCTCCGCGTCGTCCTCGGTCGCCACCGAAATGATCACGCTCATGCCCATGTGCGGGGGCCTCCCCATCGTTGGTTCCCGGGTGCCGGATGTGGATGCGGCACCCGGTGCTCTGCCGGAGGTGTGCCCCGGACGGGGATCGGCCCTGACCGGGGGTCGCGCAGCGCCGCACCCCGCGGTCTCCGGAGCCCGGCCCTCGCTCACGCTCAGTATCCGGCCGCCTCGGCCACCGTCAAGGAGGACGTTAGCCACGGCTCTACCCAGCCGTCCCCGGATCTCAACCTTCCGGATGCCCGACGTGGTGAGCGTCACTCAGGTGTCACCAGCCGGTCTCCGACGGCCGTTCCGGCCGGTGGCTGTACAGCAGCGCCCGCAGGCACCCCAGGCAGCGCGACCGGATCGGCCCGATGCTGCCCCTCGGCAGGCGCAGCCGTTCCGCCAGCTGCCGGTACGTCAGTTCGGGTGACTCGGACAGTGCGGTGAGCAGTTGGGGGCAGCGTCCGGGCAGCCGGGCCAGCGCCCGCCGTACGGCGCGGTGGCGGTAGGCGGTCAGCAGCTGCTCCTCGGCGGAGGGCACCGGCAGCACGCTCCGGTGGGGCTGCGGCGACCGGGCGGTGTGCTGGACGGTCAGCTGGACGGTGAGAGCCCGGACCCAGGAGACGCGGTCACGGGGTAGGGTGCCGTCGGCGGCCCGCTCCAGCACCCGCAGCCAGACCTCCTGTTCCAGGTCCTGCGGGTCGAGGCGGTGCCGGTGTGCCAGCACGGCGGCGAGCGGGGCGAAGGCAGGGTGCAGCTCGGCGACGGGAATCACACCCGGTATGACCGACCGCCGGCCCGGCCGGTGACGGCGGGTCACCCGGTCAGGAGCTGGGCGGGATGTTCTGGTTGACGCGGAACAGGTTGCCCGGGTCCCAGATGTCCTTGAGCGCGGTGAGCTGCCGGTACTTCACCGGTCCGTACGCCTCCAGGACCCGTGCCGGGCCCTCCTGGCCGAGGAAGTTCACATACCCTCCGCCGGAGGAGAAGGCCCGCATCGCGCTCCACAGCCCTCTGGTCCAGGCGGTGTGCCCGGTGTCCTCCTCGGAGTGCTCCCAGCGGGAGTTGATGCTGAGCAGGTAGGGCGCCGAGCGGTGGGTGTAGGCGGTGTCGTCGGGGCCGACCCGGGCGATGGCGCCGCCGAGGAGGACGAGCTGGATCTCGGAGGACGGTGAGGTGATCCGCGCGAAGTGCTCGGTGAGGGTGGCGATCGCGCGGTCGTCCAGGGTGGAGAGGTACTCGGACTTCCAGTAGTTGCGGGCGCCCGGGCCGCGCCCCGCGTCGAGCGCCCGCTGCCACACGGTGTAGGGGCGCAGCTGGATCGTGTCCGCGAGTACGCCGGGCAGGGCGCGCAGCGGTGCCACCGCGCCCCGCGCGCGTTCGGGCCGGCCGGCGTGGCACAGCCCGAGCCGGACGACCGGCGTGCCGGCCAGTCGGGCGGGCAGGTGGGGTGCGGCCGGTGCGGTGCCGAGCAGGCAGACGGCGGACAGCTGGTCGGGGGCACCACGCAGCTGGGTGCGGACGGCACGGAGCACCTGCGGAGCCTCGTCGGCCGCGAAGTACAACTCGCCGCAGAGCACCTGCGGGCCGACCGGGTGCAGCCGGTAGGACAGGGAGGTGACGACGCCGAAGTTGCCGCCGCCGCCCCGGATGCCCCGGAACAGGTCCGGGTGCAGCGCCGCGCTCGCCGTGACCACCCGTCCGTCGGCGGTCACCAACTCGGCCTCCAACAGGTTGTCGCAGGTCAGCCCGTAGGCCCGGCTGAGCCAGCCGAAGCCTCCGCCGAGGGTCGTGCCGGCGATCCCGCTGCCGGACACCCGCCCGCCCGGGGTCGCCAGGGCGTGGCGCTGGGTCTCCTGGTCGAACTCGGCCCAGGTGGCGCCCGGACCGGCGTGCGCGATCCGGCGGCCGGAGTCCACACGGACGCCGCGCATCCGCGAGAGGTCGATCAAGAGGCCGCCTTCGCAGACCGCGAGGCCGGCGACGCTGTGGCCGCCACCCCGGACCGTCGGCCACAGCCCGTACTCGCGGGCCACCTCGACGGCCAGCAGCACGTCCGGGGTGCCGGTGCAGCGGGCGATCAGTGCGGGGTACCGGTCGATCGCGCCGTTCCACACGGCTCGGGCCGTGTCGTACTCCGGGTCGTCCGGGGTGATCAGCTGGCCTCGGAACCCTCTGCGGAGTGCTGCGACGGCTCTGGCACCCATGGGTCGAGTATCGGATGCGGCGGGACGCTCGGCTGCTCGGGAAAACCCATTAGGGGGGAACGGCTCGGAGCGCAGCCCGGGGCCCGGGGAGCGGTGCGAAGGGGGCACCCCGGCCGGAGGCCGGGGAGAGGACTCCCTTCGCGCGGTTCCCCGCGCCGCCCGGGGAGCCCCTCCCGCCTCGGCGGGCCGGTGTTCCCGGCGGGTACTGGTCCGTGCGGGTCAGCCCTTGAGCCAGGCGGCCTGCACGGCGAGGTCGGCCTTGAGCTCGGCCAGCTGGGCAGCCACCGCGGAGGGCGAGGTGCCGCCGCGGGCGTTGCGCGAGGCGATGGCGCCGTGGACGGTGAGGACCGAGCGGACATCGGGCGTGAGGTGGGGGGAGATCTCGGCGAACTGGGCGTCCGTCAGGTCGGCGAGCTCGATGCCCTGGGACTCGCAGACCTTCACGCAGGCCCCGGCCACCTCGTGCGCCACCCGGAACGGCACACCTTGCCGGACCAGCCACTCGGCGATGTCGGTGGCCAGCGAGAACCCGGCCGGCGCCAGCTCCTCCAGGCGCTCGCGGTGCACGGTGAGGGTGGCCATCATGCCGGTGAAGGCGGGCAGCAGGACCTCGAGGGTGTCGCAGGAGTCGAAGACCGGCTCCTTGTCCTCCTGGAGGTCCCGGTTGTAGGCGAGCGGCAGTGCCTTCAGGGTGGCCAGCAGGCCGGTCAGGTTGCCGATCAGCCGGCCGGACTTGCCCCGGGCCAGCTCGGCGATGTCCGGGTTCTTCTTCTGCGGCATGATCGAGGAGCCCGTGGAGAAGGCGTCGTGCAGCGTGACGAAGCCGAACTCCTTGGTGTTCCAGATGATCACCTCCTCGGCGATCCGGGAGAGGTTGATCCCGATCATGGCCGTGATGAAGGCGAACTCGGCGACGAAGTCGCGCGAGGCGGTCCCGTCGATGGAGTTCGCCACCGAGCCGCCCTCGAAGCCGAGGTCGGCGGCGACCGCCTGCGGGTCCAGGCCGAGTGAGGAGCCGGCCAGCGCGCCGGAGCCGTACGGGGAGACGGCCGTGCGGGCGTCCCACTGGCGCAGCCGCTCGGCGTCCCGGCCGAGGGCCTGCGCGTGCGCGAGGACGTGGTGGGCGAAGAGCACCGGCTGGGCGTGCTGGAGGTGGGTGCGGCCCGGCATCGCGGTGTCGGGGTGCGCCTCTGCGAGGTTCACCAGGGCGTACTGGAGGTCCAGCACCAGCCCGCCGATGACCTTCGCATGGTCCCGCAGGTACATCCGGAACAGGGTGGCGATCTGGTCGTTGCGCGAGCGGCCTGCGCGGAGCTTGCCGCCCAGTTCGGCGCCGAGCCGCTCCAGCAGGCCGCGTTCCAGGGCGGTGTGCACGTCCTCGTCGGCGACGGTGCCGGTGAAGGCGCCCGAGGTGACATCGGCGAGCAGCTGGTCCAGACCGGCCAGCATGGCGGCCAGCTCGTCCTCGCTCAGCAGCCCGGCCTTGTGCAGCACCCGGGCGTGCGCCCTGGAGCCCGCGATGTCGTACGGCGCGAGCCGCCAGTCGAAGTGGACGGAGGCGGAGAGCTTGGCCAGCGCCTCGGAGGGGCCGTCGGCGAAGCGCGCGCCCCAGAGACGGACATCAGTGGCTCCCGAGTAGGAGAGGTCGGACGGCATCGCGGGGCTCCTTCTACGGGGTAGGGGGCGGCCCCGGCTGCGTGGGGGTGCAGCCGGGACCGGGTGAGGGGGAGGGATCAGGCCAGGTCGCGGCGGGCGGCGATCTTCGAGGACATCCCGAAGATCTCGATGAAGCCCTTGGACATCGACTGGTCGAAGGTGTCGCCGGTGTCGTAGGTGGCGAGGTTGAAGTCGTACAGCGACTGGTCCGACTTGCGGCCGTCGACCACCGCGCGGCCGCCGTGCAGCACCATCCGGATCTCGCCGCTGACGTGCTGGTTGGCCTCGTTGACGAAGCCGTCCAGGGCGCGCTTGAGCGGGGAGAACCACAGGCCGTCGTAGACGAGTTCGGCCCAGCGCTGCTCCACCTGCCGCTTGTAGCGGGCGAGTTCGCGCTCGACCGTGACGTTCTCCAGCGCCTGGTGAGCGGTGATCAGGGCGATCGCGCCGGGAGCCTCGTAGATCTCGCGGGACTTGATGCCGACCAGCCGGTCCTCGACCATGTCGAGGCGGCCGATGCCCTGGGCGCCGGCCCGCTTGTTGAGCTCCTCGATCGCCTGGAGGACGGTCACCTTCCTGCCGTCGATCGCGACCGGGACGCCCGCCTCGAAGGTGATGACGACCTCGTCGGCCTCGCGCGCGGTGGCCGGGTTCTGGGTGTACTCGTAGACGTCCTCGATCGGGGCGTTCCAGATGTCCTCCAGGAAGCCGGTCTCGACGGCCCGCCCGAAGACGTTCTGGTCGATCGAGTACGGGGACTTCTTGGTGGTCGCGATCGGCAGGCCCTTGGACTCGGCGAAGGCGATCGCCTTGTCCCGGGTCATCGCGTAGTCGCGCACCGGGGCGATGCACTTCAGGCCGGGGGCGAGGGAGTTGATGCCGACCTCGAAGCGGACCTGGTCGTTGCCCTTGCCGGTGCAGCCGTGGGCGACGGTGGTGGCGCCGTGCTTCTGCGCGGCGGCGACCAGGTGCTTGACGATCACCGGCCGGGAGAGCGCGGAGACCAGCGGGTACTGGCCCTGGTAGAGGGCGTTGGCCTTGAGCGCCGGCAGGCAGTACTCGTCGGCGAACTCCTCGCGGGCGTCCGCGACCTCGGCCTCGACCGCGCCGCAGTCCAGCGCGCGCTGACGGATGACCTCGAGGTCCTCGCCACCCTGGCCGACGTCGACGGCGACGGCGATGACCTCGGCGCCCGTCTCCTCGGCGATCCAGCCGATGCAGACGGACGTGTCCAGACCGCCCGAGTAGGCGAGTACGACGCGCTCGGTCACGGCTTTCTCCTTCACAACAGTGCGAACGGGTGGGTCGGCGGCAGGTGCGCGTCCCATACGGTGATGGGCATAAGTATGCATGACCTCGTATGGAAATCAAAACTATTCGTCCGCCCGTCCGAGTGGTGGGCCGAAAACGCGGACCGCCCAGGAGCAACAGGGCTCCTGGGCGGTCCGGGGTCGGCCGGCGCGGCCGCTACTGGGCCTTGGCCTGGGCCAGCTGCATCAGGTGGTCGGCCAGGGCCTGGCCGCCGGAAGGGTCACGGCTGATCAGCAGCACGGTGTCGTCACCCGCGATGGTGCCGATGATCTCGAACACCTCCGCCTGGTCGATCGCCGAGGCCAGGAACTGCGCCGCGCCCGGCGGAGTGCGCAGTACGACCAGGTTGCCGGAGGCCGTCGCGGACACCATCAGTTCGCCGGCCAGCCGGGCCATCCGGCCCTCGCTGGCGGACTCCCCCATCGGCGCGCGCGGCGTACGGTCACCGCCCTCGGCCGGGACGGCGTAGATGAGCGCGCCGTCCCGGTTGCGGATCTTCACCGCACCCAGCTCGTCCAGGTCCCGGGAGAGGGTGGCCTGGGTGACCACGAGTCCGTCGTCGGCCAGCAGTTTGGCCAGCTGGCTCTGCGAGCGGACGGGCTGACGGGTCAACAGGTCCACGATCCGGCGGTGCCTGGCCGTACGGGTCTGCGGGACCTGCGGCGTCGGACCGGCGGCGGGCTGGTCGGGTCGGGATACGGTCATACTGATAATTCTCCCGGACTACGCGCCGTGCTTCGCGTCGGGGGCGGCGACTCGCACGGTGCGCAGGATCTCCGGCAGGGCGGCGAGGAAGTCGTCCGCCTCCTGCTCGGTCAGCACCAGTGGCGGAACCAGCCGTACCGCGTCCGCCACCGCCGCGTTCACCAGGAACCCGGCCTGCTGCGCCGCCGCTTGGACCTGTGCGGCGACCGGCTCGGTCAGCACGATACCCAGCAGCAGCCCGGCACCCCTGACGTGCGAGACGAGCGGATCGCCGATCGCCTCGACCCCGGCGCGCAGCCGTTCGCCGATCTTCCGGACGTGCTCCAGCAGGCCCTCGGCCTCGATGGTGTCCAGCACCGCGAGGCCCGCGGCCGCGGCCACCGGGTTCCCACCGAAGGTGGTGCCGTGCTGGCCCGGCTGGAGCAGTTCGGCCGCCTCGCCGAACGCGACGGTCGCGCCGATCGGCAGCCCGCCGCCGAGGCCCTTGGCGAGGGTGACGATGTCCGGGTCGACGCCCTCCTCGGCCTGGTGGGCGAACCAGTGGCCGGTGCGTCCGACGCCGGTCTGCACCTCGTCCAGCACCAGCAGGGTCCCACTCGCCCTGGTGATCTCGCGAGCCGCCCTCAGATAGCCGGCCGGCAGCGGGATCGCGCCGTTCTCGCCCTGGATCGGCTCCAGGAAGACGGCGGCGGTGTCGGAGGTGACGGCCGCGCGCAGCGCCTCGGTGTCGCCGAAGGGCACGTGGGTGACGTCCCCGGGCAGCGGGCGGAACGGGTCCTGTTTGGCGGGCTGCGCGGTGAGTGCCAGCGCGCCCATGGTCCGGCCGTGGAAGGCGCCCTGGGCGGAGACCAGGTGGGTGCGGCCGGTGAGCCGGCTGATCTTGAAGGCGGCCTCGTTGGCCTCGGCGCCCGAGTTGCAGAAGAACACCCGGCCCTCGCGCCCGAACAGCCCGATCAGCCGCTCGGCCAGCCGCACCGTCGGCTCGGCCAGGAACAGGTTGGAGATGTGGCCGAGCTGCCCGATCTGCCGGGTGACCGCCTCGACCACGGCCGCGTGTCCGGTGCCGAGCGCGTTCACCGCGATCCCGCCGACCAGGTCCAAGTACTCCTTGCCGTCGGCGTCCCAGACCTTGGCGCCGGCGCCGCGCACCAGCGGGATCCTGGGGGTGCCGTAGTTGTTCATCAGCGCGTGCTGCCAGCGCCGGGTGAGTTCGGAGTTGCTCGTCATGCCAGTCCCCCGAGGACGGTCGCCTCGTCGTCCGGGACGACCATGGTGCCGATGCCCTCGTCGGTGAAGATCTCCAGGAGCAGCGAGTGCTGCACCCGCCCGTCCAGTACCCGCGCGGTGCCCACGCCCGAGCGCACCGCCCGCAGACAGCCCTCCATCTTGGGGAGCATCCCGCTGGCGAGGTCCGGCAGCATCTTCTCCAGCTCGCTCGCGCTGAGCTGGCTGATCACGTCGTCCGAGTTCGGCCAGTCCGCGTACAGCCCCTCGACGTCGGTGAGGACCACCAGCATCTCCGCACCGAGCGCGGCCGCGAGCGCGGCGGCGGCGGTGTCTGCGTTGATGTTGTAGACGTGGCCGTCGGCGCCGCGCGCGATGCTGGAGATGACCGGGATCCGGCCGTCCGCGATCAGCGCCTTCACCGCGCCGGCCTCGATGTTGACGATGTCCCCGACCAGGCCGATGTCCACCTGCTCGCCGTCCACCACCGCGTACCGCTTGACGGCGGTCATGGTGTGCGCGTCCTCGCCGGTCAGGCCGACCGCGAACGGGCCGTGCTCGTTCAGCAGCCCGACCAGCTCGCGCTGCACCTGGCCGGCCAGCACCATCCGCACCACGTCCATGGTCTCCGGGGTGGTGACCCGCAGGCCGTTGGTGAAGGAGGACTCCAGGCCCAACCGGTCCAGCTGCGCGCTGATCTGCGGGCCGCCGCCGTGCACCACGACCGGGTGCAGCCCGGCGTAGCGCAGGAAGACCACGTCCTGGGCGAAGGCCGCCTTGAGCTCCTCGTCCACCATGGCGTTGCCGCCGAACTTGATCACTACGGTCTTGCCGTGGAAGCGCTCCAGCCAGGGCAGCGCCTCGATCAGCGTCATCGCCTTGGGAAGTGCGGTGTTGTTGCGGGCCTGTTCGCCCTTGGGTGCGATCTGCACGGTGGTGTCCCCCGGCTCAGGTGGAGTAGGCGCTGTTCTCGTGCACGTAGTCGGCGGTGAGGTCGTTGGTCCACACGGTGGCGGCGGCCTGACCGGCGTTCAGGTCGGCGGTGATGACCACTTCCCGGTCCTTCATGCTCACCAGGTCGCGGTCCTCGCCGACGCTGCCTCCGCGGCAGACCCAGACGCCGTTGATGGCGACGTCCAGGGCGTCCGGGTCGAAGGCGGCGGAGGTGGTGCCGATCGCGGCCAGCACCCGGCCCCAGTTCGGGTCCTCGCCGTGGATGGCGCACTTGAGCAGGTTGTTGCGGGCGATGGTCCGGGCGACGTCCACCGCCTCCTGCTCGGTGGCGGCGTTGACCACGTCGATCCGGATGTCCTTGCTGGCCCCCTCGGCGTCGCCGATCAACTGCCGGGCCAGGTCATCGCAGACAGTGCGCACCGCCTCGGCGAACTCGCCCGCGTCCGGCGTGATTCGGGAGGCGCCGGAGGCCAGCAGCAGCACGGTGTCGTTGGTGGACATGCAGCCGTCGGAGTCCACCCGGTCGAAGGTGGTGCGGGTCGCGGCGCGCAGTGCCCCGTCGAGGCCCTCGCTGTCCACCGCGGCGTCGGTGGTGAGCACCACCAGCATGGTGGCCAGGCCCGGCGCGAGCATGCCTGCGCCCTTGGCCATCCCGCCGACCGTCCAGCCGTCCCCGGTCACCTGAGCCGTCTTGTGCACGGTGTCGGTGGTCTTGATGGCGATCGCGGCCGCCTCGCCGCCGTCCTCCCCGAGCGCCCGCACGGCCAGTTCGACGCCGGGCAGCAGGACGTCCATCGGCAGCCGGACGCCGATCAGACCGGTCGAGGCGACGGCTACCTCGGCCGCGTTGAGCTTCAGTTCCTCGGCCACCTTCTCGGCCGTCGCATGGGTGTCCTGGAACCCGAGCGGTCCCGTACACGCGTTGGCGCCACCGGAGTTGAGGATGACGGCGGAGACCCGGCCGGCCCCCAGCACCTGCTCGGACCACAGGACGGGGGCCGCCTTGACCCGGTTGGAGGTGAAGACGCCGGCGGCGGCGAGCAACGGCCCGTCGTTGACCACCAGGGCCAGGTCGGGGGTGCCGGAGGCCTTGATCCCGGCGGTGACACCGGCGGCGCGGAAGCCCTTCGCCGCGGTCACGCCCACGTTCCGACTGCTTGTCACGGTGCAACTCCGTTCACGGGCAGGCCCAGCTCTTCCGGCAGGCCGAGGGCGATGTTCATGCTCTGCACCGCGCCACCGGCGGTGCCCTTCACCAGGTTGTCGATCGCGCTGATCGCGATGATCCTCCCGGCGTGCTCGTCCAGGGCGACCTGGATCAGCGCGGCGTTGGAGCCGTAGACCGCGCTGGTCTGCGGCCACTGCCCCTCGGGCAGCAGACGGACGAAGGGCTCGCCCGCGAAGGCCGCCGCGTACGCCTCGCGCAGCTGTTCGGCGGTGGTGCCCTGCTTGGCCTTGGCCGAGCAGGTGGCGAGGATGCCGCGCGGCATCGGGGCCAGGGTCGGGGTGAACGAGACGGTGACCGGCTCCCCCGCGACCGGGGCCAGGTTCTGCGCCATCTCCGGTGTGTGCCGGTGCCCGCCGCCGACGCCGTACGGGCTCATCGACCCCATCACCTCGCTGCCGAGCAGGTGCGCCTTGACCGCCTTGCCCGCGCCGGACGTGCCCGAGGCCGCCACGACCACCGCCTCCGGCTCCGCCAACCTCGCAGCGTACGCCGGGAACAGCGCCAGCGATACGGCCGTCGGGTAGCAGCCCGGGACGGCGATCCGCCTGGTGCCCTTGAGCGCGGCCCGGTGGCCCGGCAGCTCGGGCAGGCCGTACGGCCACGTGCCCGCGTGCGGGGAGCCGTAGAACTTCTCCCAGACGGCCGCGTCCTTCAGCCGGAAGTCCGCACCGCAGTCCACCACCAGGACGTCCTCGCCGAGCGATTCGGCGACCGCCGCGGACTGCCCGTGCGGCAGCCCCAGGAACACCACGTCGTGCCCGGCCAGCACCTCGGGCGTGGTCGGCTCCAGCACCCGGTCGGCCAGCGGCAGCAGGTGCGGCTGCAGTTCGCCGAACCGGGTGCCGGCGTTCGACCCGCCGGTCAGCGCACCGATCTCCACCTCCGGGTGCCCGAGCAGAAGGCGCAGCACCTCACCACCCGCGTACCCACTGGCGCCGGCGACGGCGACGCGCAAAGCCATGACGTTCCTCCTCAGCAGCTTGGCATGAATATACGCAGGACGGAACATTCATGCAACAACCAGCCGGTTCGGCCGCCGACGCCGCGGACCGCGCTAGCCCAGATCGAAAGCGGCCGGGGTGTGCCCCTCCCAGATCCGGCTGGAGGCCTGTTCGGGGTAGCGCACGGTCTGCGACTCGGCATCCAGGACGCGGGCGAGCTGCCGGTCGGGGCGGTGGGCGGGCCATCCGGGGTCACCGGTGGTGGCGAACCGGACCCACGCCCGCTGGAGTTCCCGGGACACCGCGACGGCCTCGGGGCCGGGCGGGTCGCCGAGGAGGCTTTTACCGGTGGGGCTGCCCAGTGTGCCGAACGCCAGCGGGACGTCAAGGCCGTGGCAGGCACCCAGGACCCCGCCGAGGCCCGGGGAGGCCAGCCGCAGCTCGAACAGGTACGAGGTGCCTCCGGCCGCGGCGTTCGCCTGTGCCAGGTGCAGTGACGGCATCCGGAAGACGGCGTCGGAGTACACCGACTCCACCAGTTCCTCCGGAGTGGCCCCCGGGTGGGCGGCACGGTAGGCGGCCGCCCCGTCCGGCGCCGGAGCGAGGACGTCCAGGGCGATTCGGGCGTCCTCTTCGGTGAACCGGCCCAGCCGTCCCATCATGAAGCCGAACAGCCGGAACTCGTCGCGGGCATGGCCGACGAGGAGTTCCGTCCCGGCCGCGCGACCACCGGCCAGGGCCGGCCAGGGCGTTTCGGGGAGGACCTCGCCGTCGACGACGGGGCACAGGGCGACACCCGCGTGCGAGAGCCGCCCCCACCGCTCGCGGTGGCCGTTCAGGCCGGCACTGAGCGAGGTGACCTCCTCGGCCAGGCGCCAGGGATCGACGCCGGAGAGGCCTTCGACGGTCGGCCGGGCACCGAGCCGCTCCGCGAGCACGGCCGCGACCTGTTCCGCCAGTGCGCGGGTGGAGTGGAGGCCCGGCACCGAGTGGGTGATGGCCCGCCGGAACAGGCCGCGCACCGGCTTCATCGCCAGCATGGCGGCGATCGACCCCGCCCCGGCGGACTGTCCGGCCACGGTGACCCGGTCGGGGTCGCCGCCGAAGGAGGCGATGTTGCGCCGCACCCAGTGCAGTGCCGCGACCTGGTCGAGGAACCCTCGGTTGGCCGGCGCGCCTTCGAGCAGCGCGAAACCCTCGGCGCCCACCCGGTAGTTGATGCTCACCACCACGAGTCCCGCCGCGGCCAGTGCCGCCGGGTCGTACGCCGGGTCACTCGAGTCGGCCGCCATGTAGCCGCCTCCGGGGACCCACACCAGCACTGGCAGACGGGCCGCGCCCGGATCCGGAGTGCAGACGTTCAGCGTCAACCAGTCCGCCCCCTCCGTCCGGCTCGCGGCAACCGGACCGGACTGCGGCACCACGGGTCCGAACTCCGCCGCCTGCCGCGTCCCGTCCCAATGCCGGGGCGGGGCCGGGGCGGCGAAGCGGAGCGCCCCGACCGGCGGCTGCGCGTAGGGGATGCCGCGGAACACCGCGTGCCCCCGCCGCCAGCGCCCCTCCAGCACGCCCTCCGCGGTACGCACCCTCGGCCGTTCAGACATGTCGTTCCCCTCCTAGGTAGGCCTCCAGGTTTATAGGTCACGTGTATTATGTCAACCGTATTGGAAAGCGGACATGGAGCAACCGACGATGCCGAAACAGGTCGACCACCGGGAACGCCGCGAAACGATCGCCCGGGCACTGTGGCGGGTGGTGGAACAGCGCGGCGTGGCGCATCTGAGCATGCGCGAGGTCGCACAGGAGGCGGGCATCTCCCTGGGGCAGCTGCAGCACTACTTCACCTCCCGCGAGGCGATGCTCTCCTTCGCCATGGACTTCGCGTCCGAGCAGGCCTCGCTGCGCGTCGGCCGGGGCCTGGAGGAGCTCGGCGACCGGCCGCACCCCCGCGACGTGCTCCGCTTGATGATCACGGAGATGCTGCCGCTGCACGCTGACGCCCGCGCGACCAGCCGGATGAGCGCCGCCTTCGTCCTGGAGGCGCTGCACAACGAGAACTTCCACGCCAAGGTGCGCGGCGGGATGCTCCAAGGGCGCGTCCTCGTCGAGCAGTTGGTCCGTCAGGCGATCGCCGACGGGTACATCGGCCGCGACCGCGATCCGGTGGCCGAGACCAATCTGCTCCTCGCGCTCACCGGCTTCACCACCCTCCTCGAACTCGACGTGGTCGGGCCCCAGGACGTACTCACCGCTGTCGACCGGTACCTGGACGGGCTGTTCGTCCGGGACGACCGGAGCACGGGCGCGGGACCCGAGCCCCGGGACGCGGCCGATGACGCGCGTTCGCACCCCGACGCGACCTGAGCCCCCGTTGATCCCGGGCCCGGGGTCCACCGGATCCGGTACGGCCAGGTAGGGCGGTGGCCCTCCGTCCGACCGAGGCCGACCGACACGGAACGCCCGGTCACAACAGGTGTGACCGGGCGTTCGGGTCGACTCGGCTGAACTCGCCGCCGACGCGGATCGGGCAGGGAGGTCAGGCGCGCGGGTGGCGGGACTACTCGCCCTGCGCCGCCTGCTTCTCCCGGTTCTTCTCCTTGATGCGCTCCGCTTCCTTGCGCACCTCGGCCTGGGTGGCGCGCTCCTTCCGCAGCCAATCGGGGCACTCCTGCTTGAGCGCCTCGATCTGCTCCGTGGTGAGCGGCTCGGTCACTCCGCCGCGCGCGAGGCCCGAGATGGAGACGCCCAGCTTCGCCGCGACCACCGGCCGGGGGTGCGGGCCGTTGCGGCGCAGGTCCTGCAGCCACTGGGGCGGGTCGGCCTGGAGCGCGTTGAGTTCGTCGCGCGAGACGACGCCCTCCCGGAACTCGGCGGGAGTGGCCTCGAGGTACACGCCCAGCTTCTTCGCCGCGGTCGCGGGCTTCATGGTCTGGGAGTTCTGCTGCGACTTCATGGCGTCAAGGATATCGAGCGTGTGCGCCGACTCTGACCACGCCCGGTAACCTGGCCAGGTGACAGGCTCGGAAGTACCCCGTTCGTTCAGGCTCGCGTATGTCCCGGGCGTGACACCCACCAAGTGGGTGCGGATCTGGCAGGAGCGGCTGCCCGGCATCCCGCTGGAACTCCTCCAGGTGACCGCCGGCGAGGCGCCGGACGCGCTGCGCCGCGGTGACGTCGACGCCGGTCTCGTACGGTTGCCGGTCGACCGGACGGAACTCAGCGCGATCCCGCTCTACACCGAGACCACGGTGGTCGTGGTCCCGAAGGACCACATCGTGGCGGCGGTCGACGAGGTTACCTGCGGGGACCTGGCCGACGACGTCGTCTTCCACCCCCTGGACGACACCCTCGGCTGGGAGGACCTTCCTGGGCTGCCCGCGATCGAGCGCCCCGCCACGACGGCGGACGCGATCGAACTGGTGGCGGCCGGGGTGGGGGTGCTCGTCGTCCCGCAGTCGCTCGCCCGCCTGCACCACCGCCGGGACCTCACCTACCGGCCGGTCGCCGACGCGCCCCAGTCCCGGGTCGCGCTGTCGTGGCCCGAGGAGCAGACCACCGACCTGGTGGAGGAGTTCATCGGGATCGTCCGCGGGCGGACCGTCAACAGCTCGCGAGGACTCTCCGCCGCCGCGCAGCAGAAGACCACCCCACAGCCGAAAACCGCGGCGCAGCCGAAGGCGAAGCGCCCCGACGGACGCGGTGCGCCCCGGAAGCCGGCGGCCGGCAAGTCGGCCGGCCGGAGCGCGCAGCGCGGGTCCGGCTCGTCCAAGGGCGCCAAGCACGGCAAGCCTCGCCGCCGGTCGTAGCGCGGGCGCCGCGCGGCCGCTGTGCAGCTGACGGCTGCTCGCGCCCACCTCGACGTCGCGCACCCCCGGCCGTCGGGGCGGTTCGGCGATCCCCAGCAGCGGCCGCCAGCGGATCCAGGGCTCGGAGCGCCAGAGCAGCCGCTCCTCCCCCGTGGTCCACCACGTCCCACCGCAAGTCCCGCAGGACACACTCGTACACCAACTCGCCGGCCGTCGCCGGCTCCTCCCTCGCCCGGAGCGCGCCCAGCCCTCGCCCGCGCTGCAGCATGCCCCGGAGCGTGCCGGCCGGAGCGTACTCCCACTCGTCCCCTGGTCATCGTGGCGGAGCCTGCCCGAAAGCCCGCCCTCCCGCCAGGCATTTCGAAGCCGCGACCGTCAGGCAGCCGGAGCCGCCGTCCCGGACTCGACGGGTACGGCGGGCCTGGCTGGCGGCAGCAGCGCGGCCGGCAGCAGGCCGGTCGCCGCGAGGCAGGCCGGTACCAGCAGGCCGGCCCCCGTCCCCGGACCGGTCGGCAGCGCCGTACCGGCGGCGACGGCCACGCCGAGGGTCGGGCCGACGTTCACGGCGGTCTGCTTGAGACCGCCGATGACCCCGGCGTACCCGGGCGGCGCGTCACCGACGACGGTCCCGGTGGCGGTGACCATCACGGTGGCGAACCCCGCGCCCAGCGCGGCGAAGGCCGCGCCGAGCTCCGTCCAGGAGCCCTGGCCGAGCCGGGACAGGCCCGCGATGCCGAGGGCGACGAGGAGCGTGCCCGTGAGCGCGGTGCGGCGCGGGCCGTACCGGCGCAGCGCGGTGCCGGCCACGGGCGCGCCGAGGACCATCAGCACCGTCAGCGGCAGCACCCGCAGACCGGCGGCGAGCGGATCGAGCCGGAGGACGTCCTGGAGCAGGAAGGTGGCCGTGAACAGCGCGCCGGACATGCCCCCGGAGGTGACCAGCAGGAGCGCCATCGACGCCGCCACCGGTACGGACCGGGCCACGGCCGAGGGCACGATCGGGTCCGCGGCGCGGCGCTCGTGGGCGATGAGTGCCACCGCGGCGCCGGCGGCCGCGGCGAGGCCGAACAGCGTCGGCGCGGAGCTCCATCCGTGCGCCGGCACCCCGGCCAGGGTGTGCACCAGGACCGCGAGCGCACCGGCCAGCAGCGCCGCGCCCGCCAGGTCGAGCCGGCCGGATCCGGTACGCGGCGGGGCCGTCACCCGGACGGCGAGGGCGAGTACCGCGATCACCAGCGCGGCCGGGACGTTGACCGTGAACACGGCCCGCCAGCCCAGGTGTGCGACGAGGGCGCCCCCGAGGACCGGACCGGCCGCCGCGGCCACGCCGATCGCGCTGGTGCGGATGGCGACGGGCGTGCCGAGCCGGTCCGCCGGGTGAGTGAGCCGCAGCAGCGCGAGCGTCGCGGGCTGCAGCAGCGCACCGAACACGCCCTGGACGGCCCGCAGGGCGATCGCCCAGCCGACGCCGGGCGCGAGCGCGATACCGGCCGAGGCTGCGGCGAAGCCGAGCAGTCCGGTGAACAGCATCCTGCGGTGGCCGTACCGGTCGCCGAGGCGTCCGGCGACGACCAGCAACGCGGCCACCGCGAGCAGGTAGGCGGTACTGGTCCACTGGACCTGGGCGGTGCTCGCGCCGAGGTCGCGGCCGAGGCTGGGCTGGGCCACGGTCAGCACCGTGCCGTCCAGCGCGACGATCATCGCGCCGGCCACGCTGACCACGAGGGCGAGGCGGCGGTGTGCGGGAGTCGTCACGAGGCCGCGTCCGCCGGGCCGAGGTGGGCGTCCAGGGCCGCACCGACGAGCCGGTCGAGTTGCTGCTCCGGCGGGGCGGCGCCGAGGGCGAGCCCCAGGCTTCCCCAGCTCCACAGCTGGGCGATGCCGTGCAGGTTGGCCCAGAGGGCGGCTGCCGTCACGGCCGGCGGCTGCCCGCCCGGCCCGTGGTGCCGTTGCCGGGCGACGAGGTCCACGATCCGTTCGAACAGCGGGAGCGTCGACTCCCGCAGGCGCGGCTGCTCCGTCGCGCGCTCCGACCCCTGCCGCTCTCGTCCCTGCCGCTCGCTGTCGAGCAGGTCGTGCCGGAACATCAGCTCGAACATGCCGCGGTGCTCCAGCGCGTAGCCGACGTACGCCCGCCCGAGTGCCCGCAGTTGGTCGCGCGGCGAGACCGCGCCGGCGACGGCCGCGGCGAAACGGGCCCCGAGGTCCGCGAAGCCGCGGTGGGCGATGGCGGAGAGCAGGGCGTGATGGGTGGGGAAGTAGCGGCGCGGGGCGCCGTGCGACACGCCCGCCCGGCGGGCGATCTCGCGCAGGCCGAGGGAGGCGACGCCTTCGGTCAGCACCAGCTCGACACCGACGTCGACCAGCCGTTCACGGAGGGAGTTCTCGCGTTCGATGGACATAGACAGTGTCTACCAGGCTCTGGTAGACACTGTCTACCAGCTTCGACGGATCGATGCGGACGCCGGGCGAGTGACCGCACCGGTCGCCAAAAGCTGTTCTCGGCAGGAAAGTTGACAACCACGGCGACTCAGATGAGCGATGACCGCGTGATCCTGCGTCCGGTACGCGAGGACGACCCGCCGACACTCGAAGGTCGTGCGCTACAGCGTGCTGCGCGACGAGGCGACACCGGCCTGAGTCCCGCAACGGCGCGGCGGGCACCGGCACCGCAGAGGCAGCCAGCAGCCAGCGGAGGACGGCAGCAAATAACCAAACCCTACAAACCCTGAGCGCCAGACTCCGTGGATCCCTGCACCTGATCACCCGTCAAACCCCTGACAGAGTGGCATTCGAGTCGGACTCCCCGCAAAGCCATCCACCCGGGGAGTTGTATCTCTCATACAAAGGTGGTTCACCAGTGAGTACCGATATCAACAACCTCGACGTGGTGGCCACCGGCCTCGGGGCCACCACGCCGCTCGGCGGGGACGTCGCCTCGACCTGGTCCGCGCTGCTGGCCGGGCAGTCGGGGATCAGCGTGATCGAGGAGGAGTGGGCGGCGGACCTGCCGGTGCGGATCGCCGGGCGACTCAAAGTCGACCCGGGCGAGGTGCTGGACCGGGTGCAGGCCCGTCGGATGGACCGCTGCGAACAGATCGCGCTGATCGCCGCCCGTGAGGCCTGGGCGGACGCCGGTTCGCCCGAGGTCGATCCGGAGCGGCTGGCCGTGGTGATCGGTACCGGCACCGGGGGCGCGCTGACCATGCTCGGCCAGGACGACGTCCTGGAGTCCTCCGGTGTGCGGCGGGTGTCCCCGCACACCGTCCCGATGCTGATGGCGAACGGGCCTGCGGCCTGGGTCAGCATCGAGCTCGGCGCCCGCGGCGGCGCGCACACCCCGGTCAGCGCCTGCGCGTCGGGCGCGGAGGCGATCGCGATGGGCCTGGACCTGATCCGGCTCGGACGGGCGGACGTGGTGGTGGCGGGTGGCACCGAAGCCTGCATCTGCCCGCTGCCGCTGGCCGGCTTCGCCCAGGCCAAGGCCCATTCGACCCGGAACGACGCGCCGCAGCAGGCGTCCCGTCCGTTCGACGTCGACCGCGACGGCTTCGTCATCGGCGAGGGTGCCGCGGTGGTCGTCCTGGAGCGCGCCGGGTTCGCCGCAGCGCGTAGCGCCCGTGCCCACGCGGCGCTCGCCGGTGCCGGCGTGACCTCGGACGCGCACCACATCACCGCCGCGCATCCCGAGGGCCAGATCCGCGCCATGCGGCTGGCGCTGGCCTCGGCGGGTCTGTCCCCGCTGGCGGTCGACCACATCCACGCCCACGCCACCTCCACCCCCAAGGGCGACCTCACCGAGGCCGAGTCGATCACCGAGGCCATCGGCACCCACCCGGCCGTGACCGCCACCAAGTCGATGACCGGTCACCTCTTCGGCGCGGCCGGGGCGATGGGGGCGCTCTCCGCGATCCTGTCGCTCCGCGACGGCGTCATCCCCGCGACGCTGAACCTCGACTCCCTCGACCCGCAGGTGAAGCTGGACGTGGTCACCGGCGAGCCCCGGCACGGCGAGCTGACGGCCGCGCTGACGAACTCCTTCGGCTTCGGCGGCCACAACGCCTCGCTGGTGTTCACCCGCGTGCCCTGACCGGAGCGGGCTGGCCGGCGACGGGCTGCGGTCAGTTCCTGACCGCGCGCAGGATGACGAACTTCGGATCGCTGGTGACGGTCTGGCAGTTGCCGAACAGCCGACGGAGCTTGACGTGGTACCCGAGGTGGCGGTTGCCGATGACCCAGAGTTCGCCGCCGGGGCGGAGCGCCCGGCGGGAACCGGTGAACATCCGCCAGGCGGTGGCGTCCGTGGTCGCCTGGTGGGAGTGGAAGGGCGGGTTGTTCAGCACCAGGTCGACCGTGCCCGGCGGAACCGCGGAGAGGGCGTCGCCGGCCAGGAACTCGGCCTTGGTGTCACCGTGGACATTGGCCCGGAAGGTGGCCTCGGCCGAGGCCACGGCCTGGAACGACTCGTCGATGAAGGTGAGTTCGGCCTGCGGGTTGGCCAGCGCGGCCGCCGTACCGACCACGCCGTTGCCGCAGCCGAGGTCCACGACGTGCTCCCGGCCGTGGCGCCGCGGCAGGTTGCGCAGGAAGAACCTGGTTCCGATGTCGAGGCGCTCGGCGCAGAAGACGCCCGCGTGGTTGGTGACGGTCAGCCCGGAGGCCGCACCGAGGTCGCCGGGCAGTGCGTAACTGGTCGGCCAGGGGCTGGCGGAGGGGGCGAGAGCGGGGTCCGGCGCGCAGAAGATGAGGCGCGCCTTCTTCACCGCGAGCGAGGTGCGGGTCGGGCCGATGATCCGCTCGAACAGCTTGAGGGTGGAGGTGTGGATCTCGGTCACCATGCCGGTGCCCACCACGATCGTGCCCGGGTGGATGCCCGGGGCGAGGCGGTGCAGCTGGTCCTCCAGGAGCGCGAGGCTCTTGGGGACGCGGACCAGCAGCACGTCGATCCGGTCCGGCGGGGTGTCCCTGGTCGACAGCAGGCGTACGGCATCCGCGTCGATCCCGTTGCGGGCGAGGTTGGCCGAGGTCGCCCGCTGGCCGAGGTAGGAGTCGGTGATCTGCACCGGTCGGTGCGCGGCGAGCGCGGTGACCAGCGCGCCCCAGCGGTCGCCGACCGCGACGACCGTGCCCGCCAGCTCGACGGGTTCGCCATCGATCCCCTTGAGGTGCCGCAACAGGTACTCGTCGGCGGCGTCCCAGGCTCGCAGCCGCTCGCGGGGGTCCTCGGGGAAACGGGTGAGCTCGAACTCGCCCCATGGCGTTGTGAAGCAGTTCATCGGGATACCTCTGTAGATACCCCGGCCTTCAGACCGGGGAGGAAACGGGCTGCCCGCGTAGCGGGGGAGGGGGTAGCCGCTTCGCCGTCAAGGCGGACCGGCGCCCACCACCCGACGAAGCAGGAAACCTCCCAACCGCCACGCCGACGCGCAGCGGCTCAGCCGCGAGGCTGAGGGGACTCCCCCTCGTTCACGAGGGGGAGGAGATCGACGTGCCCTCAGGCTATCGGAGCGTCCCAGGTGCCCGGCAATCGCGCCCGCCGATCAAGGCAGGTCGCGGGCGGGCGACCGCGGCGAGCCGGGGCGCGTACCGGCGGCGGAGAGCCCCGGGGCCCTCGGGCAACCCCAGGGCGCCGGGCTCTGCCCGGTCGACTGCTCACGGCCGGCCGACAGCTCGGGCGCGGCGGAGCGGGTCGTGCGCATCCTCACGCCCCGGGGGAGCCCGGCCGCCACCGCGCGGTGACGGCCTCGGCCAGGAGTTCGGCGGCGGTGGTCAGCCGCCTCTCACCGGCTTCCTGGCCGACGGCCGCCGGCCGGGACAGGACGCACTCTGCCGCTGAGCGCCGACGCGGGCGGTGCAAACGGGCCGCGAGCGGACGGGCGATCCGGCATGATCGCCACATGGATGATCACGCCGAGGCCGCGCACGCACTGGTGCGGGAACGATTCCCCGAGGCGGTGGCCGCCTTCCTCGGGGGGTCGACCGCGCGGGGAGAAGGAACCGCGACCTCGGACCTGGACATCGTGGTGATCCTGCCGGAGACCGCCGCGGTGTACCGGGAGACCGTGGCCTGGGCCGGCCGCCCGGCTGAGCTGTTCGTGCACACCGCCACCTCCGTCCGCACGATGTTCGCCTGGGACCGTGCCAACGGCGCGCCGATCATGTCGTTCATGTGCGCGCGCGGTGTCGTCCTGCTGGACCTGGACGGCACGGCGGCGCGGGTCCGCGCCCTCGCCGAGCGGACCATCGCGGAGGGACCGGTCCCGCCCCCTCCGGCGGCCCTGGCCGCGAAGCGGTACGCGGTCACCGACCTGTATGACGATCTGCTCGGCTGCACCGACCCCGACGAGTTGCTGGGCATCGTCACCGCACTGCTGGAGGCGGCCGCCGAACTGCTCACGGCGAGCGCCGGAGCCTGGCGGGGCACGGGCAAGTGGCTGCCGCGCTGGCTCCGGGCGGCCGACCCGGTCCTCGCCGACGCGCTGCTGACGGGTTGTCGGACGGTACTGACCGGCGGGCCGCACGCGCCGTTCTCGGACGCGGTGGCCGCCGTCCTGGAGCGCGCCGGCGGCCCCCTCCGAGAGGGCGACCACCGCCCCGCCGGACCGGCCCTGCTGGCGGGGCCGACCGCTCCCTGACCAGGTCGGCCGGGCGGGGCCCGTCGGCTGTCCCGGGCTGCCGGTGCACCACCGGCCCGGCGTCCTGCCCGCCGCTGTCCGCTGCCGGGACCGCGTCAGCGGCAGCAACCTGACCGGTGGTCAATGCGCCGTCAGTGGCCGGGTCTAGGGTGGCCGGATGCTGAACCGCACGGTGATCGACGAGTACCTGGGCCATCTCGGCCTGCCCGAGCCCGCCGAGCCGTCGGTCGAAGCGCTCTTCGCACTGCACCGTGCCCATGTGGAGCGGGTGCCGTACGAGACGCTGGACATCCAGTTGGGCCGCACGACCACGATCGACCCGGCGGATTCCATAGCACGGATCCTCCGCGGCCGGGGTGGGTACTGCTTCCACCTGAACGGCGCCTTCGGCACGTTGCTGGCAGCGCTCGGCTTCCGGACGCGGTGGCACGTCGGCGGCGTGCAGGACCGCTCCCCCGGGGCCGGGGCCGGGGCCGGGGCCACCGGAGACCACCTGGTGCTGACGGTGGACTGCGGGGGCGAGCGCTGGATGGTCGACGTCGGGCTCGGTGACGGCCTGTACGAACCGCTGCCGCTGCGCGAGGGCGAGTACCGGCAGGGCCCGTTCACCTACCGACTCACGACTTCGAAGGCCGAGGTCGGCGACTGGCGCTTCGAGCACGACCCGCAGGGCTCGCTGCTCGGGATGGACTTCCTCGCCGAGCCCGCCCGGCAGGTGGATTTCGAGGCCAAGCACCGATGGCTCTCGACCTCGCCCGAGTCCCCGTTCGCCCGCGCGGCCTGCGCCATCCGCCGGGACGCCGAGGGCACGGACGCACTGCGCGGCTGCATGCTGGTCCGGGTCGACGCCACCGGGCGGCACCGCCACGAGATAGCCGACCCCGGCGAGTGGTACGCCACGCTGGCCGACCGCTTCGGTCTGCCCCTCACCGAGCTGGGTCCCGCCGAGCGCGAGGCGCTCTGGCAGCAGGTCTTCGCGGTCCACCAGAACTGGAAGGAAAGGACGGCCGAGCATGCGTAGTGCCCCCGTCACCCCCGGCGGAGACCTGATCCGCTGGGTCGAGCTGCCCGGTGCCGAGCCGGCCCGGGTGTACGTCCACGGGCTGGGTGCCAGCTCGCTCCCCTACTTCACCGAGGCCGCGCTGCACCCGCTGCTGGCCGGGCGCCGCTCGCTGCTGGTCGACCTGCTCGGCTTCGGGATCAGCGACCGGCCGACCGACTTCGACTACTCGCTCAAGTCGCACGCCGATGCCCTGGCGGCGGCGATCGAGGCGGCCGGGGTCGAGCGGGCCCAGCTGGTCGCGCACAGCATGGGCGGTTCGGTGGCGATCGTGTTGGCCGCGCGCCACCCGCACCTGGTGCGCAGCCTGGTCCTGCTGGACGCCAACCTGGACGCCGTCACGCCGGGCCCGCAGTGGATGGGCGGCGGATGGATCGCCTGGTACTCCGAGGAGGAGTTCCTGGCTTCCGGCTGGGCGGAGACCGAGCGGGTGGTCGGCCCGCACTGGTGGTCGACCATGCGGCTGGCCGGGCGCGAGGCGCTGCACCGCAGCTCGGTGCAGCTGTGCCGGGGCAGTGAGCCGATGATGCGCCGTCAGCTGCTCGATCTGAGGATCCCGCGCACCTTCCTGTACCCGGCCGACGACGGGCCGCTGCCCGGCGCCGCCGAGCTCGCCGAGGGTGGGGTCTCGGTCGTCGCGGTGCCCGACAGCGGGCACAACCTCATGCTCGACAACCCGGATGCCCTGGCCCGGGCCGTGATCGCTGCGGAGTCCTGACGCGGGCACGGGGCCGGCCACGCAGCGGGACGTCCGGGCGGCCCCGCCCCGCAGGTGTCACGGCCGGCTCCTCTCCTTCGCGGTCGCCTGGCGGGCCACCGGCCGCGGCGCCGGCGGCCCGCGCGTCCCACAGAGCGGCATGCGCCGCCGACCGATCCGTCCAACTCCCATTCGCCGAGGGTGTCTTGGTCAACCTCGTCCACCGGGATTCCACCCGCGGCCCCAGCGCGTCACAGTCGCAGAGCCATTCGGCTCTGCTTAGGCTGGCCCGCGATGACTGTCGACCGCCGCACTGTGCTGCGTTCCACGGCCCGGCTGGCCGCTCTGACCGCCGCCACCGGGGTCACCGCCGCGTGTGACGACGGTGGTGACCCGGCGGCACGGGCCGAGCCGAGCGCGAAGCCGTCGCCCGCCGCCAGTAGCACACCGGCCGCCCCCGCGAGCAGCCCGGCGCCGGCCACCACCAGCCCGAGCCCGCCACATCTGCCGCCGCTCGCGCCCGACACCCCGCCCGAGGTCGTCAACGGCCCGCGCGACCGACGCCAGGTCGCGCTCACCTTCCACGGCCAGGGCGACCCGGCCCTCGCGCTGGCACTGCTCACCGCCGCCGAGCAGCACGGTGCCCGGCTCACCGTCCTGGTCGTCGGCAGCTGGCTGGACCAGCAGCCGCAGATGGCCCGCCGGATCCTGGACGGCGGCCACGAGCTCGGCAACCACACCCAGAACCACCGGGACATCTCCCGGATGCCGGTCGCCCAGGCCCGGGCCGAGGTGCAGGAGTGTGCCGACCGGCTGCTGCGGCTCACCGGCTCGATCGGTCGCTGGTTCCGGCCCTCCGCCGCCCAGTACGCCACCCCGATGGTCCGCGAACAGGCCAGGTTGGTGGGGTACGAGCACTGCCTCTCCTTCGATGTGGACCCGCGCGACTACACCGACCCGGGTGCCGAGGTGGTGCGGCGCCGGTTGCTCAAGGCCGCCATCGGCGGCTCGGTGATCGCCCTGCACATGGGCCACCGGGGCACCGTGGAAGCCATGCCGGGGATCCTCGACGGCCTCGCCGAAGCCGGTCTGACCGCCGTCACCGCAAGTCAGCTGTGCGCGTAACGGCGAACCTCTCCGCGCGTAGCTCCTGTCACCAACTGGGCATCTGTGCTTGGCTGCTGGCCATGCGCTACATCATCATCGGCGCCGGGGCCATCGGCGGCACGATCGGCGGACGACTGTACGAGGGCGGGTTCGAGGTGGTGCTGGTCGCGCGGGGCGCGCACGGCGCCGCACTGCGCACGGGCGGGCTGCGGTTCTCCACCCCGGAGGGCGTACGGGCGCTGCCCATCCCCACGGTCCCGGGTCCGGCCGAGATCGAGCTGAGGTCCGGCGACGTCCTGGTCCTGGCGGTGAAGTCCCAGCACACCGAGGGAGTCCTGGCCGAGTGGGCGCCCCGCCCGGTCACCGGCGCCACGGACGGCCCCCGCACGGCGGGCGAGGTGCTTCCCATCGTCTGCGCCCAGAACGGCGTGGAGAACGAACGCCTCGCCCTGCGCCACTTCCGCCGTGTGTACGGGATGTGCCTCTGGATGCCCACCTCCCACCTGGAGCCGGGCCGGGTCTCCGCCTCCGGCGCCCCGCTCAGCGGGATCCTGCGCCTCGGCCGCTACCCGTCGGGCAGCGACGACACGGCCCGACAGGTCTCGGCCGACCTGGAGAAGTCGTTCTTCGCCGCACCCGTCAGCGAGGAGGTGATGCGCTGGAAGTACGGCAAGCTCCTCGGCAACGTCGCCAACGCGCTGGAGGCGGTCGCCGGTCCGATCCGCGGCGAGCCGCTCCTGACGGTGCTGCGGCGGGCGCAGCAGGAGTACGAGGCGGTGCTGCACGCCGCAGGCATCCCCTACGCGACCGCCGACGAGCAGGCGGCGGACCGCGGCGACCGGGTCGAACTGCAGCCGCTGGAGGGCGAGGAGCGGATCGGCGGCTCCTCGGCCCAGAGCCTGGTCCGCGGCACCGGCAGCATCGAGACGGACTACCTGAACGGCGAGGTGGTGCTCCTCGGCCGCCTGCACGGCGTGCCGACCCCGGTCAACGAGGCCCTGCAGCGCCTCGCCGGGGAGTTCGCCCGTACCGGCCGTCCGGCCGGCAGCCTCACCCCGGAGGAACTCGCCGCCCTCTGCTGACCTTCCCCGGCACGGGCGCCGTGCGGGAGGCCACACCGTCCGCGGCGGGTCTCACGCACGGCTGCCCCCGCCCCGGGTCCACCGCGTCCGGCGCGCTCAGCTCTCCGCGCCGCCTCCTCCGCCCCGCCTCCTCGCCGCCCGGCCCGTCCTCAGGCCATCGGATCCCCCGGCCCGTACGGGCGCAGCCGCAGCGTGCGGGCGTCCGCCTCGCGGATCGCCTCGGCACGGGAGAGCAGTTCCTCCAGGTTGTCCCGCCCCGCGTGGATGAACCGGCCGTGCAGCGGGTCGAAGCGCCCACGGGCCACGTCCACCGCCATGGCGACCATGTACGGGATGCTGCCCCACTCGGTCATGTCGGCGAACATCGGCAGCCCGGCGGTCATGTCGGTGGCCACCGCGCCGGGGCTGATGTCGAGGATCACGACCTGGTGGGCGGCGAGCGAGTCGGCGATGTTGTCGGAGAGCTGGAGCAGGGCGCCCTTGGAGGTGGCGTACGCGGTGTAGCGGCCGTCCGGGCGCAGCGCGAAGCCGGAGTTGAGGTTGAGCACCCGGCCTTGGCGGCGCTCGACCATCTCGGGGAGCACGCAGCGCATCAGGTTGAACGGGCCGCGCAGGTTGGTCTCCACCACCTTCCACCACTGGTTGCCGTCCGCCTCCCACAGCGGGACCTCGGCCTGGTCCACCTGGCCGGCGTTGTTGACCAGGAAGTCGACCGGTCCGAGGTCCCGTCGCACCGTCCGGACGGCTTCGCGGACGGCGCCCGGGTGGCACACGTCGGCGGTCACCGCGATGCCGCGCGCGCCGTGGCGAACGCACTCCTTGAGCGTTCCGATCAGGGTCTCGTGGGTGCGGCCGATCAGGGCCACCGCCATCCCCTCGGCGGCCAGGCCGATCGCGACCTCCCGGCCGATCCCGCGCCCCGCCCCGGTGATCAGGCCGACCTGTCCTGTGAGCGATCCCGTCGACATCACTGCTCCCCGCTCTCGCCCCGGCTGATCCGACCCCTGGATTCTGGCGGCCGGACGACGGCCGGGCGACTCGGCCCGGCGGCAGCGCACCGGTGAACGTGACGCAACTCATCCGATTGGCGCAGCAGCCCTCAGGACCGAGCAGCCTCCGTCAGCACCGACCGGATGCGAACGGGCGTTAGCACAGGTAGTACCGTCGTCACGGCGATGCGGTCGGCCCACCAGGCCGGATGTGTCGCCGGCTGAGACACAGCACCTCGCTGGGTCGCCCCCAGCGTCACCTGAAGGGCAAGTGAGTGAGTGACATCGCGCGCGTCGGAGTGATCGGCTGCGGCCTCATGGGGTCGGGCATCGCTGAGGTCTTCGCCCGCTCGGGCCTGGACGTCCTGGTCTCCGAGGCCAACGGCGAAGCCCTGGAACTGGGCCGCACCCGGCTGACCAACTCCCTGGAGACCGCCGTCCGGCGTGGCAAGCTGACCGAGGAGCAGCGCGACGAGGCGCTCGCCCGGCTCTCCTTCACCACCGACCTCACCGACTTCGCCGACCGCGACCTGGTGGTCGAGGCGGTCGCCGAGCGCGAGGACATCAAGATCCAGATCTTCCAGACCCTGGACCGGGTCATCGAGCGCCGGGACGCCATCCTGGCCTCCAACACCTCCTCGATCCCGATCGTCAAGCTCGCCGCCGCGACCTCCCGTCCGGAGCAGGTGATCGGCCTGCACTTCTTCAACCCGGCCCCGGTGCAGAAGCTGGTCGAGGTCATCCCGACCCTCACCACCTCCGCCGAGACCACCTCTCGGGTCGAGTCCTTCGCCGTGCAGGTGCTCGGCAAGGAGCCGATCCGGGCCCGCGACCGGGCCGGTTTCGTGGTCAACGCACTGCTGGTCCCGTACCTGCTGTCGGCGGTCCGGATGTTCGAGTCGGGGGTGGCCACCGCCTCCGACATCGACAAGGGCATGGAGGCCGGCTGCGCCCACCCGATGGGCCCGCTGCGCCTGTGCGACCTGATCGGCCTGGACACCATCGTCTCGATCGCCGAGTCGATGTACGACGAGTACAAGGAGCCGCTGTACGCCGCTCCCCCGCTGCTCTCCCGGATGGTCGACGCCGGCCTGCTCGGCCGCAAGTCCGGCCGCGGCTTCTACGACTACACCGCTAGCGCCTGATCTGCGAGTTCGCCGGTCGGCCCGTCATCGGACCAGCCGACCGGCGGCTTGCGGTCTGTCGACGGGGCGTCAGCTCTCCGGCGGCTCAAGTCGCTCTGGGGAGAATCTGGGGAGTTTCAGCGTCACTCCGCGCCTAGCCACTCGTCGACTGCGGTTCGTCCCCTGCGCCCGTCGTCCGGCATGAAGTGCGCATAGATCCGAAGAGCGCCTCCCCCCGTAGCGTAGAGGCCGTGACTGCAGGGGAAGTTGGGAGTCATGGCGGAGAAGAGGCGGAAGTTCGACGCGGAGTTCCGTGAGGGGGCTTTGCGGATCGTGACCGAGACCGGCAAGCCGGTTGCGCAGGTCGCGAGGGAGTTGGGGATCAACGACACCACGCTGGGCAGCTGGGTCTCCCGGGCCCGGGGGTCCGGCGCGGCCCCGGGCGGGCGGGGCGAGAGCGTCCAGGAGGAACTGGAGCGGCTGCGCCGGCGCAACGCCGAGCTGACCAGGGAGAACAAGGAACTTGCCATGGAGCGTGATGTCCTCAAACGCTGCATGGTCCTGTGGGTGAAATAGCTGTGGCGGACCCGGCGGCGCTCGTCGGGGTGATCAGCGACCAGAGGACCGAGTACAACATCCCGCACTCCGTCTCCTGCCGCGCGCTCGGCGTCTCCGAGGCGTGGTACTACAAGTGGCGCCGCAGGCCGAGCTCGCCGACAAACCGCGAGGTCAGGCGCACGCGGCTGGAGGAGAGGATCAAGCACTTCTTCCACCGCTCGGGTGAGACCTACGGCTCGCCGAGGATCACGCTCGATCTGTGGGCCGAGGGCTGGAAAGTCTCGGTGAACACCGTCGCCGAGGTCATGGCCGATCTCGGACTCCAGGGCCGCAAGCCGCCGCGGCGGCGCCGGTCGCTGACCCGGCAGGGCAAGCGCAAAGCGGCCCGGGACCTGGTCGGCCGGCACTTCGACGCGGTCGCTCCGAACGTGCTGTGGGTGGGCGATATGACCGAGATCGACACTGGGGAAGGCAAGTTGTACCTGGCCACAGTCATCGACATGTTCTCGCGTCGCCTGCTCGGCTACGCGATGGGCGCCCACCACGACGCCGGCTTGGTCACCGCTTCGCTGAAGATGGCCGCCGCCACCCGGGGCGGGCAAGTCGACGGGGTGATCTTCCACTCTGATCGCGGCAGCGAGTACACCAGCGAGGCGTACAACACCCTGTGCGACCGGCTGGGCGTCGTGCAGTCCATGGGGCGCGTGGGGTCGGCTCTGGACAACGCCGCCGCGGAGAGCTTCAACTCGCTGATCAAGGTCGAGTACATCCACCGCCATACGTTCGCCACCCGGGCCGAGGCCCGCATCCGAATAGCGACCTGGATCGCCGACTTCTACAACACCCGTCGGAGGCACAGCGCGGCCGGCGGACTACCGCCGGTGGAGTTCGAACGGATCATCAGGGAAGCACGCGCCAGCCATCCTCAGAAGGACCTGGCCGCATAACGAAGGCCTCTACGAAATCAGGGGATTGACCTGTGCAAGCAGAAGCGTGTCGAGATCACCAGAACCGCCATGTCCTACATAAAGTGATTCCGTTATCACACTAAGTGATCTATGGCCTGTCGCCGCCGCCACCGATGCGGCCGGCGGAGGCCGCCCTTACGTGAGGCGGAGGTAACCAGTGGTCAGGCATGGGAGACAGCAGGCCGGCTCGCATCGCGATACGGGGCCCGAGGAGAGGGCGCGTCGACCGTGGCGAACGCCATCGGCGTGGGTGCGGATCTGCATGGCGGGGCTGGCCGTGCTGGCAGGACTGGCCTTGCCGGCCGCCGCCTCGTCCCCTGCCTGGGCCGCCCCAGCCACGAACGTCTACGTCACCAACCTCAGCTCGAACACTGTGTCGGTGATCGATGCCACCACCAACACGGTCACCGCCACCATCGGCGTCGGCGGCGGCCCATGGGGTGCCGCAGTCACCCCGGACGGCACGCACGTCTACGTCACCAACGAAAACTCGAACACTCTGTCGGTGATCGACGCCGCCACCAACACAGTCACCACCACCATTCCCGTCGGCAACATCCCGAGAGGGGTGGTGATCACCCCGGACGGCCTGCATGGCTATGTCACCAACGCGGGCGCGGGCACCGTGTCGGTGATCGACACCGCCACCAACACGGTCACCACCACCGTTACCGTCCAAGCCGACCCGTCCGCCATCGCGATCACCCCGGACGGCCTGCACGTCTACGTCACCAACGATCTCGCGAACAGTGTGTCGGTGATCGATACCACCACCAACACCGTCACCGCCACCATCGGCGTCGGCACCAACCCGATCGGCGTGGCGGCCACCCCGGACAGCCTGCACGTCTACGTCGCCAACGACAATTCGAACAACGTGTCGGTGATCGACACCACCACCAACACCGTCACCACCACCATCGGCGTCGGCACTAGTCCGTTCGCCGTCGCGATCGCCCCGGACGGCGCGCACGCCTACGTCGCCAACAACACGACCGCGGGCACCGTGTCAGTCATCGACACCGCCACCAACACGGTCACCGCCACCGTCGGCGTCGGCACCAACCCGGCAGGGGTGGCGATCACCCCGGACGGCGCGCACGCCTACGTCACCAATTTCAACTCGAACGACGTGTCGGTGATCGACACCGCCACCAACACGGTCAGTACCACCGTCGGCGTCGGCTCCAACCCGCTCGGTGTCGCGATCACCCCGGCCCCTCCGGCGCCGACACTGACCATCACCAAGACCCACGCCGGCAGCTTCATCCCGGGCAGACAGGGCATCTACACCATCACCGTCGGCAACAACGGGACCGCCCCGACCAACAGCACCACCGTTACCGTCCAGGACACCCTTCCGGCCGGACTCACCGCCGTCAACATCAGCGGCACGGGATGGCGCTGCACCACAAGGACCCTCACCTGCACCCGCAGCGACGTCCTCACCCCCGGGAACACCTATCCGACCATCACGCTGCGAGTCCGCGTCTCACGCACCGCCACCGGCACGGTCACCAACACCGCCACCGTCAGCGGAGGCGGCAACGGCACCGCTACCGCCACCGACCCCACCGTCATCGACCCCGGCCCCGGTCACTGGCACCACTGTGACCACGGCAAGTGGCCGCACTGCGACCACCATCACGGCTGACAGCACCGGCACAGGTAGTTGCGCAAGATCAGCAGTTATGTCACGCTGCTGCCAGCACCACACGTGCGCCATCATCGCGAAGGGCCCGACCAACTCCGGTCGGGCCCTTCGGCATTCCCGAGGAGGTCGACATGGACGAGCTACTGACCGGCCCTCAGGCCGCCGAGCTTTGCCGGGTCGACGTCTCGACCATCCGCCAGTGGAAGCGGCGCGGAAAGCTCATCCCGGCCGGCCTGGACGAGCAGGGACGCCCGATGTACCGGCGCCTGGACGTCGCCCTCGCCGAACGCTCCACCCGCGACCGCGCGCGCCGGACCTACGGGCAGCGCGCCGCATAGACCAGCTCATCACCAACTCCCGCCCAAGATGTACCGCCCAACCGGAGCGGTGTGCACCGACTCGCTCGCCACCAACCGTGGCGCCAGCGACCGCACCCCGGGAGAAACCCATGAGCTGGACCCTGCATGAAGGAGACGCCCTAACCGTTCTCGACCAGATCCCGCGCGCCAGCGTCGACGCCGTGATCGCCGACCCGCCCTACAACAGCGGCGGTCGAACCCCAAACGAACGCACCTCGCAGACGTCACGCCAGAAGTACGTCAGCACCCCGGATATGGCCAAGCACGATCTACCGGACTTCGCCGGCGACAACCGGGACCAGCGCGGCTACCTCGCATGGCTCACCTTGGTCCTGGCCAAGGGGCTGCACGCGACCCGGCCCGGCGGCGCCGCGCTCGTCTTCACCGACTGGCGGCAACTGCCCACCACCACAGACGCGCTGCAAGCCGCCGGTTGGACCTGGCGTGGCATCGCCGTCTGGCACAAGCCCATCGCCCGCCCACAGAAGGGCAGGCTCAAGCAGGACTGCGAGTTCATCGTCTGGGGCAGCAACGGCCCCATGAACGCCGACAGCAACCCCGTCTACCTGCCTGGCCACTTCGAAGGATCGCAACCTCGAGGAGCCGAGCGGCAGCACATCACCCAGAAGCCGCTCGACCTCATGCGCCAGCTCGTCCGCATCGTGCCACCCGGCGGGACCGTACTCGACCCGTTCACCGGATCCGGCACACCCGGCGTCGCCGCCCTCACCGAAGGGCGCCAGTTCATCGGCTGCGAGATCACCCAGACCTACGCGACTGTCGCCCGCGAACGGCTCGCCGCAGCCTCGTAGACCAGCGGGCCGCCGCCCCGCCCCCGGGAGGCGGCCCGCTTCACTCAACCGGTCACGCCTGCTCGGCGGGCTCCGTCTCGACCTTGGGCTGCGACCGCTGCCCCTCGTAGGTCAGCACACCGCCGCCGACCGTCACCGCGATACCCGGGATGATCAGCAGCCACGCCGAGTTCGCCCGGCCGGCCAGCTTCACCGAACACGCCTCCGCCGACGTCTGAAAGTCTCCATCCTTCGGCGCCAGCCCACTGCCACAGCCGCCATCAGTCGGCCACAGCCCGAACACAACACCCAGACCAGCCAGCGTCAGACCAGCGGCGGCCAGTGCCCTACCAACTCGATCCACAACAACCCCCCAACGGTTGGCAAAAGGCCAAGGGTAGAGGCGAGGTGATCACGTGGCCAGACATCGCGCATACACCATCTGCACCGTCCCAGGCTGCCCCGAGTACACGACCGGCGGCCGGTGCGAAGACCACCGGCGCGAAGCCGAACAGCGACGCGGCAGCGCGCGGGCCCGCGGCTACGACCGCACGCACGACCACCGCGGCCTCGTCCTGCACATCCAGGACGGCAACGAGTCCGGCAGCGAGGCGTGGTTCATGAACCCCGACTCGCAGGCATCCGCGCACTTCCTCAACCCGAAGTCGGGCAGCCTGCGACAGATGGTCGACACCGACGACCGCGCGTGGACCGAGGCCGCCGGCAACGCCTACTGGGTCTCGGTCGAGAACGAGGGACTCGGCGGCGACGCGCTCACCGACTCCCAGATCGAGAACTGCGCCCAGCTGCTGGCGTGGCTGCACAGCGAGTACGACGTCCCGCTGCAGGCCACCGACGACCCGAACGGAAGCGGCCTCGGCTGGCACGGCATGGGCGGCGCTGCGTGGGGTGGCCACTACGACTGCCCCGGTGACGCCGTCCTCGCGCAGCGCGGCCAGATCCTGGCCCGCGCCCAGCAGATAGCCGGCCAGCCCACCACCCCCGCGCCGCAGCCCCCGGCCGACTCGGGCCCGGCGTGGCCCGGTGAGTACCTCCGCCTGCAGTCCCCGATGGAGCACGACGCCACGGTGCGGGCCTGGCAGCAGCGCATGAGTGACCGCGGCTGGCGGATCACCGTGGACGGCTGGTAAGGGCCCGCGTCAGTGGCGATCTGCCGCCAGTTCCAGGCCGAGAAGGGGCTGACCGTGGACGGCATCGTCGGCCCCGCCACCTGGGCGTGCGCGTTCCGCACCGACAACGTCACCAACTGACCTCGACCCGATAGGAGTTCACATGTCTCTCGCTGACCAGATCCGGGCCGAGCTCGCCTCGGCCCACCTCCGCCAGCAGGCCGGCCGGTTCGCGCGGCTCACCGCCGTCGCGTTTGGCGCCCAGCTCGCCGCGCTCGGCACCGACCACCTCGGCAGGGACGCGCTGATCGGCGCCGCAGTTGGTGCGGTCGAGGCCGCATACCGGCAGTGGGCGCCGGTGGTGCCGTGGGCCGAGATGGCCCAGCGCCTGCACGTCCTCGACGCGATCCGCCCGGCCCCCGCCCCGGCCGCACCGACCACACCGCCGGCCCCGGCCGAGCCGGTCGTCCAGGCCCCGCCCGCACCGACCGCCCCGGCCGCCCCGCCGGAGGCCCCGTGACGACCGCTACCCCGCCGGACGGCGTGTACATCTCGCCTGCCCAGACTCACGCGGAGGTAAGGCGCATCGCCGACGGACAGATCCGCATGGAGGCCAAACTGGACGCCATCCTTGGCGACCAGCGCGAGCACCGGGAGACCATCGCCGACCACGAGCAGCGCATCCGCCGTCTGGAGAGCGCCCGGTGGCCGCTGCCGACGATCGGCGTCCTCGGAGGACTCGCCGGGACCGTGGTCGCCGTCATCGCCCTCATGCGTCCCTGAATACGCCACCCCCGCCCGGCTTCGGCCGGGCGGGGGCGCTTCGTCGTTCGCGGGTGTTCAGCGGACAGCGGAAACGGCATCCGTGTACTGCTCAGTGGTCAGATCATCGTCGGTGATTCCGAGGGTGACGAGCACCGACCGAACGACAGCGAGGGATGCGGGAAGATCGTCCGCTGTGGCTGCCAACGTCTCCACCTCGATGAAGGTACCGTCGATCTCCGGCACCCGGACGAGCGTGGCCAGGAGGTCACGTCCGTCGGCTCGGATGGTGTAGTTCCGGCACCTCTTCTCGAATGAGATCGCCGGTATGAAACCCAGGCCGCGCACGATGGCATGCGCGGCGCTGGCGTCGTCAACGCAGGTCTCTGCCTCGGGCTTCGAGCCGGACGCCTCATCTACCCTGGCGCCCTTGTAGGTCATCACGGTACGGGTGTCGTCGGCGCTGTGCACCGTCCTGATCCGAAGCTCTCGGTCGCCGCTCATAAGGGCGCCCGCAGGATCGTCGTAGTACGTGTCTTGATACACCTCGGGCCGCCCAGGGCCGTAAGCATCTTCAAGACGTGCCATGACACCCTCCGGGTCTCGTACGCGCGCCTTCAGCTCGGCCTCGATCGCCACTTCGTCCCTCCGTCAGATTACCCGGCGAGCATCTTCGACCATGGCATCAAACAGCCTGCGGAACCCCCGGTGCAAGGGCCCACGGGGAGTGCGCAGGATCTTGTAGGTGGCGGACTCGTGCCCCTCCCAGTCGGAATCGAACGCGCCGACGTACAGTGTGGTATCAAGCCTGATGATCCGCCATACCGGCAGGGTCCGATACCGGTAGACCTCAACTTCCCCTTCTGTAGCGAGTTCACGCAGCCGAGCCTCAGCGAGGCGGATGCCACTGGCCAGTGACTCAGCAGACTCCCCGATCTCGCTCGCCCGACAGGCAACAGCCGACGATTCCGGATCAAGCAGAAGGACTCGAAGCCTTGGTGGCTGATCACAGTCCCGATCAAGATGCGGGCGAAGAAGTCTCGAAGCCCGAGAATTCCTAAGCCGCGTACGGCAAGAACATCGAGGCAGGGCGGCGATGCCGATCGATCCGCCCTCCGAGATGACCACACCGGCCGGGCCCGGGGCGAGATCAGGTGCGGCGGCGCTAACTGTCGCAAGTCACGGCGTTGTTGACGGCGCGGCCGTGCAGGTTACCGGTACGGGGCGTAGCGGTCCTCCTCAGCGGATGTCGTGGTCTGGGTGGGTCTGGTCGTATGCGCTCCGTGCCTCGGCGATGACGACGCGGTGGGCGAGCGACCAGTCGGCGAGCGCCTTGACCAGGTGGGTCAGGCCGGCTCCGGTCTCGGTCAGACGGTAGTCGACCTGGGCCGGAACGGTCGGGTACACGGTGCGCAGCACGAGGCCGTCGCGTTCGAGCCTGCGCACGGTGAGGGTGAGCATGCGCTGGGAGATGCCGTCGATGGCGCGTTGCAGTTCGCGGAACCGACGCGGGCCGCTCGCGAGTTCGACGATCACCAGCACCGACCATTTGTCCCCGATGCGGTCCAGGACGTCGCGAATGCCGCAGTCGGGATGGTCCTCGCGTCCGCAGGGGTCGAGGTCGGCGGGGGCGGTTACCCCGGTGTGCGTGAGTGACATCGAACTGCCTTCTTGTGGCCGGTGTGCGGGCGATCGAGGATCAAGCGTAGTTACCGATGAGAACCACGACGGAAGACTGCGACTGACATGATCTTGGTGACCGGAGCAAGCGGGAACCTCGGCTCTGCCACCCTTGCGGCGCTGCGCGCCCGCGGCGTCGCCGCGACGGGCGGCAGCCGCACGCCACGCGAGGGGATGCGGCGCCTCGACTTCGATGACCACGTGAGCCTCGATCTCTCCGGGGTGTCGACCCTGGTACTGATCTCCGCCGGCTATGCCGAGGACGACCAGGTCGTCGGACGGCACGCGGCGGTCCTGGACGCCGCCGTCCGCGATGGCGTCCGCCATGTCGTCTACACGAGCCTGACCACTGCCGGCGACCATCTCGGATTCGCACTTGCGCACCGTGCCACCGAACGCCTCGTGCGGGCGAGCGGATTGCCATGGACGATCCTGCGCAACGGCCTGTACGCCGAACTCTTCGGCGGCCTGCTGATGTGGGCCGAAGACGGCGTGGAGTCCGCGTTCGGGGACGGCGCCCTGGCGGCGGTCGCACGGGGGGATCTCGCCGATTCCGCGGCGATCGTTGCGGCGGATCCCGCAGGGCACGGCGGGCGCGTCTACGACCTCGTCGGCACGCCGATCACCGCGGGCCAGGTGGCCGACCGGCTCGGGGTTCCGCACCGCGCCATCGGCCTGGACGAGTACCGGCGCAGGCTCCTCCACGGGACGCCGGGGCTCCTGCCGTTCCAGTCGCCCATGCTCGCCTCGATTGCCACCGGCATCCGACACGGCTTCCTGGACGGCACCACCCCCGACCTCACGGACCTTCTCGGCCGCCCGGGTCGCGACCCACTGGCTACGGCCGTTGCGGCCGCGTCCGCCACGCGACCGGAAGCGAGCTTCTAGCAGCGGTGTTTCCGTCGCCGGTCGGCGGTGATCCCGGCCCGGGGCGGCGGCGCTTCAGCCCCACCCTGGGCATAGGGACCAGATAAAGATCTTGCGCAACAGGAGATCTGACAGACCGCCAGCCTGGGGGGCCCGCACCACGAGGGATTTGTTCGAATTTGAATCATCGGGTACGGTCAAAGCTCTACTCGGTTCAAATTTGAATCACTCCCCGAGCGCTGGAGACACGCATGCCGAACCCGACTGCCCCCGCTTCCGCCGCCCGCACCGACCGGGAGACCGACTGGAGGTCGCCCACCTCCCCGCACGCACACGACATCGGACTGCTACTGATCCGGCTCGCCCTGGGCCTGACCATGGCGGCGCACGGCAGCCAGAAGTTGCTCGGCTGGTTCGGTGGCGGCGGTATCGACGGCACTGCCGCCTTCTTCACCGCGAGTGGCTACCCGGCCGGCAAGGCGATGGCCGCGGTGGCCGGCCTCACCGAGACCCTCGGCGGGCTCGGCCTGGCCGTGGGCCTGCTCACCCCGCTCGCGGGCGCGGCACTGGTCGGCACGATGGTCAACGCGCTCGCGGTCATCTGGGGCGGCGGGTTCTTCGCACCGAAGGGCGTCGAGTACGAGCTGCTGCTGACGGCCGCCGCTGCCGGAATAGCCCTGACCGGCCCCGGCCGGATCGCCCTCGACCGGTTCCTGCCGGTGGTGCGCTCGCACCGGCTGGCGTACGGCGCCGCCGCCGTGGTGCTCGGCCTGGTCACCGCGGTGATCGTCCTCCTGCTGCGCAAGTGACCTGAATTCCAACCCTCCTGACGGCCACCCGGAGCCAACTCGGGTGGTCGTCAGCGGCTTTGGGGAACCGATGAGCCGGGAGCCCGGCGGGACCACTCGCTAAAGGAATCCCCAAAGCGCGGCTCTGTCGCGCCGTCAGAAATTAACCTCCCACATCTACCCGCGTAAACTCCGGCGCCCCCACCATTGGCTGAGCACCATCAAAGGCCCCCCACCCCCACCGTCAGGGGCTCATCCCCCTTCCCCGGAGCCGGAGTTCACCATGTCCAGATTCGGTCTCGCCCGGCGGTCCCGCGCCGTTGCCGGTACCGCACTGCTGTCCGCGATGGCCCTGCTCACGGGCGTCGGCCAGCCACCCGCGGCGACGGGCACGCACTCGCTGCTCACCTTCCCGGACCAGGACCACAGCGCGGTCTACAGCTTCATCAACTCGGCAACCACCTCGGTCGACGTGACCATGTACGAGCTGCGCGACACCGCCGCGGTGACCGCGCTGGTGAACCGGAAGAAGGCCGGGGTGAAGGTCCGGGTGATCCTGGACGCCAAGCACACCTCGGTGAACGGCTCGGCCTACTCCGCGCTCAAGGCCGCGGGCGTCGGCGTGACGTACTCCTCCTCGGCGTACGTCTACACGCACCAGAAGACGGTCACGGTGGACCACGCCAAGTCCCTGATCCTGACCGGGAACCTGGACTCCACCTACTACTCCTCCAGCCGTGACTACGGCGTCTTCGACAGCGACTCGGCCGATGTCGCGGCGATCGAGCAGGTCTTCGACGCGGACTACGCCAAGACCTCCGTCACCCCGGCCGACGGCGACGACCTGGTCTGGTCCCCCACCGACTCGGAGAGCCGGCTGCTCGACCTGATCAACGGCGCCCAGCACTCCCTGGACGTCGAGGAGCTGGAGTTCGGCGACACCGACCTGGTGAACGCGATCGTGGCGGCCGAGCAGCGCGGGGTGACCGTACGGGTGGTCGGCATGGACCCGAGCAGCTACGGCAGCAACTTCGACCAGGTGACGGCGGCCGGTGGCTCGGTGGTCACCTACTCCTCCACCACCGGTCTGTACATCCACGCCAAGGCCATCGTCGCGGACTACGGAACCAACACGTCCGAGGTCTTCGCCGGTTCGGAGAACCTCTCCGACAACTCGCTCAACAGCAACCGCGAACTCGGCCTGATCGTCGACGCCCCGGCCGTGCTCGACGGCATCGAGAACACCTTCGCGACCGACTTCGCCGACGGCACGCCTTACTAGGCAGGCCGACCGGGGCGTCCGGTCCACGACCGGTCTCGCTCCCTCTCCTCCGGATCGGAGAACACGAGGAGGGGCAGCACGACGGCCATTGCTCCGAGTGTTTGGCGCGTTGAACACCGCCCCGCCTCAACAGAACCCGGGTGGGCTGATGAATCATCATCAACCCACCCGGCTCATGCGCCTCTTCGCCCCGGTGCCGCTCAGCTGTTGATGCTGTACGGGTCGCCGTAGACCTTCCACTTCAGCGGCGGGTTGAGGTCGAAGTTCCTGGCGTTCAGGAAGACCCGCTGTTCGGTGTCGACCCGGCTGGTGTCACTGTGCGCCTCCTCCTTCTTCATGACGGCCTTGCGGACGTCCAGGAAGGCGTTGAGGTAGGTGGCCTCGTCGCCGCCCTGGGCGGGCGTCCTGGCCTTCTTCATGGCGGCGGCACGGATGCCGCCGAAGCTGTCCGAGTCGGTGCCCGGACCGTGCATCACGATGGCGTCGTAGTAGATGAACTGGCCGAGCGCGCGCAGCCCGTCGGACTTGGCCTGGTTGACCGCGGGGTTGAAGTAGACCCGGTCGCGCTCGTCGTTCTGCGCCTGCTGGAAGACCGGGTCCTTGGCGGCGGTGGCCCAGTCCTTGGTGAACGGGGTGCCGAGGCCGGCGTGCGATTCCGAGCCGTTGACCTTCTTCAGCGCGGGCAGGTACTTGGCCAGGACGTTGTCGTGCTTCAGGTCCGTGTAGTGCTGGACCAGTTCGAGCATGTCACCGGTCCCGGAGCAGAAGCCGATGATCCCCGCGGTGTAGCCGCGACCGTCGTGGATGTCCTCGATGTACTTGTACTGGGCCTTCCAGTCCAGCGAGGAGTTCTCGGCACTGGACACCAGCTGCATGGCGATGTCCTTCTTGTGCGGGTCGTCCAGGCCGGCCCCGGCCTTCACGGCGGAGGCGGCCACGGGGGTGGCCGCGTGTCCGACTCCGGCGGTGGCGAGCGATGCGGGTATCACGGCGAGCGCGACTGCGAGGGCGATGCGGCCGACCCGGTGCTTCGAGTGCATATGACGCTCCGTCTTCTGTCGCCGGGCACAGGGATGCCCGAGGAGTAGAGAGTTAGGAAACTTTCCTAACTGTCCTTGACGCAGTCGATTAACGCAGACCGACATGGACACCGCAAGAGGCTCGGCGCATCCGGTTCGGGCGTGGCGCCACCCGCGGCCCGCCCCAACTACCAACACCGCACGAGGAGTTCGCAGGTCACATCCACTTCGGCCGGATCACCGGCAGAGCGGGCCCGGGAGCGCGCGAGCCACCCCCGGGAACGCCGAAGGGCCCCGGAGCCGGAGCTCCGGGACCCTTCGGGCTGCCGTCAGTACGTCACGCGCCGCGCAGCACCGCGCCGGTGCGGGCCGCGGCGGCCGCCACGGCGGACTCGCGCACGGCCGAGGCCTCGTCGGCGGTCAGCGTACGGTCGGCGGCACGGAAGCGCAGCGAGTACGCCAGCGACTTCTTGCCCTCGCCCGCCTGCTCGCCGGTGAAGACGTCGAACAGCCGGATGGACTCCAGCAGTTCACCCGCGCCCTCGCGCAGCGCGGCCTCCACCTCGGCGGCCGGGACGGCGGAGTCCACGATCAGGGCGACGTCCTGGGTGGCCACCGGGTACGAGGACACGGTCGGGCCGCTCACCCGCTGCGCGCCGTCGGCGAACAGCAGGTCCAGGTCGAGCTCCATCACGCTGGTGCGCTCGGGCAGGTTCAGCGCCTTGATGACCCTCGGGTGCAGCTCACCCGCGTAGCCCACCACCCGGTCGCCGACCGCGAGTTCGGCGCAGCGGCCAGGGTGCCACGGGGCGAGCTGGGACTGACGGACCGTCAACTCGACGTTGGCCGCGCGGGCCACCGTGCGAGCGGCCTCGATCGCGTCCGCCCAGCAGGAGGCACCGCCCCTGCCCCACCAGCCGGACGGCAGCCGCTCGCCCGCGAGGGCGACCGCGACCCGGCGCGGCTGGTTCGGCAGCGCGGCGTCCAGCGCCGCCAGCTCCTCCTCGACCGGACGGCGGTCGACCGGCAGGCGCGGGGCGACCTTCTGCTCAGCCTTGGGCAGGAAGACCGTGCCCGTCTCGAACAGCGCCAGGTCGGTGTTGCCCCGGCCGACGTTGCGGCGCAGCGCGCCGAGCAGGCCCGGCACCAACGAGGTCCGCAGCGACGGCTCCTCGTCGTTGAGCGGGTTGACCAGCTTGACCGTGCGGCGGCGCTCGTCGTCCGCCTCCAGGCCGAGCGCGTCCAGCAGGCTCTCGCCGATGAACGGGTAGTTGATCACCTCCACGTAGCCGGCCCCGGCCAGCGCCACGCCGACGCGGCGGTGGAAGCGCTGCACCTCGGTCAGCCCGCGGCCCGGCGGGACGGTGGGCATCCGGGTGGGTACGTTGTCGTAGCCCTCGAGCCGGATGACCTCCTCCGCGAGGTCGTACGGGTCGGTGAGGTCGGGGCGCCAGGTCGGCGGGGTGACCTCCAGGACGTCCGCGCCGATCACGGTGCAGCCGATCTCCTGCAGGCGCCGGGTGACGGTCTCGCGGCCGTACTCGGTGCCCGCGACCCGGTCCGGCAGGTCGGCGGCGATCTGGATGGTGCGCAGGGGGTGCGGGGCGGCGATGTCGGTGACACCGGCCTCGGCGGTGCCGCCGGCGATCAGGACCAGCAGGTCCACCGCGCGCTGGGCGGCGGCGCGGGCGGCCTCCGGGTCGACACCGCGCTCGAAGCGCTTGGACGCCTCGGAAGGCAGCTTGTGCCGCTTGGCGGTACGGGCGACCGAGATCGGGTCGAAGTGCGCCGCCTCGATGATCACCTCGGTGGTGCCCGGGCCCGCGGCCGGGTCGAGGATCTCGGTGGAAGCGCCGCCCATGACCCCGGCCAGGCCGATCGGCCCGGAGTTGTCGCAGATCAGCAGGTCCTCGACGGAGAGCTTGCGCTCGACGCCGTCCAGCGTGGTGAGCTTCTCGCCCTCCTCCGCGCGGCGGACCAGGATCGGCCCGTTCACCCGCTCGCGGTCATAGGCGTGCAGCGGCTGGCCGACCTCCAGCATCACGTAGTTGGTGATGTCGACGGTCAGCGAGATCGGGCGGATGCCCGCCTTCTGCAGGCGGCGCTGCAGCCAGATCGGCGACTGCGCGCTCGGGTCGACGCCGGTGACGGTACGGGCGACGAAGCGGTCGCAGCCGGCCGGGTCGGCGACCTTGACCGGGTAGCCGTCGGCGTTGGCCGGGGGCACGTCCAGCAGCGCCGGGTCGGCCAGCGGCAGCCCGTACGCGGCGGCGGCCTCGCGGGCCACGCCGCGCATGGACAGGCAGTAGCCGCGGTCCGGGGTGACGGCGATGTCCAGCACCTCGTCGACCAGCTGGAGCAGCTCGATGGCGTCGGTGCCGGGCTCGAGGTGCGACTCCAGCACCAGGATGCCGCCGTGGTCGTCGCCCATGCCCAGTTCGCGGGTGGAGCAGATCATGCCGGCCGAGGTGTGGCCGTAGGTCTGCCGCGCGGCGATCGGGAACGGGCCGGGCAGCACCGCGCCCGGGAGCACGACCACGACCTTGTCGCCGACGGCGAAGTTGGTCGCACCGCAGACGATCTCCTGCGGCTCGCCGGTGCCGTTGGCGTCGCCGACGTTGACGAAGCAGTGCCGGATCGGCTTCTTGAAGCCGGCCAGCTCCTCGATCGAGAGCACCTCGCCGACCACGATCGGGCCCTTGAGGTCGGCGCCGATCTGTTCGACGGTCTCGACCTCGAGGCCGGCACGGACCAGTCGGGCCGCGACGTCGCGGCCGGTCTCACCCGCCGGAAGGTCGACGTACTCGCGCAGCCAGGAAAGCGGGACGCGCATCAGATCTCCATCCCGAACGGGAGGGTGAAGCGGACGTCACCCTCGACCATGTCGCGCATGTCGGCGACGTTGTGACGATTCATCAGGATTCGCTCCAGGCCCAGGCCGAAGGCGAACCCGCTGTAGCGGTCCGGGTCGACACCGCAGGCGACCAGGACGCGCGGATTTACCACGCCGCAGCCGCCGAGTTCGATCCAGCCCTCGGAGGAGCAGGTGCGGCAGGGCCGCTCCGGGTTGCCGACGCTGGCACCCAGGCAGACGAAGCACTGCAGGTCCACCTCGGCGCTCGGCTCGGTGAACGGGAAGTACGACGGCCGCCAGCGCAGCTGGAGGTCGCCGCCGATGAGCGTCGCGACCAGGTGCTCGATGGTGCCCTTGAGGTCGGCGAAGGTGATGCCCTCGTCCACCGCGAGGCCCTCGACCTGGCGGAAGACCGGGGTGTGGGTGGCGTCCAGCTCGTCGGTGCGGTAGACGCGGCCGGGGCTGATCGCGTACAGCGGGGGCTCGCGGTCGAGCATGGTGCGGATCTGCACCGGGGAGGTCTGGGTGCGCAGGACCACACCGGAGTCCGCCGAGCCGTCCGGGGCCTGGACGAAGAAGGTGTCCTGCATCGAGCGGGCCGGGTGGTCCTCGTGCAGGTTGAGGGCGTCGAAGTTGAGCCACTCGGCCTCGACCTCGGGGCCGGAGGCGACCTCGTAGCCCATGGCCACGAAGGTGTCCTCGACCCGCTCGGCGAGGGTGGTCAGCGGGTGGCGGGCGCCGCGCGGGTCGCGGGCGTACGGCAGGGTGACGTCCACCGCCTCCTCGACCAGTACCCGGGCGTCGCGCTCCGCCTCCAGCTCGGCCTGGCGCCTGGCCAGGGCCTGGTTGACGGCGCCACGGGCCTGGCCGATCAGCTTGCCCGCGGCGGCCTTGGCGTGCGGCGGCAGCGCGCCGATCTCACGGTTGGCGAGCGAGAGCGGCGAGCGGTCGCCGGTGTGCGCGACCTTCGCCTCCTTGAGCTGCGCCAGGTCGCCGGCCGCGGCGAACGCGGCGATCGCCCCGTCCCTGGCCTGCTCCACCACCTCGGGCTTCAATGCCTCGACCTCTACCGGGTCGTACGACTTGTTGGGTGCCGACATCGCTATCTTTCCCGTGCTCCTGCTCGTGAAGTGAAGGGGTCCGTCTCGCCCTTGCGCTACGCCCGGCGTGGCCGGGGCACGGGCAGCCGCTCCCGCACCTGTCAGGAAGGGTGTCCGCGGCGCGGCCGCGCAGGGCGTCCCACAACGCCAAAGGTCGAGTGTAGTCGCAGCGCGTAGCGCCCCAGGGGCGCGGGAGGCGCCGGGCACCGTCGCGCGGGCCCCGGACACCCGCGCGCCGGCACCGATCGGTGGGCGCGGGGAACCGTCCGGAAGACCGGTACGAAGGTGCTCGGCCGCTCGCGCACCGCCCCGATGGGCACGCCCGCCTGCCTTCGCCGCCCGCCGGGCGGGACTTCAGAGCATGAAGTCCGGCACTCCGGCGGGCAGGATAAATCGGAACCGGGCGCCGCCGCCGGGCGCGCGGCTGATCCTGATGGTGCCGCCGTGGGCCTCGACGATGCCCTTGACGATGTAGAGGCCGAGGCCGGTGCCGCCGCGCTTGGAGCCGCGCCAGAAGCGGGTGAAGACGCGCGGCATGGACTCCTCCGGAATGCCGGTGCCTTCGTCGCTCACGGTGACTGCGGTCCCTTCGATGACTCGGCCCCCGGGGGCCCTGGGCGGGGTGCCGGGACGCTCCCGGCCTGTCGCCTCGACCAGTTCCTTGGCGGGCGCCACCTCGATCGTGACAGTTCCCTCGCCGTGCCGCACCGCATTTTCCAGCAGGTTGGCCAGCACCTGGTCGATCTTGTCGGGATCGGCCCAGAGCTGGGTGAGCGGCTCGGTGACCCTGATGTCGAAGCGGTCGGCCGGGATCCCGGCGGCGACCTTGCCGTCCACGTGCCGCCGCACCGCCGCCGCCAGGTCCACCACCTGCTTGTGGATCTCCAGCCGGCCGGCGTCGATCCGGGAGATGTCCAGGAGTTCGGCGATCAGGCGGGTGACCCGGTCCGCGTCGGCGTCGACGGTCTCCAGCATCACCCGCTTCTGCCCGTCGGTGAACCGCTCCCACTTGGCCAGCAGCGTGGCGGTGAAGCCCTTGACGCTGGTGAGCGGGGAGCGCAGCTCGTGCGCCACGGTGGCGATCAGCTCGGCGTGGCTGCGCTCGGTACGGCGGCGCGCCTCGGTGCCGCGCAGCGCCACCACCACCCGTCGGACCGGGCCGCAGGGCCGCTCGCGCACGTAGCGGGCGGAGACCAGCACCTCGCGGCCGCCGGGCAGCAGCAGGTTCCGCTCGGGCTGGCCGGTGCGGATGGCCAGCCCCCCGTACGGGTCGGTCAGCTGCCACCAGCGGCGGCCGTCCAGGTCCTCCAGCGGGAGCGCCTGCTCCAGCGGGGTGCCGAGGGCGGCCCGGATCCCGGTGAGTCGGACGGCGGCACGGTTGAAGCAGACCACCTCGCCCGCCGCGTCGGCGATCACCAGTCCGTCCGGCAGGTCGTCCGGGTTCACCTGGGACCCGCTGCCGTCCATGGGTGTCCTCCCCGCTCAGAGCCTCCTGCGCCGACGGCCGCCATCGCCTGCCCGGCCCCTGCCCCCGGCCCACCGTGCGCTGGTGTCGGTGGCACTACCCACCGTGTCCGTTCCCCCACGGCCAGACCCTAGCGCCACTACCCCTGTGCGCGACACCCTCCGGGCGAGCGCTGCGCACGAGCGGAGGCATAGAGGCACACGGCGGCGGCGGTGGCGAGGTTGAGGCTCTCGGCGTGCCCGTGAATGGGGACGCGCACCACCTCGTCGGCGAGTGCGCGGGTCTCCTCGGGCAGACCCCAGGCCTCGTTGCCGAACACCCAGGCACCGGGTGCGCCCAGGGTGCCCTCGTCCAGCTCCTGGTCGAGGTCGCGCTCCCCCGCCCCGTCGGCGGCCAGCACCCGTACGCCCGCCTCGCGCAGCCGCTCGACGGCCTCCTCGATCGGCACACCGGTGGCCACCGGCAGGTGGAACAAGCTGCCCACCGAGGCCCGGACGGCCTTCGGGTTGTACGGGTCCACCGAGGCGTCGGTGAGGATCACCGCGTCGGCCCCGGCGGCGTCGGCGGTGCGCAGCACGGTGCCCGCGTTCCCGGGGTCGCGCACGTGCGCCAGTACGGCGACCAGCTGCGGGCGGGCCCTGAGCACATCCTCGAACGGGGTGTCGATGAAGCGGCAGAGCGCGACGATGCCCTGCGGGGTGACCGTGTCGCAGATCTCCGCGATCACCTCGTCGGTGGCGGTGAGCACCGGCAGGCCGGCCTCCCGGGCCGCGGAGACGATGTCGGCGTGCCGTTCCAGGGCCTGCGGCGTGAGGTAGATCTCGACCACGGCGTGCTCGTCCGAGCCCGCCAGCCGCCCGTACGCGACGGCCTCCCGGACCGCCTGCGGGCCCTCGGCCAGGAAGCGGCGCTCCTTGCTGCGCTGGTTGCGCCGGGCCAGCTTGCGGGCGGCGACGACGCGCGGGGAGCGCAGGGAGGTGAGCAGGGGGATGTCGGTGCTCTGCATGCTCTCGTTCTCTGTGGGCAGCCGCGGGCGGCGTCAGCGGCCGGTGCGGCTCTGCGGGGGACCCGGGAAGCACTCAGACCCGCAGGCAGCGGGCCTGCGGGTCTGAGCGGATCAGCTACGGTGCCGAAGCTCCGGCCTTGATCAGGCGGCGACCTTGGGGGCGTTGACGTCCTCCGGCAGCGCCTTCTTGGCGACCTCGACCAGGGCGACGAACGCGACCTGGTCGTTGACGGCCAGCTCGGCCAGCATCTTGCGGTCGATCTCGACGCCGGCGGCCTTCAGACCCTGAACGAAGCGGTTGTAGGTGATGCCGTTGGCACGGGCCGCAGCGTTGATGCGCTGGATCCACAGCTGACGGAAGTCGCCCTTACGCTTCTTACGGTCGTTGAAGTTGTAGACCAGCGAGTGGGTGACCTGCTCCTTGGCCTTGCGGTACAGGCGCGAGCGCTGGCCACGGTAGCCGCTGGCGCGCTCCAGGATGACCCGGCGCTTCTTGTGGGCGTTGACTGCCCGCTTGACGCGTGCCACTTCATTACTCCTTGGGTTGGACCACGGACTACTTCACGTGGTCCGTCATTCGAATGGGTCGGGAAGGATCAGCTGGCCCCACCGGTCCGCGGTCGCGGCCCGGCAGGAGGGCGATCACTTGCCCAGAAGCTTCTTGATCTTCTTGGCGTCGGCCGGGGCCATCTCGACCGTGCCGGCCAGCTTGCGGGTCAGCGTCGAGGGCTTGTGCTCGAGCAGGTGGCGACGGCCGGCACGCTCGCGCAGCACCTTGCCGGAGCCGCTGATCTTGAAGCGCTTGCTGGCGCCGCTGTGGGTCTTTTGCTTCGGCATGTCGCCGTATCTCCTCGTCGGTCCGCCCACCGCCCGCGTTCCGGGGAACGCGGGCGGTGAACTGGATGGATCACTGGTACGCAGGGCAGGCTGCCCCGGTACCTCGGTGGCCGGTCCGCCCGGACCGCCGTACAGCCCTGGAGGGGGCTCAGGCGTCCTTGGCGGCCTCGGCCGGCTGCTCGACCTCGGCGGCGGCTTCCTCAGCCTCGACCACGACGTCGTCAGCGGTGTCGGCGTCGACGTCGACGTCGACGTCGACGTCGTCAGCCGCGTCGGCGTCGTTGGGACCGATGTTCCGGCCCTGACGCTCGGCCTTGCGGGCGTCCGCTGCGGCGCGGGCCTCGGCCATCGCCTCGGTCTTCTTCTTGTGCGGGCCAAGAACCATGATCATGTTACGGCCGTCCTGCTTGGCCGAGGACTCGACGAATCCCAGGTCCTGGACGTCGTTCGCGAGCCGCTGCAGCAGTCGGAAGCCCAGCTCGGGGCGGGACTGCTCACGACCGCGGAACATGATCGTGATCTTGACCTTGTCGCCCTGCTTGAGGAACCGGACGACGTGACCCTTCTTGGTGTCGTAGTCGTGCGGGTCGATCTTCGGCCGGAGCTTCATCTCCTTGATGACCGTGTGCGCCTGGTTCTTGCGCGCCTCACGGGCCTTCATGGCCGACTCGTACTTGAACTTGCCGTAGTCCATGAGCTTGCACACCGGCGGCCGAGCGGTCGCCGCGACCTCAACCAGGTCAAGGTCGTACTCCTGCGCAAGCTCCAGCGCCTTGGCAAGCGGCACGATGCCGACCTGCTCGCCGCTGGGACCGACGAGTCGCACCTCGGGGACGCGAATCCGGTCGTTGATGCGGGGCTCGGTGCTGATGGGGCCTCCTCGGTTGCACCTTCTGCGATGCGGCCGTCGGACGGCGGTCGCACGTAGTGGACTCGACCACTGGGCGGGGCTTCATTCGTGCTGCGCTGCTCTGTGGTGCAGGCACCGCGGCACGAAAAAAGCCCCGCTCGGTACACAGGCGGGGCTCCACACAACCGGGGGCGGTGCCCGTCTTCTGGACGGACACTGCGGCGAGCACCGGACCTTGCGGCCGATGTCGCGGACCGGACCCTCCGACCCTTGAGTCGGACAGGTGGGAGACTTTCGCGGTTGCCCTCTCGGGCCTCCTGAAGTGGAGCCTCCACTTGCTGGCCGGGCAATCCGTGGGGCTGCCTGGCCGGTCAGTCTCGAAGCATACCAGCGTTCGGAGCCCGGCAGGTATTCCGGGCCCGGTCAAGGGCCGAGTCCATTGCGCTGGTCAGCGCCTCCACGACCCCTTGTACGCTCCCTCTGTACCCCCGAGTGCCCCGACCGGTCACCGCACGGCCTTTCCCACCACGGAGTGAGTCCCCTTGAGCAGCCAGCCCCACGAGCACGATGACGAGACCGTCGGCTTCGACGACCTCACCCGCGACATCGCCGAGGTCCCGGCGGTCGAGGTGATCACCACCGTCGCGGTGCACCTGATGAGTGCGGCCGCCGTCAAGTGCGGCCTCGCCGAGGGCGGCGAGAAGGACAAGGACCTGGACGAGGCACGCAAGCTGATCACCGCGCTGGCCGGCCTGGTCACCGCCGGGGCTCCCGAGATCAGCAACTTCCACGCCGCGCCGCTGCGTGACGGACTGCGCTCGCTGCAGTTGGCCTTCCGCGAGGCTTCCCTGGTCCCGGACGCCCCGGGTGCCGGTCCCGGCGAGAAGTTCACCGGGCCCGTCTACAGCTGACGGAACCCGTTTGGGCCGGCCGGTGTCCCGGGGCACGGGGTGCCGGCCGGCCTGCGTCGAGGCCGACCGGCAACGGAGAGCGCGAATGAGCCGACTGCGCCGGCTTCTGCCCCGGTCCGCCCGGCGCGAAGGTGCGAAGCGGCTCAGTGGCCCGTGCCCGGGATGCCGCGCGGCTCACGCCCGATCATTCGCGCTCGTACAGCGACTCCCCGGCGGGGGCGCCGGTGGGCGGGAGGAGCGCCAGGTCGAGCCCGTGGTCGAGCCTGACCCGGAGCAGCGCGTCACCGACCAGGGCGGCGGCCAGCCGCTGGGCCAGTTCCTGTACCGGCGCGTCCGGTTCGAGGGCGAGCGCCAGCACCGCGTCGGTCCCGGAGGACGGGCCCGAGCCGCGCAGCTCGGCCCGCAGGACGGCCGGCTCGGCGGCGAGCAGTGCCCGGACCGCCTGCCGGACCTCCGGGTCCCGCGCGGGCGGCAGGTAGGGACGGTTCTCCGCGACGGCCCGCAGCCGGGCACCGCTGAGCGGGTAGCTGACCGGCCCCGCCGGGTCGATCAAGAGGGTGTCGGCGCGCTCGGAGAACGCCACCATCGCGGCCTGCGGGGCGGCGACCGGAGCCGGGCGGGCGTCCGCGCGCCAGCGGGCCATCGTCTCCAGCGACGTGAAGGCGGGCAGGGCGCGGCGGCCGTCGGCGGCCTCGATCACCGGTACCGCCATGTCGCTGGTCTTCTCGTGCTTGAGCCCATTGGCATCGGTCTCCACCTCGCCGAGCAGCGCGACGATCGGGACCATCAGCCGACTCGGCGTCAGGGCTTCGAGCAGGCCGGGTTCGGCGGCCCGGTCCTCGGCCCAAGCGGCCAGCGCCGCACTGAGGCGGGGGTCGGCGGTGCCGTCGTCGTCGGCGAATCCGGGGTTCGGGATGTTCTTGCGGTCCACCCACCGAGCCTATGCCACCTTATGGGCCGGCCCCGCCCGGCCACGGCCCCGCCCGAGCGGAGGCACCGCCCGGGCCTTGAACGGCCACCCGGAACGCGACCGACCTCTACCCAGTGGCGGGGGCGGTGTGGGACGCTGCCGCGCATGGTCACCCTCCTCGCCGCCGGGCCCACCGCCGGGACGGCCTCTGACCGGGCCCGTTACGACCGGGCCACCGCGCACCTCGACGCGCCGCTGGCCATCGTCGATCTGGCCGCCTTCGACGCCAACGCCGCCGACCTGGTGCGCCGCGCGGCCGGGAAGCCGATCCGGGTGGCGAGCAAGTCCGTGCGCTGCCGGGCCCTGCTGGAGCGGGTGCTGGCCGTGCAGGGCTTCGCCGGGATCATGAGCTACACGCTGGCCGAGTCGATCTGGCTGGCCCGCTCCGGTTTCACCGACGTCCTGCTCGCGTACCCCTCGGCGGACCGCGCCAACTTCGGCCTGCTGACCAGCGATCCCGAGCTGGCCTCCGCCGTGACCGTGGTCGTCGACGATCCCGCGCAGCTGGATCTGGTGGAGGCCGCCCGCGAGGGCAGCGAGGAGGTGCGGGTCTGCCTGGAGCTGGACGCCTCGCTGCACCTGCTGGGCGGCCGGATCCGGATCGGCGCCCGGCGCTCCCCGCTGCGCACCCCGGAGGCCCTGGGCGCCTTCGCCGAACTGGTCCAGCGCCGCCCGGGATTCCGGGTGGTGGGGCTGATGGCGTACGAGGGGCATGTCGCGGGCGTCGGCGACCGGATCCCGGGTCGGCCGGTACGCTCCAAGGCCGTTCAGCTGATGCAGGCGAAGGCCAGGACCGAGCTGGCCGAGCGCCGGGCCGCGACGGTGCGCGCGCTGCGCCGGGTCGCGGAGCTGGAGTTCGTCAACGGCGGCGGCACCGGCAGCGTGGAGTCCACGGCAGCCGAACGGGCGGTCACCGAGGTGGCCGCCGGGTCCGGGCTGTACCTTCCCCGACTCTTCGACAACTACCGTTCCTTCCAGGGTCGTCCGGCCGCACTGTTCGCCCAGCCGGTGGTCCGCCGGCCCGGGGTCGGCGTGGTGACGGTGCTCGGCGGCGGCTACCCGGCCTCCGGCCCGGCGGGGGCGGACCGCTCCCCCGTCCCCTACCTGCCCGAGGGTCTCGAGTACGACCCGCAGGAGGGCGCAGGCGAGGTGCAGACCCCGCTGCTGGGTCCAGCGGCGGACGATCTGCTGATCGGCGACCGGGTCTGGTTCCGGCACGCCAAGGCCGGCGAACTGTGCGAACGCTTCGACCAGTTGCACCTGGTCGAGGGCGACCGGGTGGTGCGCACCGTACCGACCTACCGCGGCGAGGGGCAGACCTTCCTTTGAGCGGCGGCCCCGCCGCGTGACTCGGCCGCCAGTTCCGGAGAGCGGCCAACGCCGCCTGCCCCTCGGCGAGTTCGGCGAGGGCCCCTTGGTGGCGGTGCCGTCCGGCCAGGACCCTGCCGAGGTGGTGCGCCAGCAGCGCCAGCACCGTGGGGAGAGCACAGCGGCGCTGCGCGCGATGGGGGATGCGCGTCCGAGGGCCCCTCACCCCAGCTTCCGACCCGTAGGTTCCCCGGCCGATGGCGGGCTGGGGAGAGCGAGCTACCGGCACGCGACGCCGCGGGCCCTGTTGCCGGTCGGTCTCAACATCCGAAAGCGCGCCCCTGGCGGCCGGGTGGCCCCGTCACTGCGGGACCTCCCGACCGCCGGCTCGGATCAGGCGCTGGTTCCGGCGGCCGGTCCGCCGTTGCCGCGGCCGCCGGTGAAGGCGGTGATGCCGTTGACGATGGAGTCCATCTGGTCCACGGACGGGGCCTTGTCGGCGATGTCGAAGCCGAGGTGGACCGAGGCCAGGGACTTGCCGTTGCCGCCGGGGAAGACCACGGTCTCCACGTAACCGTCGTTGCCCTGCTGCGCGGAGACCTTCCAGCGGACCAGGTAGCCGCTGCTCCCGTTCACCGTGACGGCCTCGGACTTCAGTTCCTGGTGCCCCTTGATCGTGCCGTACGACTCCTTGGCGGCGGCGGCGATGTCCTGCTCGGCGGCCGCCTTGGGGTCGGTGCCGTCCAGCCGGCCGGTCGTCACCCCGCCGAGGGTGCAGGTGTTCTGCCCGTCGGCGCAGGTGTACGAGCCGATGCTGAGCCCGGCGAAGCCGTTGTCGGTGGTGCCGCCCTTCCAGCCGGACGGGACCGGGAGGCTGATTCCGTTGACGATGTCCACGGCGACCTTGCCGGTCGAACCCCCACCGAGGCCGCCGCCGAGACCGCCGCCGTTGGAGCCGCCGCCACCGAGACCGCCGCCGTTGGAGCCGCCGCCACCGAGACCGCCGCCGAGACCGGGGCTCCCGCCGTTCGAGCCGCCGCCGTTGAGCCCGGGACCCCCACCGTTGAGCCCGGGGCCGCCGAAGCCGTTGCCGTGCTTGGCCCGGTTGGGGTACGCCGCCGCGGTCGGGTTCGACTTGTGGTCCATGGCCAGATAGGTGATGCCCGAGCCGACGGCCAGACCGGCGAGCGCGGCCACGGTAGCGGCGATCGCCACCGTCTTCGGCGGCTTCCTGCGGGTGCGCGGGACACCCGGTCCGTACCCGGTCCCGGCGTCGGCCACCGACAGCTCGGGATAGCGGACCGTCGGACCACCGGACAGCACCTCGCCGACCAGCACCTGCTGATCCGCCGTGAACTCGGGCCGCGGCCCCGGCTGGGTGGCGGGCGCCGGGCGGGTGGTGGCCGTCCAACCCCTTCCGTCCCACCACCGCTCGGGGCGGGGCTCACTGATGGTGTCCTGCGGGTCCGGGTACCACCCGGCGGGGATCTGCTCGCTCACCCTGAAGAATCTAAACGGTTCCGGATAAGTGCGATATCAGCAGGCCGACCATTCCGCGCTTTTCCGATGAGATTCCAATGAGAAGTCGACGGATCGCCACGAACGGCAAATCCGGACCCCACCGCCAGGCACGCCCGGACAGCCGCATATTGACTGCGGGTCAGCATCCGGAACGGGAGAATCCGGACATGACGACCAGACCCGTGATCGGCATCAGCACCCACCTCACCGAGGCGATCTGGGACAGCTGGGACCGGCAGCGCGCCGTCCTGCTCTCCGCCCGCTACCCCGCGATGGTCCAGGCCGCCGGGGGAATCGCCTTCCTGCTCCCACCCGACTCGCCGCAGCGCGCCCCCCAGGCGCTGACCCACCTGGACGCGCTGGTGGTCTCCGGTGGACCGGATCTCCATCCCGCCTACTACGACGCCGAGCCGCACCCGAGGACCCGCGCGGTCACCCCGGAGCGCGACGCCTGGGAGCTCGCCCTGCTGCGCGCGGCGCTGGCCACCGGACTGCCGCTGCTGGGCATCTGCCGGGGCATGCAGCTGCTCAACGTGGTCCTCGGCGGCACGCTGATCCAGCACCTGGAGCACGGCGAGGCACACCTGGGCTCTCCCAAGGGGTACGGACGCCACACCGTCCGGCCGGTACCGGGGACGCTGCTGGCCGGGCTGCTGCCGGAGACGGAGGTGTCCGTCCCGACCTACCACCACCAGGCGGTGGACCGGCTCGGCACCGGGCTGACCGTCTCCGCGTACGCCGAGGACGGCACCGTCGAGGCCGTCGAGGGCGGCGGGTTCACCCTCGGGGTGCAGTGGCACCCCGAGCAGGGCGAGGACCTGCGGGTGCTGCAGGCACTGGTCGGCGCCGCGGTGGTGGCCCGGGCCCAGGGGCGGTCCGCCGGGTTGCTGCCGATCCTGGAGTGATCTCGGCCACCGGTCCCCATCAAGCCGCTGACCTGCACAGACGGCGAGGCCAACGGGAACGACAACGGTCACCAGTGCAGCCTTTGGATCTTCCTACGATCTGGGGTTCACTTCGTGTGCGGGCTGACCGGCAGCCCGTGGTGCACCAGCGCTCGGGAGAGGACTATCGATGGCCGCGCACGACCACGATCACGACCATGCGCATGACGGCCACGGCCACTCGCACGGGGTGGCCGCGGACGCCGACCGCCGCTGGCTGGTCAGCGCTCTGACCCTGATCGTCGTCTTCATGGCGGGCGAGGTGGTGGTCGGCTTCGCCGCCAGGTCGCTGGCACTGATCTCGGACGCCGCCCACATGCTGACCGACGCGGCATCGATCGTGCTGGCCCTGGTCGCCATGCGGCTCGCCGCGCGCCCCGCCCGGGGCGGGTTCACCTACGGGCTCAAGCGCGCCGAGATCCTCTCGGCCCAGGCCAACGGCATCACCCTGCTGCTGCTGTCGACCTGGCTCGGGTACGAGGCGATCCGGCGGCTGATCTCGCCACCGGAGGTGACCGGCTCGCTGGTGCTGGTCACCGCCCTGGTCGGAATCGTGGTCAACATCGCGGCGGCCTGGTGCATGTCGAAGGCCAACCGCTCCTCGCTGAACGTCGAGGGCGCCTTCCAGCACGTGCTCACCGACCTCTACGCGTTCATCGCCACCGCGATCTCCGGTGCCGTGGTACTGACCACCGGCTTCCACCAGGCGGACGCCATCGCCTCGCTGATCGTGGTCGCGCTGATGCTGAAGGCGGGAGTGGGCCTGGTCCGCGACTCCGGCCGGATCTTCCTGGAGGCCGCGCCCGCCGGCATCGACCCGGATGCGATCGCCGACCAACTGGTGGCCTCCCCCCAGGTCGAGGAGATCCACGACCTGCACATCTGGGAGATCACCTCCGGGCAGCCGGCCCTCTCCGCGCACATCCTGGTCACCCCGGGCGGCGACTGCCACGCCGTGCGCCGCGAGCTCCAGCGCCGGCTGCGCGAGGACTACCGGATCACCCACGCCACCCTGCAGGTCGACCACGTCGGCGAGGACGCCTCGCAGGAACTGCTGCAGATCTCCCAGGCCCCCGGTGCCGACCTGGCCGACCACTGCGCCGACTCGCACGGCCCGGTCCACCGCAGCGGTCCGCACGAGCACTGAGCGGCCGGTCCGCCGACCCTGCTGATTGGCGGCTCCGCCGCGGGGAGCGCCCGGAGGCGAGCGGGCGAGTCCCGCCCCGAGCTGAAGGGCGCGCCGGTGCCGCAAGGGAGGAGCGCGGGAGCGACCGACGGAGGAGGGAGCGCGGGAGCGACGACCGGTCGGCACCGGGTCAGAGCGCCCGGAGGCGAGCGGGCGAGTTGCAGCCGCGGCGGTACGGCATCATCTGGAGGGTGACCGCACCGCGACTGATGCTGCTCGACACCGCGAGCCTCTACTTCCGTGCCTACTTCGGCGTACCGGAGTCGGTGAAGTCCCCGGACGGGCAGCCCGTGAACGCCGTTCGCGGGCTGCTCGACTTCATCGCCCGCCTGGTCCAGGACCACCGCCCCGACCAGTTGGTCGCCTGCATGGACGCCGACTGGCGCCCGCAGTGGCGGGTGGACCTCATCCCGTCCTACAAGACCCACCGGGTGGCCGAGGAGTCCACCGAGGGCGAGGAGGAGATCCCGGACTCCCTCGCACCCCAGGTACCGGTGATCGAGCAGGTGCTCGACGCCCTCGGCATCGCCAGGATCGGCGTCCCCGGTTACGAGGCCGACGACGTGATCGGCTCCCTCACCGCCCGTGCCACCGGCCCGGTGGAGATCGTCACCGGCGACCGTGACCTCTTCCAACTGGTGGACGACGCAAGGGAGATCACCGTCCTCTACCCGGTGAAGGGGGTCGGCTCCGCACAGCGCACCGACGACGCGGTACTGCTGGAGAAGTACGGCGTCACCGGCGCCTCGTACGCCGATCTCGCCGCGCTGCGGGGGGACCCGAGCGACGGGCTGCCGGGGGTGAAGGGGGTCGGCGAGAAGACGGCTTCGCAACTGCTGCGGGAGTACGGCGACTTGGCCGCCGTCCGCGCGGCGGCGCTGGACCCGGCCTCGCGGCTCACCCCGGCCCGGCGGAAGAACCTGCTGGAGGGCTCGGCCTATCTCGACGTCGCGCCGAAGGTGGTCCGGGTGGCGGTCGACGTACCGCTGCCCGCGGTGGACGCCACGCTGCCGCGCGAGCCGCTGGACCCGATGACGCTGGAGGAGCTGTCGGCCCGCTGGGGGCTGGGCGGCTCGCTGGAGCGGCTGCTCGACGTGCTCGCCGGCGCGTAGGCCGGCCGCGCAGCCGTGGCGCGGGAGGGCAGGGGCGGCCCAGGACGGGCCGCCCCGTCCCCGCGAACGCCCGGCCTCGCCACGGGACAACGGGAGTTGGTCATACACGTTTCCGCCACAGAATGATCCGTTGGCGTTCCCCCGAAGGTACTGAAAGGCGTACCGGCGGGTAGCTAGGGTCTCCCCCTGTCATGCCCCGGCCGCTTCGACGGCCGCGGGCCCGGGGTTTTCCCACGCTCAGGAGAACGCATGATCTCGCGTCGTTCGGCTGCCGCCCTCACCTCTGTCGCGGCAGCGGCCACGCTGTTCGGCAGCACCGCCTCCGCCCCGTCGGCGGCCGCCGCCACCGGCAACACCCTGTCGGTCTTCGCCTGGAACGTCGACCTCGGCACCGCGATCGTCGACAGCACGCAGAACGAGCAGGCGGCCAAGCGGACTCCGGTGATCGAGTCGATCATCCGCCAGCACAACGCCGACGTGGTGATCCTGGACGAGAACTTCAACAACACCTCGACCGCCGACATCAACAGCAAGCTGGCCGACCTCTACCCGTACCGCACCCCGGTGGTCGGCCAGACCTGTTCGGGCGGCGGCTGGAACGGGATCAGCGGGAACTGCTCCAGCTCCTGGTTCGTGATCAACGGCGGGACGATGATCCTGTCCAAGTACCCGATCACCGCCCAGTACGCGCACGTCTTCAGCAACTCCACCTACGGCACCTGGGACTACCACGCCGACAAGGGCGCGGCGCTGGTCCAGATCGACAAGGGCGGGACCAAGAGCTGGGTGGTCGGCACCCACCTGCAGGCGGACGAGTCGGACGTCTCCACCGACACCACGCAGTCCACCCGGCTCGGCCAGCTCGCCGAGATCCGGGCCTGGGTGGACGGCATCGCGGGCAGCTCCGCGCCCGTGCTGATCGGCGGGGACCTCAACGTCGAGTACTACCACGGCCAGTCGCGCGGGGACTTCGCGAACGCCCAGAACGCGGTGAACGGCGTCCTCGGCACCCCGGCCACCGACCCCGGCCGGACCTGGAACACCATGGACTGCTCGGTCTCCGCCTGGTGCCAGTACATGGCGGGCGTGGAGACCTTCCCGAAGGACTACCGGGACGACCTGGACTACCTCGGCTACCTGAACGCGCCCGGCCGCCCGGTCCCGCTCGCCCTGCCGGACGTCCGGGTGGACTTCGACCCGCAGGCCGGCTGGAGCGCCGGCCAGCTGGACACCAACGCTCCGAGCGACCACTACCCGGTCGAGGCCGCCTTCCAGCTGAACTGACGAACCGACCGGCGGCCGGTACCGCGCAGCGACCTCAGCGAGAACGCCCTCGCTGGAAGCGACTTCAGGGGTGCGGTTCCCCGCACCCCTGAAGTCGCTTTTCAGCTCCGGCCGTTACCCCACCGACGAGTAGGCGATGATGCCGCGGCGCAGCCCGTCCACCGCCTTGCGGGCGGTGGACCGCAGCTCGACGTCCTCGCCCGCCGCGTCCTGGATCTGGCTGAGCACGTCGATCAGCTGCTTGGTCCAGCGGACGAAGTCGCCGGCCGGCATGTCGGCGTCGCGGAGCACCGAGTCCAGGCCGTGGCCGAGTGCCCAGCGGTAGGCGACCCAGGCGAAGCCCAGGTCGGGTTCGCGCTGGCCGACGCCCTCGGTGGTGTTGATCCGGTGCTGCTCCTCCAGCGCGTCCAGGTGGCCCCAGATGCGGACCATCCGGCCGAGCGCCTCCTTGGCGCTGCCCTCGGGCACGCGGGGGGCCATGGCGTCGTCGGACTGCCTGGCCTCGTAGACCAACGCCGAGGCGCAGGCGGCGAGTTCGGCGGCGCCGAGGTCCTTCCAGACGCCCTCGCGGATGCACTCGGAGGCGAGCAGGTCGAGTTCGCCGTAGAGCCGGCCGAGGCGCTTGCCGTCCTCGGTGACGGTGTCGCCGTGCAGATAGCCGAGGTCGGTGAGCAGACCGCAGACCCGGTCGAAGGTGCGGGCGATGGTGTGGGTGCGGGAGCGCATCTTGCGCTCCAGGACCTCGGTGTCGCGGTGCAGCCGGTGGTAGCGCTCGGACCAGCGGGCGTGGTCCTCGCGCTCGTCGCAGCCGTGGCAGGGGTGCCGGCGCAGCTCCGCCCGCAGGCGGGTGATCTCGGGGTCGTCGGCGGCCGCGGCGCGGCCCCTGCGGTGGCGCTCGGGCTCCAGGTGGCCGGCCTTGGTGCGCAGCGCGGAGGCGAGGTCGCGGCGGGACTGCGGGCTGCGCGGGTTGAACGACTTGGGGATCCGCATCCGCTCGACGGGGGTCACCGGGTACGGGAAGTCGATCATGGCGAGCCGCTTCACCTGGCGTTCGGCGGTGAGCACCACCGGCCGGGGGCCGTCCTGGTAGTCGGGGTGCCGGCTGACCCGGGCCGAGCGGCTGACCGGGGGCAGGCCGGGGTCGATGACCAGGGCGAGCCCGGCGAACTTGCCGGTGGGCACGTGGATGACGTCGCCCGGCCTGAGCTGCTCGATCGCCTCGATGGCGGCGGCGCGGCGCTGGCTGGTGCCCTCGCGGGCGAGTTCGTTCTCCCGGTCCTTGAGGGCGCGGCGCAGCCCCATGTACTCCTCGAAGTCGCCGAGGTGGCAGGTCATCGCCTCGCGGTAGCCGTCCAGGCCCTCCTCGTTGCGCTGGACCTGGCGGGCGATGCCGACCACCGAGCGGTCCGCCTGGAACTGGGCGAAGGAGGTCTCCAGGAGTTCCCGCGAGCGGTGCCGCCCGAACTGGCCGACCAGGTTGACGGCCATGTTGTAGGAGGGGCGGAAGGAGGACTTCAGCGGGTAGGTGCGGGTGCCCGCGAGGCCCGCGAGCGCCTCCGGGTCGAGGCCGCGCTGCCAGAGCACCACCGCGTGGCCCTCGACGTCGATGCCGCGGCGGCCGGCCCGGCCGGTGAGCTGGGTGTACTCGCCGGGGGTGATGTCGGCGTGGGTCTCGCCGTTCCACTTGACCAGCTTCTCCATGACCACCGAGCGGGCGGGCATGTTGATGCCCAGCGCCAGCGTCTCGGTGGCGAAGACCGCCTTGACCAGGCCCTTGACGAAGAGCTCCTCGACGACCTCCTTGAACCTCGGCAGCATGCCGGCGTGGTGGGCGGCGATGCCGCGCTCCAGGCCGTCCAGCCACTCGAAGTAGCCGAGGACGTGCAGGTCCTCGTCGGGGATGTCGGCGCAGCGCTCCTCGACGATCTCGCGGACCTGGGCCCGCTCGCTGTCGCGGTTGAGCCGCAGCCCGGAGGCGAGGCACTGGCTGACGGCGGCCTCGCAGCCGGCCCGGCTGAAGATGAAGGTGATCGCGGGCAGCAGGCCCTCGGCGTCCAGGCGGTCGATGACGTCCACCCGGCCCGGGGTCCAGACCCGGCCGGGGCGGCCGTTCGGCATGGAGCGGCCGCGGCCCCTGCTGAACCGGTCGCGGGGGCTGCGTTCCAGTTCGGAGCGGGCGAGGCGGACGAGTTCGGGGTTGACGGCCTTGCCGGGGTTGCGCAGGTGCTCCTTGGGGCGGCCGTCGCGGTCGGGGCTGGCGAACAGGTCGTACATCCGGTTGCCGGCCATCACGTGCTGCCAGAGCGGCACCGGCCGGTGCTCGGAGACGATGACCTTGGTGCCGCCGCGTACGGTGTCCAGCCAGTCGCCGAACTCCTCGGCGTTGGAGACGGTCGCCGAGAGGGAGACCAGGGTGACGGACTCGGGGAGGTGGATGATCACCTCTTCCCAGACGGCGCCGCGGAAGCGGTCGGCGAGGTAGTGGACCTCGTCCATGACCACGTAGCCGAGGCCGTCGAGGGTCTGCGAGCCCGCGTAGAGCATGTTGCGCAGCACCTCGGTGGTCATCACCACGATCGGTGCGTCGCCGTTGACGGTGTTGTCCCCGGTGAGCAGGCCGACCTTGGCGGCGCCGTAGCGCTTGACCAGGTCGGTGAACTTCTGGTTCGACAGGGCCTTGATCGGCGTGGTGTAGAAGCACTTGCGCCCGGCCTGGAGGGCCAGGTGGACGGCGAACTCGCCGACGATGGTCTTGCCGGAGCCGGTGGGGGCGGCGACCAGTACCCCGGTGCCCTCCTCCAGGGCCTGGCAGGCCTCGATCTGGAAGGGGTCGAGCGGGAAGTCGTACAGCTGCCTGAACCCGTGGAGGGCGGTGGCCTGCTCCTTGGCGCGGCGGCGGGAGGCCGCGAACGCCTCGGCGGGGCTGAGCTGCTCGGTCTCGGAGGACTGGGTCTCCGGGCATGGGGGCATGGCGCTGTTCATCGGCGTCACCTCTTCTTCCCGTGGGACTGCGTCGTCCCGTGGGGCCGGCGGGGCCCGTACGGGCGGGACAGGGGTGCAGACGGCGACGCCTGCGGCTGCGGGGCCGGACCGGACCGGGTCGACGGTGGGGCGCAGCGGGTGTGGGTGATGTGGTGGTCGAGCATCTCAGCCTGAGATTACCCGCCGGAAGTGACATCGATAGCACTGTTTTCCGGTGCGGGATCCCGGCGGAGCGCAGGGCTACCTGTCGCGACCGTGACACTTCGCAGAGTCATCGATCAATCAGGTTCGAAGTTGCAGATGTCTTCAATCGGTCAATTCATCGCAACGATCCCAAGGATCTTCGATCAGATTTGATCGGTTTCGATCATCTGCCGTGCTTCGTCGGACTGCTACCTACAGTCGGACCACCGAGCCCGGCAGATGGGGAACGGGCTCGTCCGCAACAGGAGGAACCGCGATGTCAAACCTGGAGACCGCGCTCAAGGAAGCGATGAGCATCGACGGCGCGATCGGGGTGGCGCTGGTGGACTACAGCAGCGGCATGGCCCTCGGCACGCTCGGTGACAACAGCGAGCTCGACATCAACGTCGCCGCCGCAGGCAACACCGACCTGGTCCGCGCCAAGATGCGCACGATGGAGATGCTCGGGCTGCTCGACAACGAGATCGAGGACATCCTCATCACCCTCTCCAGTCAGTACCACCTGATCAGGCCGCTCACCACGAGGAGCAGCCAGGGCCTGTTCCTCTACCTCGCACTCAACCGGGGCCGGGCCAACCTGGCGATGGCCCGGCACCAGCTGCGGCGCATCGAGACCGGCCTGGAGATCTGACCGGTCCCACGACCCGAAGGGAGCGCCGCGTGCCGGTACCGCTGCACCAAGCCAAGGCCGAGTTCTTCCGGATGCTCGGCCACCCGGTCCGGATCCGGGTGCTGGAACTGCTCCAGAGCGGTCCGACCCCGGTCCGCGACCTGCTGGCAGCGCTGGACATCGAACCGTCCAACCTCTCCCAGCAACTCGCCCAGCTGCGCCGCTACGGACTGGTGACGGCCACCCGGGAGGGCTCCACCGTGGTCTACGTCCTGGCCGGGGCGGACGTCGCCGAGCTGCTGCGGGCCGCCCGGCGGATCCTCACCGAGCTGATCGCCGACCAGGGCACCCTGCTCGCCGAACTCCGGGCGGCGGACTGAGACCGCCCGGCAATAGACCCCGGCTCCGTCCAGCCGTTGGGGTCCGTCGGGCGACGGGCCCGGACGGCCGGACGGGGCCGGCGCCGCCCGCGGCGGGCGCGAGCCCGGGCACCGGCACTCCGGCGGCAACGGCCGTCAGGTGCGCAGCAGTTCACCGATCCCCTCCGCCAACCGCAGGTACTCCCCGGCGGAGTTGTACACCTGGGCGCTGATCCGCAGCACGCCGCCGCCCGGCCAGCGGGTCACCGCCACCCGGGTGTCCAGCCGCCGCCGGATCTCCTCCCGCAGCGCCCGGACGTCCTGCTCGGTCTCGGCTCGGCCGGCCGGCAGCCGTACCGCGCGCATGGCCAGGCCCGGCATGGCGGGCAGTTCGCACAGCCCGGCCCGCTGCGCCAGCAGCCGCCCGCCGTAGGTGGCGAGGGCCTCGTTGTGGGCGCGCACCCGGTCGGCGCCGAGCCGTTCCAGCAGGTCGAACCCGGCGGGTGCGGCCAGCCAGGGGGTGTAGTCGCAGGTGCCGCGCCACTCGACATGGCCGGGGAAGCCCCGGTCGTGCTCCCAGGAGAGCATCAGCGGGCGCACTCGCCTCAGCCACCGGCCGCCCACCGCGAGTACCGCGGTGGCGCGCGGGGCGAAGGCCCACTTGTGCAGGTTGCCCACCCAGAAGTCCGCCCCGCCCGCCGCGCCGCCGAGGTCCACCGGCAGGTGCCCGGGGGCGTGCGCGGCGTCGACCACGGTGACCACGCCGCGTTCGGCCAGTGCGGCGAGCAGGCCCGGGGTGGCGACCTGGCGCGCGGTGGGCGAGGTGACCAGGTCGAGTACGGCGGCCTTGGTGCGCTCGCCGACCGCCGCCAGCACCCGTTCGGCCACGCCCTCCTCATCCGCGGTGTCGAGCGGGATCGCGGCCGTGCACACCTTGGCCCCGGTCTCGGCGGCACGGCGTTCCACCGCCCGGACCACCGCGCCGTAGCCGTGGTCGGTGACCAGGATCTCGTCCCCCTCGGCGAACGGGATCGAGTCGAGGACCACGGCGATGCCCTCGGTCACGTTGGTGAGCAGCGCCAGCCGGTCCGGGTGGCCGCCCAGCGCGGCGGCGACCCGGACGCGGGCACGGCCGATCCGCTCGGGCAGGTCGGCGAAGAAGCCGTCCGGGTCCCGCTCCAGTTCGGCCCGCAGCAGCGCCTGCGCCCGCTGGACGGGCAACGGCACGGCCCCGTACGAACCGTGGTTGAGGTGCGCGACGGCGGGGTCCAGACTGAACAGGTCCTTGCCCCCCGGAACGGAGTGCGGCGGTAACCCGGTCAAGGCCTCGCCGGTACCTGGCGATGTGTCATTCACGTGTGCTCCTCGCGTACTCGGTCTCCACGGGTCGAGCCCGGTACTCATACCCGGGTGCGGTGCCGATCCCACCGTCCCCGCCGATCCCGCCGCCGCCCCGACCAGGCCGGGCCGCGGGCGCCACCCTGTACCGTCCTGGAGACGGAGCACCAACAGCCCTCCCGTACCGGAGAGTCGCAGATGACCGAAGACTGGCAGCGGACCCGCGCCTGGGTGCGGCGGCACCTGACCCCGGGTGAGGAGATCGTGCGGGCCGAGCGGATGGCCGGCGGCTGGACCTCGACCATGCGCCGACTGCACGTCCAGGGCCCGGACGGCGAAAGGCGGTTGGTGCTGCGCTCGTTCGTCCGACCGTTCTACCTCAGGCATGCGGACGGGCTGCTGCGCCGGGAGGCCGGGGTGCTCCGGCTGCTCGACGGCCTCGTCGGGCGGCCGGTTCCGGCGGCGCGGCTGGTGGCGGTGGATCCCGGCGGAGAGCACTGCGACCATCCCTCGCTGCTGATGACGCTGCTGCCGGGTTCGGTGCGACTGGACCAGGAGACGGCGGGTGCGCGGATCCCTTTGCTGGCCGACCAGTTGGCGCGGATCCACCGCACTCCGGCCGCCGGGGCGGACCGGCCGCGCGCGTACCAGGCCTGGACCGCCCCCGGCTCGGTCCGGATACCCGAGCAGACCGGGCGGCCCGAGCTGTGGCAGCAAGCCGTCGAGGCGATCCGGCAGCCGGCTCCCCCGTTCCGGGGCTGCTTCCTGCACCGGGACTTCCACCCGGGGAACGTGCTCTTCACCGACGCCGGCACCGGCGGCGCACCGCGGATCGGCGGGGTGGTGGACTGGGTCGAAACCTCCTGGGGCCCGGCCGAGTTGGACCTCGCCCACTGCTCCGCCGCGCTCGCCCTGCTGCACGGCGTCGATGCCGCGCTGCAGCTGGAGCGGGAGTACCTGGCCGCGGGCGGGCGGCTGGGCCCGCACCAGCGGTACTGGCGACTGCTGGACGCGCTGGCCTTCGCGCCGGACGCGGAGAAGGTGGCCGCTGCGTGGCGCGAGCTCGGCCGCACCGACCTGACCCCCGAGGTGCTGCAGGGCCGCCTGGAGGACTACCTCGCCGTTGTGCTCGAGCTGTACCGCTGACCGGGCACGGCCCGGCAGGGATCAGTAACCGTACGCCGCCGCACCCGAACCCAGCAGGGTGAATGCCGTGTCGGCGTCGGCGACCGCCTGGTCGGCGGCCTCGGGCAGCGGCGTACCGGCGGCGAGGCGGGACCAGTTGGTGAACGCCAGGGTCTGGTGCATGCCGAGGCACTGGGCCGCCACCAGCCGGGCGGTCAGCTCGGACGCCGCACCTCCGGCCCCGGTGACCGCTTCGGCCAGGGCCTGGGCCAGCGCGTCGGAGTCGGCGGCCATGTAGTCCAGCAGGTGCGAGGAGAGGCTGGGCGTCTCGTAGACCAGGCGGCGAAAGGCCAGCGCCTCGGGGGCGGTGCACAGGCCGGTGATCGGATCGCGCTCGGCCAGCCGCGCCAGGTAGTGCCGTCGCAGGGCCGCCAGCGGAGTCTCACCCGCCGCCCGGGAGCGGACCACTCGGCCGAACTCGCCCTGGTGGTCCGCGATCTGGTGCAGGACCAGCTCCTCCTTGCTGGCGAAGTACCGGAACAGGGTCGGCTTGGAGACCTCGGCCGCCGCCGCGATCTCGGCCACCGAGACCTGATCGAACCCGTTGGCCAGGAAGAGCCTGATCGCGGCGTCGGCGATCGCGTTGCGGGTGCGTTCCTTCTTGAGGGTCCGCAGACCTCCGGATTCGCTCATACGGCAATCATAACCCGGATACTTTTGTTACTCGGTTGCACTTCTTACCAGGTTGCGATTTGATGACCGCACCGCACCGACGTTCCAGGGAGGGAGCAGCAGTCATGTCATCGACCGTGCTGATCGTGGGGGCCGGGCCGACCGGCCTCACGCTGGCGTGCAGTCTGGCCAGGCAGGGGGTGGGCGTCAGGATCATCGAGAGGTCGCCCGGGTTCCAGACCGGCTCGCGCGGCAAGGGGCTCAATCCGCGCAGCCTGGAGGTGCTGGCCGACTTCGGCGTCACCGAGCGGCTGCGGGGCGCCGGGCGCGAGCGCGAGGTCTTCCGCAAGTACTTCGACGGGGAGTTCATCACCGACACCGACCCGCACGAGGGCATCCGCAAAACCCCCGACGTCCCCTACCCGCGCGGGCTGTTCCTGCCGCAGACCAGGGTGGAGCAAGCGCTGCGGGAGGTACTGGCCGGGTACGGCGTCGAGGTCGAACTCGGCTGTGAGCTGGCCGGGTTCGAGCAGGACGAGACGCGTGTCACCGCCCGGCTGGCGAGCGGCGAGGAGATCCTCGCCGACTACCTGGTGGGGTGCGACGGCGGGCGCAGCACCGTCCGCAAGCGGCTCGGCATCGCCTTCGAGGGGTCCGGCGACCGGGAGACCGCGATGGTGGTCGGCGACGTCGAGCTGGAGGGGCTCGAACCGGGCTACTGGCACCAGTGGTTCAGCGCGAAGGGCGCCCTGCTGCTCTACCCGTTCGAGTCCACCACGACCTGGCAGTTCCAGGCGAACCCCGAACGGGACGCGGACGGGCGGCCGGTGGAACCCTCGCCGGAGGGCTTCCAGCGCATCATCGAGCAACACACCGGCCGCACCGACGTGCGGGTGGTCGGCACGAGCTGGATCTCCACCTGGCGGGTCAACGTCCGGCTGGCGGAACGCTACCGGGTCGGACGGGTGCTGCTCGCCGGGGACGCCGCCCACGTCCACCCGATCGCGGGCGGTCTCGGCATGAACACCGGCATCCAGGACGGCTGGAACCTCGGCTGGAAGCTGGGCTACGTCCTCACCGGCCAGGCCGGTCCCGGGCTGATCGACACCTACCAGGAGGAGCGCCGGCCGGTCGCCGCCCGCACCCTGGACATCACCACGGCCGCGATGACCACCGTCGCCGAGCGCTCCCGCACGCCCGGCGTCGGCCTCGAGGTGATCCGCTCCCACGACACCACCGGCCTCAGCGTCGGCTACCGCTGGAGCAGCCTGGCGACGGACGGCCTCCACGGTGTCCTCCAGGCCGGCGACCGCGCGCCGGACGCCCCGCTCACGGACGGCGAGGGCCGCACCGTCCAGCTCTTCGAGCTGTTCGCGGGCAGCCACTTCACCCTTCTCGCGTTCGGCTGTCCGGCTCCGCGACTCGACGGTCCGGTGCGGGGCTTCACCGTCGACGCGGGCGAGGACCCGCTGTACGACAAGGACGGGCACGCCCGCCGTGCGTACGGGATCGCGGGCCCGGCGCTGGTCCTGGTCCGTCCGGACAACCACATCGCGCTGACGGCCGGGTCGGACGGCGAGGAGGCGGTCCGCGGCTATCTGAGCCGGCTGCGCGGACTCTGACGCCGGCGAAGCCGCGAGTGGGCGGCCGGCCGTGAGCGACCGGCGAGCCGTGGGTGGCCGACCGTCAGCTGGCGCCACCGTCCGTGCTCCTTCGTACCATCTGCACAGGTCACCGTGAGGCCGGGTCGTTCGGGTAGCAGCGGGCGGACAGATCTCGCGGACAGTTGCGGTGAGCAGGGAGGGACAAGTGCCCACGGTCGGTTCGTTGACCACGATGGCGGAGCTGTCGCTGGAGTTCGCGGCGGGTGCCGCCGAGCGCGGAGCGGGGCGGGAGGTGGTCGGCGTGGCGCTCGCGCCGGGCGGCGGCCACCACCCGCTCGGGAGCGGCTCACGGGAGATCCCGGACTCCGCGGACGTCCCGGACGTCCCGGACGTCCCGGACGTCATGGACGTCATGGACTTCGCCAACTCCGCGGAGCTCGCGGACCGGCTGGTGCGGGTCGACCCCGCGCCCGGCGGCTGGGCCGAGGACGGTCGGCGGGCGGCCCGGGTCGTCGGACGGTTCGCGGCCGCCCGGGTGGCGGCGCTGGCCGTCCCCGCCGAGCAGCCCGGGGCGGCGCCGGCCGCCCTGGCCGAGGCGGCCGCACGGCACGGCGTGGCCCTGCTGACGGTCGCCCCCGAGGTGTGCTGGGTACGGATCGCGCAGGTGATCGGTGATGAGCGGCTGCGCGAGGCCCGGGAGCGGCTCGCCGAGCTGGAGCAACTCCTCGCCCTGGCAAGGGAACACGGCTCCCCGGAGCGGCGCGCGCAGCGGCTGGTCGGCTGGCTGGCCCAGGCGGTGGGCGGCGCGGTCACCCTGACCGGCGGCCCCGCCGGCCTCGGTCGGCTCGGTGCCCCCGCCACGGCGTTCCGCGTACTGGACGCCGCCCGGCAGTTGGCCGGGGAGGTGGCGGAGGGGCGGCTCGGCTCTGCCGCGATCGACGACGGCGAACTGCGGGTACGGGTCACCGCGATCGGCCCCGGCCGCCCGTTCTCGGTGCTGGCGGTCGGCCGGACGTCCCCCTTCGACGCCCGCGGCCAGGCGCTGATCGCTCACACTGCCGCGCTGCTGGCACCGATCCTGCAGCTCGGCGCGGCCAGGACGGACGGCGAACGGCTCGACGAGGTGGCGGCGGCCCTGCGGGTCGCGGTGTTCCAGCTGCTGATGGGCGGTGAGGTGACGCTGGCCCAGCGGACGGCCGAGGGCCTCTCCCCGGGCCTGCTGGACGCGGAGACCGCCCGGGTGTACGTCCTGGAAGGGCCAGCCGCCGAGCGTGACCGGCTGGCACGGGAGTGCGTGGCGGCGACCGGCGGCCGGGCACTGGTGGTCCGCTGCCCGGCCTACGACCAGCACCTGATCATCGTCGCCCCACTCAAGAGTCCACCCGGCCCGGAGCCCGCGGACGGGTGGGACGAGGCCGGTGCGGCGCTCCGCGCGCTCGTCGCCCGGCACCCCGGGCGCTACCTGGGCGGCAGCGCGGTGCTCCCGCTCGCCCAGACCGCCGGCTCGTACGGCGACGCCGCCCGCGCCCTGGCGGTGGCTCGGCTGCAGCCGAGCCGTTCGGCGCTGTACGCGGCGGAGAGCCGACTCACCCAGGTCCTCGACCCCGCGGTCGCGGCCCGCTGGGCGGGCGGACTGCTGCATCCGCTGCACACGCTGCCGTACGTGAGCCAGGACCAGATGCTCGGCACGCTGCACCTCGGCCTGGAGTTCCCGGCCACCAGCGCCGCCAAGATCCTCGGGGTCAGTCGGAACACCGTCCGCGCCCGCCTCGACCGTGCGGCCGGCCTGCTCGGCCTGGACCTCGCAGGGCTGCGCGGACGGGCGGTGCTGCACCTGGCCCTGCAAGCCTGCTCGGCAGCCGGCCCGGACCGGCTCCGCGGCTCCTCGCACCGCCCGGATCCGGAGCGGCCGGTACCCCTGGCGGACGTCCTCGCCGGCGCGGGCGCCCGGGCCTGGGCCCAGGCCCTGCTGCGCCGCCTCACTGAGGACACCCGCGACCTTCGCGGCACCCTGCTCACCTGGCTGACCGTCGACACCGGCGTCGAGCGGACCGCCCGGCTGCTGGAGCTGCACCCGCAGACCGTACGGGAGCACCTGCGCAGCGCCGAACGGCTGCTCCAGCGCCAACTGCTGGCGGGCGGCGGCGGGTTGTACGAGACGGCGCTCGCCTTCGCCGTCCAGGGCGAACTGGACCTCACCGAGCCGGCCACCGGGCCGGCGTCAAGTCCGGTCTGACAGCGACACCGAGTCACCGCAGGTCAGGGGAACGGACCGTGCACCGATGACGGTTGCGGCCCGGTCAACCGTGCACCGGTGCGGTACCGCCGGACGGGCAGCCGTCCTAGAGTCAACGCATCGGCCGACACGGGGGACGGCCGGTCCCACACTCACCGGGCGGCGGACCCGCTGCTGCTGCGACCTCGGTCGCCGACCCCGCCCGGTGGCAAGGGTGCTCACCAGGCACCGTCCGCTGTCCACACCGCGGCGGCCCTGGTGAGCGACGGGGCACCCCGGCGTCTTCAGCCGGTCACGACGTGTCCGACTCCGGAGCCCGGCACTCCCGACATCCGGGCGCACCGGCCCGCAGGAACCAACGCCCACCTCGGTCGTGCCCGATCGGTAGGGTGATCTGCCCAGCCCGCGGCCGGCTGCGAACCGGTCGGGCGCGGCATGCCGAGCGGCTGGCCGCCGCGCCCGACCGGGGCTCGGTCAACGGCGCAGCGGGCCCTCACAGGTGTAGTCGGCGGTACCGGCCTTGCCGTTCGGCCAGAGGTCGACCTTGCCGAAGTAGCAGTTCATGTCGTCGAAGTTGTTGACGCTGCCCTTGGTCCGCTTGAGCAGGAAGTAGTCGACCGTGTCCGACATGTCCTTGAACACCGCGTCGCCGTCGGCGGAGTCGGACAGGTTGGCGGTGATCCTGCCGGTGCAGATGTAGCGCATCGGCTTGTTGTTCCAGTCGCCGTTGTTCTTGCAGACCGGCGTGGCACCGGTCGCGGCCGCGAAGGCGGACTGCACCGAGGATGCGTACGCGAAGGTCAGCGAGTTGTCGGCGACGTAACTGGTACTGGGGACGTACAGGTCGTCGAGTTTCTTGACCTGCTCGTCCAGGAAGGCGCTGTACTCGGCGTTCAGCGCGGCGTCGTCGGAGACCTTGTCCCGCCAGCCCTCGAAGCCGGCCGGGTCGTCGGCCCGCTGGTAGCCGTACATCTCACGGATCAGCGAGGGGTGCTTCTGCCACAGGAACTCGAAGAACGTCCCGGCGTAGTTGTAGAAGTGGAACGCCGGCGTGTCGCCGTACTTGGCGTGGATGAGCTCCTTGACCGTCATCCGGGGGATGCCGGCCGCCTCGTCCTGCGCGAGCTTGGCGACCAGCGACTTGCGCACCAGGATGCCCTGGTCCCGGGTGGAGCCGTCGAAGAACTCGGCCGTCCCCTCGTCCATCGCGGTGGTCATGTCGTCGTGGTACCAGCGGTCGTCGCCGAAGTAACCGGGCACCGCCCACCGGCCGTTGAGGTAGTGGGTGTACTCGTGCCGGAACAGCTCCTCCAGGGTGAGGGTGGAGTCCTGCGGCACCCGGCGCTGGTAGGTGTAGAAGGTGGCGCCGTTCTCGATGTAGATGCCGCCGTTGTTGGTGCTCATCCCGGTGAGCAGCGGGTGGTAGACCTCGTAGTCGGCGCGCGAGGCGTACAGGTGGATGTGCAGTGTGGAGTTGACGTCGCCGGCGAGCGGCTGGTCGGTGCCCAGCACCCGGAAGAACTGGGTCTTCACCTGCTTGCTGGCGTAGTACATCTGGTCGACGGTGGCCTTGTCGAGTGCGGTGTGCACCTCGATCGCGCCGTTGTCGTACTTGTAGGTGTACGGGAAGATCCGGGCCTCGATCTGGTCGGTGCAGACGCCGAACTGGGCGCACACGCCGTAGGTGTTGGCCCAGCCGACCACCTTGACCCAGGGGTCGGAGAACTCCCCGAAGGCGGACTTGGTGAGGTCGAGCAGCGGGCCGATGTCGGCGGTCACCGCGGCCTTGAGCGAGGCTATCTGGCCGAACCGGCCGTACTCGGCGACGGCGTCGCGGGCCAGCCAGGCGTTGGCGGTGCCCTTGAGGTGGCCGGCGCTGGCGAAGGAGCGGAAGGCCGCGCGGTAGTCGGCGTCGGCGGCGACGGCGGCCGTGAAGGCCGCGTCCTGGTTGTAGATGCCGAGGTAGTTGACGTTCAGCGCGGAGAGCGCGGCACCGCCCCAGGCGGCGTTGTCGGCCAGCGCGGTAGCGGGGCCGAACCTGCCGAGGATCCGCTTGACCAGCCCGAGGTTGTTCTGGCGCATCCCGCTGCTGCCCGCGACGATGCCGAGTTCGCGCATGGTGTAGCCGGCCGCGTCGGCGGTGTCCCAGGCGTGCGGGCCTGCGGTGTGGGCGTCGATGGCGCGCTGCATGGCGGCGAGGGTGGCGGGGTCGGTGGTGCCGAGCTCGGGATGGGTGAAGTCGTGGTAGACCACGGCGTGCAGGAAGGTCCACAACTCGTACAGGTGGGCCGAGCCGGTGCCGTCGTCCGAACCGGCGCTCTGCGCGATGCGGTTGGCGACGGCCTGGACGTGCGCCTGGTCCATGGTGCTGGCGAAGCGGGCGTCCCAGGTCCACAGGATGCCGTTCAGGCAGCCGTCGGCGGTGACCGCCGGGTCGGTGAGGAAGCCCACCAGCTGCGTCGGGTCGAGGCCGGTCAGGCCGTCCACGGTGCAGGGCACTCCGGCCGCCGTACGGGCAACCGTCCGGTGCGGGGCGGGAGTCAGATCGGCCGCGGTGGGGGCCGGTCGGCCGACCCGGGCGGGGAGCGCGCCGGGGATCCGCGCGGTTCCGAGCGAACCACCGCCGGGCGCGGGGGCGGCGGTGCCGGTCCTGGCGACGGCGGTGCCGAGGTGGTCCACGTCGTCGTAAGCGGTGGGGTCGGGCGTCGGCGCGGTCCTCGGCGCGGTGGCCGCGGTGTGTGCGGCGGAGGCGGCCGTGCGTGCGGCGGAGGCGGCCGTGTGTGTGGTGGAGGCGGTCGGCGCCGGGGTGAGGGCCTGCGCGGTCTGGACGGCCGGCAGCGTCAGGGACGCCGCGATGGCCGCCGCGAGCAGAACCCGACGCGTGGTGTGCGTAGTTGACACCTGTGCTCCTGTGGGAGTGGAGGTAGTGGGGGATGGAGCGGTGCGGCTGTTCGTCGGTGCGCCGTCGGACACACCCGGGGCCGCGCCGCGGTCGGAGAGGGGATCACAGCGGCGGTGCGGCGGCGGGAGAGTCCGGTCCTGTGGGGGGCTGGCGCCCTGGGATGTGACCCGTAACATAGTAATGTGAAATTGCACAGACAAGTGGGCGGCCGGCTCGTTATCGAGCCGTGTCCTGACAAGTCGTCAACTCACCTTTCACGCAAGGTAAACAGCCGCAGCTCAGAAGGGACCTCCGAGGTGACCACCGACCCCGGGCTCAACACCGGCAGCCATGACCTTCCCGTCAGCCCCGCCCTGAGCGCCTTCATGGGCACCGACTGGGCCGCCACTCCCCTGCCACCGGGCCAGCGGGCGGCGGCGTACCGGTTCACCCCGGCCCGCCGGGCCAGACTCACCGCCGCCTTCCCCGGCGAGCGACTCGTCATCCCGGCCGGGCAGTTGAAGGTCCGCAGCAACGACTGCGACCACCGCTTCCGCCCGCACAGCGCCTACGCCCACCTCACCGGGCTGACCGGCGAGGACCAGGTCGGGCACGTCCTGGTGATCGAACCCGACGGGGAGGCCGTGCTCCATGTCCGCCCGCGCTCACCGCGCGGCGGCCCGGGCCGGTACGCGGACGAGTTCTACCGCGACCGCCGCTACGGCGAGTTCTGGGTCGGCCGCCGGCCGGACCTGGCCGAGACCGAGCAGCTCGCCGGCATCCGCACCGTCCATCTGGACGACCTGGCAGATCTGCTGACGGGGCATCAGCCGCCGACCCGGCTGCTCGCCGGGGTCGACCCGCGAATGGACTCCGCACTCGGCCGGCCCACCGGACCCGAGGACGCCGCCCTCGCCGCCACCCTCTCCGAACTGCGCCTGGTCAAGGAGCATTGGGAGGTGGAGCAGCTCCAGCTCTCCGTCGACCACACCACTACCGGCTTCGAGGACGTGGTCCGCGCCCTGCCCACCGCACTGCGCCACGGGCGCGGCGAACGCTGGCTGGAGGGTACGTTCAACCTGCGCGCCCGCGCCGAGGGCAACGGCACCGGCTACGAGACCATCGTCGCCTCCGGCGCGCACGCCTGCGTACTGCACTGGATCCGCAACGACGGCCCACTCGACCCCACCCAACTCCTGCTGCTGGACGCGGGCGTGGAGACCGACACCCTGTACACCGCCGACATCACCCGGACCCTCCCGCTCGGCGGCACCTTCTCGCCCGTCCAACGGGACGTCTACCAGCTGGTGCTGGCCGCCCAGGACGCCGCGATCGCGACCCTGAAGCCCGGTGCGAGCTTCCGCGACTTCCACCGGGCCGGCATGCGGGTGATCGCCGAGGGGCTGGCCGAGTGGGGCGTGCTGCGGGTGTCCGCCGAGGAGGCGCTGCGCGAGGACTCCGGCCTCTACCGCCGCTACACCCTCTGCAGCAGCGGCCACATGCTCGGCCTGGACGTGCACGACTGCGCCAGGGCGCGGCGGGAGACCTACCTCGACGGCGTACTGGAGGAGGGCATGGTCCTCACCGTCGAGCCGGGTCTCTACCTCCAGCCGGACGACGAGACCCTGCCCCTGGAACTCCGCGGCATGGGCGTGCGGATCGAGGACGACCTCGTCATCACCGCCGACGGCGCCCGTCTGATGTCGGGAGCGCTGCCGCGCACCGTCCCCGCGATCGAGGAGTGGATGGGCACCCTGCTCTCCTGACGGACCGCCGGACCGCCGGACCACCGGTCCGCCGGCCGCCCGGTCGTCGTCCGGCCTTCACCACCGCGCCGCGCTGCCGCGCGGCACCCCCCGGCCCTACCGGGCCGCCTCCGCCTCCGCCCACAGCTGCCGGGTGATCTCCGCCGCCGGGCCGCTCCGGGCCAGCGCGTGGGCGGTACCGGCCCACAGGTGCATCCCGTCCGCATCGCCCCGCGCCGCGGCCGCGGCCCGCAGCGGACGGGTCAGGTGGTGCACCTCGGGGTAGGCGGCAGGCGCGTACGACTCGTAGCGGTCGATGAAGGCGTTGCGCAGCCCGCGTGCCGGACGGCCGGTGAACGCCCTGGTCACCACCGTCTCGGCGAAGCGCTCGTCCACCAGCGCCGCCCGGTAGGCCGCATTGGCGCCCGACTCTTCGCTGCGCAGGAACGCCGTGCCCAGTTGCACCGCCGCCGCACCGGCCGCCAGTGCGGCGGCGATCGCCGCGCCCTCGCCCAGGCCGCCGGCCGCGATCAGCGGCAGCGAGGTCTCCTTCCCCACCTGCGCCAGCAGTTCGAGCAGCGGCGTCTCCCCCGGTCGGTCCTGGGCCCGGTGGGTGCCCCGGTGGCCGCCCGCCTCCGGCCCCTGCACCGCCAGCGCATCCAGCCCCAACCCGGCTGCCGCGCGGGCCTCTTCGACCGAGGTCACCGTCCCGATCTGCCAACTGCCCACCGCCCGCAGCGCCGCCGCCTCCGCCGCACTCGGCAGACCGAAGGTGTACGAGACCACCGGGACCGGGTCGACCAGCAGCGCCTCGACCTTGGCGTCCCAGTCGTCCCGGTCCGGTGCGATCCGCTCGGGCAACTCGACACCGAGCCGCTCGGCCTCCGGACGCAGCCGCTCCCGGTAGGCGGCCACCTCCGCCTGGTCGGACGGCTCGGCGGGCACGAACAGGTTCAGCCCGAACGGCCGGTCGCTCAACTCCCGCAGCTGGGCGATCTGTTCGGTCATCGCACGGGACGTCAGATAGCCGGCCGCCAGGAACCCCAGACCACCCGCGCCGTTCACCGAAGCCACCAGCGCGGGCGTGGACGCCCCGCCGGCCATCGGCGCGGCCACCACCGGAAAAAACGTGAGCCGCCTCAGCACATCCGCCACCGCCATGCCTCCCTCCCCCGATCTCGGTCCACCTCACCCTATGTCCGGGCGGGCTGGCGGACCGTCAGGTTCCGGCGGTTCGACCGACCCGGTGAACCGGCGTCCGAGCGGCGCGGCGCCGGCTACCACCGCGCTTGCGGCGACACCGGGCACAGGGCCCGGGACGGCTACAGCGCGACAGACACCCCAGCCAGACAACCGTCACCGGAAACAGCCACCGTCACGTCTCCGCAGCAGACGTACTCGGTCGGCTCACGGCCGGGTACGACGAGTCCGATCCGATCGGGCTCCCGTACGAACGCCAGGTCCTCGACCACGGATACGACCGGCCGGTCCGGGGCGAACTCGTCCAGCGGGCCGTACGCCGCCCACGGGGAACGGTCGACGACCGGCGCCCGAGTCCGCTCCGACCCGAGCGGCACGGCGAACCCGGCTGCTTCGATCTGCGGCGGGGCAAGGATGACGATCACCGCCGTCAGCATCCCGGTGCGCGGATCGATCTTCATCTCCACCTCGCCACCACGCGATCCGGAGATCCTGAGGTACAGAGGCATTCCCCGGGGCTCGGGGCCCCACCCGACCTTCAGCGGGATCCAGTGATCCTCAACGACGACCGCGCTGACGCAGTCCATCGATCCGACCATTCGCAGCATTAATCCCCGTTGTTTCTGATGGACTGTCGGAGCCTCTGCACGGCCCCCGCCGCTGCCCCGGGCCACGGCCGGTCCGCGCTCCGCCCCCGCTCACGCCGGGCGGATCAGTCCGCTCGCCAGTCCGGCCGCGATCGCGCCCGTCCGACTGTCGACGCCCAACTTGTCGTAGATGTGCACCAGATGCGTCTTGACCGTGGCCTCGCTGATGAACAGCCGCCTGGAGATCTGGCGGTTGGCCAGGCCCTCGGCGAGCAGTTGCAGGATCTCCGCCTCGCGCGGGGAGAGGGTCGGCCGGCCCGCCCTGACCCGACCCAGCAGCCGGGCCGCGACCGGCGGGGCGAGCACGGTCTCGCCCCGGGCGGCGGCGTGCACGGCGGCGGCCACCTCCTCGGGCGGGGCGTCCTTGAGCAGATAGCCGGTCGCCCCTGCCTCGACGGCGGCGAGGATGTCGGCGTCGGTGCTGTAGGTGGTGAGGATCAGCACCGCCGGCGGATCGGGCAGCGCCGTGATCCGCCGGGTCGCCTCGACGCCGTGCATCCCGCTGCCCATCTGCAGGTCCATCAGCACCACGTCCGGACGGACCGGCAGCGACTCCAGCAGCCGCAGCGCCTCCGCGCCCTCCGCCGCCTCGCCCACGGCGGTCACCTCGGGCAGGTCGTCCACCATGGCGCGCAGCCCGCGCCGGACCACCGGGTGGTCGTCCACCAGCAGGACCCGGATCACCGCGCCACCTCCGTCAGCACGCTCTCCGCCGTCCCGATCGCCCGCAGCGGAAGCGAGACCGCGACGGCGGTGCCCTCTCCGGGCGCCGACTCCACCGTGAGGCGGCCGCCGAGCGCCGCGATCCGCTCGCGCATGCCGTGCAGGCCGAAGGTCGGCCGTCCGGAGTCCGGCCGGGCGTACGGGTCGAAGCCGACACCGTCGTCGAAGACGTCCAAGGTCACCTCGTCGTCGAGATAGCTGAGGGTCACCGCGATCCGCCCCGCCCGGGCGTGCCGGACGGCGTTCGCCAGCGCCTCCTGGGTGAGCCGCAGCAGCGCCACCTCGGCCTCGACCGGCAGCGGGTACGGATCGCCGTCGAGCAGCAGTTCCGCACCGGCGCCGCCGGCCAGCCGGCGCAGCGCCTCGGTGAGGGTGGCGTCGTCCAGCGCGGGCGGGGTGAGCGCGTGGACGAACCGGCGGGCCTCGGAGAGGTTGGCGGAGGCGGTCTGCCCGACCTCGCGGATCCGCTCCGCCGCCGTGGCCGGGTCCTGCGGCAGCGCCGACTCCGCCGAACGGGCCAGCAGCACGATGCTGGACAGGCCCTGGGCCAGGGTGTCGTGGATCTCCCGGGCCAGTCGCTGCCGCTCGGCGAGCCGCCCGGCCTCCCGCTGGCTGGCGGCGAGTTCGTCCCTGGCCCTGACCAGGTCGTCGATCAGCCGCTGCCGCTCCCGGCTCTCCCGGTACAGCGCGGCGTACCCGTACGCGGTGAGCAGCGCGACGGCCGCGCCCGCGAGCGGTCCGAGCACCTTGGCGGTGGTCAGCCCGCCCTCCGTGGTGGCCTGGGCGCCGATCACGATGCCGGTGAGCGCGGCGACGGCCGCCAGGCCCCAGCGCGTGGGCATCAGGTGCAGGCAGACGAAGTAGAGCGGGAACGCCAGGTAGCAGAACTCGGGGTGCAGCAGGGTCAGCGCCACCCAGAGCGCCAGCACGGCGGCCATCCAGGCGGTCGCCCACCACCGGCTCCGCCGGATGCGTTCGAGGGCGCCGCCGCTCAGGTACACCGCGGTGAGCAGGACGGCTGTGGCCAGGCCTGCGGTGCCGAGACCGCCGGTCAGCACGCCCCGGACGGCCAGGACACCCAGCAGGGCGAGGAACAGACCGTGCAGGGCGAGGTTCGTCAGCCGCAGGGCGGGGGTGACGGCGGCGTGGCCGCTCTCCTGGGGTGCCGGTGGTGGTGCTTCTCTGGTCACGCCTTCCGAGGGTACGGGCGCGGACGCGGTGCTCCTTCCGGTACGGCATCAACCGTTCGATGTATTTCGGCATGCATCGCCCGCAGGGGTTGACTCCCGTCCCTCTCCCTGATGGAAAGGGCGGGGCGCGCCGACAAGGTGGAGGAGTACTCACCTCCAGCCGGGAAGGTCCCCGTGTTCGTCGCACTGCGAGACATCCGCTTCGCCAAGGGCCGCTTCGCCCTGATGGGCGCGGTAGTCACCCTGATAACCACCCTGGTCGTCTTCCTCTACGGACTGACCGGCGGCCTCGCCTCCGCCGCGTCCTCCACCATCACCGGCCTGCGGGCCGACCGGATCGTGTTCGGCGCCCCGGCCGGCGCCTCCCCCACCGTCTCGTTCAGCAACAGCACCGTCTCCCCCACCCAGGCCGCCGCGTTCGCCGGCGCACCCGGCGTGTCCTCGGCCAAGCCGCTCGGGCTGTCGCTGACCAGGCTGACGGCGAGCGAGGCCGCCACCTCGGTGAGCGTGGTGGGGACGGACGCCGCGCTGCTGCCGCCGCTGAAGTCCGGCAGCGCCCCGGCTGCGGGCCAGCTGGCCGTGGGCAGCGACACGGCGGCGGCGTACCACCTGGCGCCCGGCGCGCAGGTGCAGGTCGGCCCGGAGAAGCTGACCGTCTCCGGCATCACCGAGCAACGCTCGTTCTCGCACGCGCCGACGGTCTGGACCACCCTGTCCACCTGGGAGCAGCTGAGCGGCCAGAACCAGCCGACCGCGCTCGCCCTGAGCACCGCCTCCGGCGCAGGGCTCGGCGCACTGGACGCCGCCCAGGGGACGAAGACGGTGCCCCTCGCGGACTCGCTCTCCGGGATCAACGGCTTCGACGCCGAGCAGGGCAGCCTGCAGATGATCCAGGGCTTCCTGTTCGTGGTGAGCGCACTGGTGGTGGGGGCCTTCTTCACGGTCTGGACGGTGCAGCGCAAGCCGGACATCGCCGTGCTCAAGGCGGTCGGCGCGAGCAGCGCCTACCTGGTCCGGGACGCGCTGGCGCAGGCGGCGGCCGTTCTGTTCGGCGGGGCGCTGCTGGGCGGGCTCGCCGGAGCGGTGGGCGGGGTGTTCGCGGCCTCGGCGGTGCCGTTCGACGTGGGTGTGCTGAGCGTGGCCGTACCGGTGGCGGTGATGGTGCTGCTCGGCCTCCTCGGTGCGGTCCTGGCCGTCCGCCGGATCACCGCCGTCGACCCGCTGGCCGCCCTCGGTGCCAGCCGCTGAACCGCCGGCGCCGAACCCACCGCACGCCCAGCCACCCCAACTTCCCTGGAGTCCAACCGAGATGACCGTCTCCGAAGTCAAGACCCGCACCGGCCTCGCCCTGCACGAGGTGACCCTGACCTACCCCGACGGCGAGAATCGCCTGACCGCGCTCGACCGGGTGAACCTCGAGGTCGCCCCGGGCGAGTTCACCGCCATCGCCGGGCCCTCGGGCTCGGGCAAGTCCAGCCTGCTGGCGGTCGCGGCGACCCTGCTGCGCCCGGACAGCGGGCAGGTCCTGGTCGACGGCCAGGACGCGGGCGCGCTCAGCCCGGGCGCGCGTACGGCGCTGCGCCGCGAACGGCTGGGCATCGTCTTCCAGCAGTCCAATCTGCTGGCCTCGCTGACGGCGGTGGAGCAGCTGCTGGTCCTGGAGTCGGTACGCGGCGGCCGGGTGCGCGCCGCCCGCCGGCGCGCCGAGGAGCTACTCGCCTCGGTCGGCCTGGACGGCGCCAAGCAGCGGCGCCGCCCGCACCAGCTCTCCGGCGGCGAACGCCAGCGCGTCAACATCGCCCGGGCCCTGTTCGGCAGCCCGTCCGTCCTGCTGGTGGACGAGCCCACCTCGGCACTCGACCACGAGCGCGGCGCCCAGATCGTCAACCTGCTGGCCGAGGTCACCCGTACCCACGGCACCGCGACCGTGATGGTCACCCACGACCGCGACCTGCTGGGCCGGGTGGACCGGGTGCTGGAAATGCAGGACGGGCGGCTGCGCTGAGGGGCGGCTACTTCTCGGGGCCGAGGACGCTGTCCACGGACAGGGTCACCTTGGCCCCGACCGACTCGGGCAGTTCGAACGACTGCCCTGGATGGTAGATCGCCGGGAGCTGGTACTCGCCGTCACGTGGATCGGTGAGCACCAGCACCCTGCGGTTCTTACGATCCGCGATCACGTACACCGGTACGCCGGCCTGCGCATACGCCGCGGGCTTCTTCTTGAGGTCGTTGCTCAGGTTCGAGGACGTGACCTCCAGCACCAGCCGGAAGACCGCGGGGTCGTAGCAGTTGAACTCGACCTTGTGGTCACGGTAGTCGGCATCGACCACGGCCAGATCAGGGATCGCGAAGTCGGACGGACCGTCCGGGAGCCAGATGCCGATGGCCTGGATCACTCTGGTTCGCTCGCCATGAAGCCCCGCCGCCAGGAACGGGATCATGATGTTGGTCAGGGCGTCGCCGTGAGGTCCGTCGGCCGGTGGCGTCACTGTGATCTCGCTCCCGATGATCTCGACTCGGTGACCCACCAGCTGATCGGAGATCATGTCGGCGACTTCGAGCAGGCTCGGTTGCTCGATCGGCTCCTCCACTGCTGCGGCGGACATGGGATTCCTCCTGGCTGCCTGTGTCGAGTGCCATCATCGTAGGCCGCGGCCGGCCGACCGGCCCGATCCCCGACGGTTCACCCGATCCGGCTCAGCGCGCCCCGAGCCGCAGCGCCGGGCGCTCCTCGGCCGCCTCCGCCTGGCCGGACGCCCACAGGGACCGGACGTGGCCGAGGTGGCGGGCCATGCACTGCTCGGCGGCCTCGGCGTCGCCGGAGATCATCAGGTCGAGGAGTTCCAGGTGCTCCTCGGCGGAGGAGACCAGCTCGCCGCGCTGGTCGAGCCGGGTGAGGCCGTAGAGGCGGGAGCGCTTGCGCAGCTCGCCGACCGTCTCGACCAGCCGGGCGTTGCCGGCCAGACCCAGCAGGCCGAGGTGGAAGCGGCGGTCGGCCTCCAGGTAGCCGATCAGGTCGTGCGCCCGGGCCGCCGCGACGATGGCCTCGGCCTCGGGCCGCAGGGCCTTCAGCTGTTCGGCGGTGGCGGTGCGGGTGACCCGGCCCACGGTCGGGACCTCGATCAGGGCGCGGATCTCGGTGAAGTCGTCCAGGTCGCGCTCGGTCAGCTCGGTGACCCGGAAGCCCTTGTTGCGGACGGCCTCGACCAGCCCCTCGCGCGCGAGGTCCAGCATCGCCTCGCGGACCGGCGTCGCCGAGACCCCGAAGTCGGCGGCCAGCGCGGGGGCCGAGTAGACCACGCCGGGACGCAGCTCACCGGAGATCAGCGCGGCCCGCAGCGCATGGGCGACCTGGTCGCGCAGCCGCTCCTGGACGGAGATGAGGGTGCGGGGCTTGAGGTCGGCCATGGTGTTCCTCCGGTGGTTCAACAGGACACCATTGTACAATGTCACGTTACGGTGGCGGCGGAACCGTCTCCCGCGCCCGCACCGCTTCGTACTGCGCCGCCGCGACCGCCAGGTCCTGCCAGGCCATCCCGATGCTCTTGAAGAACCTCGGCCGCCCCTCCGGCACAACTGCCTTGCCGCACACCAGTTCTGACAGGTTAGCAAGCGGCTCGTCGGCCGCGATGGCGCCTTCGCCGAACGGGATCACCAGGTCCCCCGCTGCGCGCAGCGCGACGGCCCGCGCCTCCACGTACCGTGCGGAGCGGACGACGAGCGCGGTGTCCACCTCACGGGCGTCGGGCTGGTGCGAGCCGATGGCCGCCACGGCCGCGTGCGGGGGCACCAGCCGCCCGTCGAAGAGCGGGCCGCGCGCACTGGTGCAGCAGACCACCAGATCGGCCGCGGCCACCGCAGCAGGAGTCCCCGCCTCGGCGGCCAGCCCGAGAGCACGGGCGTGGCCGACCAGTGGCACGGCCGAGTCCGCGCTGCGGGTGACCACGGTGAGCCGGGTCAGCGGGCGGACGGCGCACAGCGCGTCCAGGTGCCCGTACGCCTGCGGCCCGGCGCCGAACAGCACCAGGTGCTCGGCGTCCGGTACCGCGAGGCGCCGCACGGCCAGCGCGGTGACGGCGGGCGTCCGCAGGGCGGTCAGGGCGGCGCCGTCGAAGTACGCCAGCGGCTGCAGCGTGGGTCCGTCCAGCAGCAGGTAGCCGCCGGTGATCCGGGGCAGTCCGCGCCCGGGGTTGGCCGGGGCGACACCGGCGATCTTCACGCCCGCGTACCTGCCGTCGGCGGCGGGCATCAACAGCAACTCGCCTGCCGGGAGCGGGACATGGGACCTGGGCGGGCAGCGCTCGGGATCCACCCCGTCCAGCAGGACGCGTTCCAGGGCGGCGACGGCCTGTACGGGGGCCAGGTCGACGGGGAGCAGCCGGGTCACAGCAGGAATCCCGTCCCGAGTTCGTCGTCCGGCGCCAGCAGGAAGCGGTGCTCGCCGGTGCGGTGGGCGGTTCCGGTGATCTCGGTGAGCACACCGTCCGGGCAACTGCCCGCGAGGCGGCCGGTGAAGACCGTGCCGATCACCGACTCGTGGCGCAGTTCCTCGCCGTGCGCCAGCCGTCCCTCGGCGGCGAGCAGCGCGAGCCGGGCCGAGGTGCCGGAGCCGCACGGGGAGCGGTCGATCTGGCCGTCGGTGAAGACGGTGACGTTGCGCTGGCTCGGGCCCGCCGGGGTGTCGGCGAGTTCCTCGTGGAGGATCACCCCGTAGACGCCCGAGAGCCTGGGGTCCACCGGGTGCCGGGCGGCGGGCTCCTCGGCGAGGGCGGCGCGGATCTCCCGTCCGATCGCGGTGAGTTCGGGCAGGCGGGCGGCGGCGACCTCCAGCCCGAGGTCGGCGACGCGCACGGAGGCGTAGCAGGCGCCCGAGTGCGCGAGGTCGACCGCGACCCGGCCGCGCGAGGTGTCGACCGGCAGGCCGCGGGCGGTGATCCGGGTCGGCACGTTGCGGAAGGTCACGGCGGTGGTCCGGCCGCCGCTGCGGTGAACTGCCGCGCCGACCCGCCCGGACGGGACGTCGATCCGTACCCGGGCCGTGCCGTCCTCGGGTGCCGGGACCAGCCCGGAGTCCACCGCCCAGGCGCCCAGCGCGATGGTCCCGTGGCCGCAGGCCGTCGAATAGCCGTCCTTGTGCCAGAACAGCACCCCGAGCTGGGCCCCGTCGTCGTCGGGCGGGACCACGAAGCCGCCGTACATCCCGGCGTGGCCGCGCGGTTCCCGGCTCAGCAGCTGCCTGATCCGCTCCAGCTCGCCCGGGCGAGGCGCGGTCGTACCGCCTCCCCCGATCAGCACCGCCCGCCGCTCGGCCACCGAATCCCCGGGCACGGGCGGCAGCCCGCTGCTGACGATCCGGAACGGCTCCCCGGCCGTGTGGTAGTCGACGGCCTCGACTCGGCGGAGCCCCGCACCCCCGGGGCGCCGCCCGGCTGCTTCCCGCTCCCCGGGTGCCGGCTGACCGTGCGGCGTGCTCATCGCGCCGGCCCCGCCTGCAGGAGGGTCACCGTCCGGCTCGCGGTGAAGAAGTCGAGCACCGCCTGCCCCTGCTCCCGCGCCCCGTAACCGGCCGACTTCGTCCCGCCGAACGGCAGATGGAAGTCCACCCCGGTGGACGGCGCGTTGACCCGGATCATGCCCGCGTCCAGCCGGTCGGCGGCGGCGAGGGCGGCGTCCAGGTCGCCGGTGTGCACCGAGGCGGCCAGGGTGTGCGGGGTGCTGTTGGCGATGGCGAGCGCCTCGTCCAGGTCGGCGGCGGGCAGCACGACGGCCACCGGCCCGAAGAACTCCTCGCTCAACAGCGGGTGCCCGGCGGGCACTTGGGCCAGCAGGGTCGGTTCGACGAACCATCCTGGCCGGTCCACCCGGCCGCCGCCGGTGAGCACCTCGGCCCCGGCCGCCCGCGCGGAGTCGATCGCACCGGTCAGCCTGACCAGCGCGGCGGCGTTCACCACCGGCCCGCAGACCGTACCCGGGTCGCCCGGGTCTCCGGCCACCGTGGCGGCCAGCGCCTTGACCAGCGCCTCGACCAGTGGCCCGTACGCGTCACCGACCGCGATCACCCGGCTGGTGGCGGTGCACTTCTGGCCCGCGTACCCGGCGATCGCGGCGGCGAGGTCGGCCGCCGCTCGGCCGAAGTCCGCGTCGGGCAGCACGATGGCCGCGTTCAGCCCGCCCAGCTCGGCCTGGACGGGCACCCCTCGCGCGGCGCCGGCCGCGATCACGGCCTGCCCGACGGCGGTCGATCCGGTGAAGGAGACCACGTCGGCCGCCCCGACCAGCGCGGCGCCCTCCGCCGCACCGCCGGGCACCACCGTCAGGACGTCCTCCGGCAGGCCCGCCAGCTCGGCCAGCCGCAGCGCGCAGGCCGTGCCCTCCGGCGCGGGCTTGAGCACCACCGTGTTGCCGACGGCCAGCGCCGGCGCGGCCTTCCAACTGGGAACGGCCAGCGGGAAGTTCCACGGGGTGATCAGCCCGGCGACCCCGTACGGCCGGCGCCTGGTGAGCAACAGCCCCTCCCCGGCGGCCGGTTCGTGCACGGCCCCCGAGGGCGCGTACGGAGCCTGCGCGTAGTACCGCCAGATCGCGGCCGTCCTGGCGACCTCGCTGCGGGCCTCGGCCAGCGGCTTGCCCACCTCCCGTACGGCCAGCGCGGCCAGCTCGCCGGCATGCGCCTCGACCGCCTCGGCGGCGCGGGTGAGGGCGGCGGACCGCGCGGCGGCGCCGGCCGCCGACCACGCGGGCTGCGCGGCGCGCGCCCGTCCCACCGCGGCGGCCGCACCCGCGGCACCCGGGGTCTCGACGGAGGCCACCAGGTCGGCCGGGTCGGCGGGGTTGTACGAACTGACAGTCACAGAACAGCCTTTCGGTAGTGGCCGGCCCGGCGGCGCGAGGGCCGGCGGGCCTCTCGCGCGGTCGCCGGGCGCCAGGTCGGAGCGCCGGGCGGTGGGTCAGAGCAGGAAGCCCGCCGGGAACGGATCACTCGGGTCGAGGAAGTACTGTGCCGTCCCGGTGATCCAGGCCCGCCCGGTGACCGTGGGCACGACGGCGGGCAGCCCCGCCACCTCGGTCTCCTCGACCAGCCGTCCGGTGAAGCCGGTCCCGATGAAGGACTCGTTCACGAAGTCCCGCCCCAGCGGCAGTTCGCCACGCGAGTGCAGCTGGGCCATCCGCGCGGAGGTCCCCGTGCCGCAGGGCGACCGGTCGAACCAGCCGGGGTGGATGGCCATCGCGTGCCGCGACCGCTCGGCGGTGGAGCCGGGCGCGAGCAGTTGGACGTGGTGGCAGCCGTGGATCCGCGGGTCCTCGGGGTGCACCGGCCGGTCCTCGCTCGCGTTGACCGCCGCCATCAGGGCCAGCCCGGCCTCCAGGATCTCCTGCTTTCGCGCCCGCTCGAACGGCAGCCCGAACTCGGCGAGCGGCAGGATCGCGTAGAAGTTGCCGCCGTACGCGAGGTCGTACGTCACCGTGCCGTGGCCGGGCACCTCCGCCTTCCGGTCCAGCGCGACCGAGAACGACGGCACGTTGCGGATGGTGACCGCCGTCGCCGCGCCGTCCCGCACCCGCACCTCGGCCACCACCAGACCGGCCGGGGTGTCGAGCCGGACCGTGGTGACCGGCTCCACCACCGGCACCATGCCGGTCTCCACCAGCACGGTGGCCACTCCGATGGTGCCGTGCCCGCACATCGGCAGCAGTCCGGAGACCTCGATGTAGAGGACCCCGAAGTCGGCGTCGGGACGGGTGGGCGGCTGCAGGATCGCCCCGCTCATCGCGGCGTGGCCGCGCGGTTCGTACATCAGCAGGGTCCGGAAGTGGTCCAGGTGCTGCTGGAAGTGCAGCCGGCGCTCGGCCATGGTGGCGCCCGGGATGGTGCCGAACCCACCGGTGATCACCCTGGTCGGCATGCCCTCGGTGTGTGAGTCGACGGCGTGGAAGACATGACGGCTGCGCATGCAACCCCCTCTGGCTCGAATCGGCGTCCGGTCAGTCCAGGCCCTCGGCGACGGCTTTCTCGGTCGCGGCCCGCACCGCCGCCTCGGCCTTCGGCGCAAGCGGCAGCCGGGGCGGACGGGTCGGGCCGCCGGGACGTCCCACGATCTCCATCGACAACTTGATGGCCTGGACGAACTCGGTTCTGGAGTCCCAGCGCAGCAGCGGGTGCAGCACCCGGTAGAGCGGCCGGGCCGTCTCCAGGTCACCGGCGACGGCGGCCCTGAACAGCCGGACGCTAGCCTGCGGCAGCGCGTTCGGGTATCCGGCGATCCAGCCGACGGCACCCGCCAGCGCCAGCTCCAGCAGCACGTCGTCGGCGCCGATCAACAGGTCCAGGCCGGGCGCCAGTTCGGCGATCTCGTAGGCTCGCCGGACGTCGCCGCTGAACTCCTTGACCGCCACGATCGACCCCTCCCCGTGCAGCCGGGCGAGCAGCTCGGGCACCAGGTCCACCTTGGTGTCGTACGGGTTGTTGTACGCGACGACCGGCACCCCGACCCGCGCCACCTCGGCGTAGTGGGCGCTCACGGCGTCCGCGTCGGCCCGGAAGGCGTTCGGCGGCAGCAGCAGCACCGACCCTGCCCCCGCCTCGGCGGCCTGCTCCGCCCAGCGGCGCGACTCGGCGCTGCCGTACGCGGCGACCCCGGGCATCACCCGCGCGCCGCCGCCCGCCGCCTCGACGGCGGTGGTGACCACCCGGGCGCGCTCCTCGTCGGTGAGGGTCTGGTACTCGCCGAGCGAGCCGTTGGGGACGACGCCGTCGCAGCCGGAGTCGATCAGCCAGCGGACGTGCTCGGCGTACGCGTCGTAGTCCACCGAGAGGTCTTCGCGCAGCGGCAGGGCGGTGGCGACCATGATGCCGCGCCAGGGACGGGCGGGCTCGTGTGTGGTGAGGGACACGGGGCAACAGCTCCCTTTGTGAGATGTGACATTTCAAGGCAGGATCAGTCAGGCCCTGGGGTGCGGGGGCTCCGCTCGGTCACCGCGGCGCCGCCCCCGCACGTGCGTACCGCTACCCGGGCGGGTCGGGCTCGGCCAGTCGGGCGAGCGGCACCGGACAGGCCAGCGGTCGGCTGTCGGCCCGCACCGGACCGCCCCCGGCCAGACAGGCGACCGCGGGTCCGCACATCCGCCCCTGGCACCACCCCATCCCGGCCCTGGTGAGCAGCTTGACGGTACGGGCGTCCGCCGCGCCGAGTTCCGCGACCGCCTCCCGGATCCGCGCTGCCGGGACCTCCTCGCAGCGGCACACCTCGGTCTGCGGGCTCAGCCACTCCGGCCAGCCGGGGCCCGGCCGGTGTGCCGCGGCCATCAGCTCCGCGAAGGCGCGCCGGCGCCGCCGGAACGCCCGCAGCGCGGACGGCACCGGCCGGCCGGCGATCATCCGGGCCGCCGACTCGCCCTCGGCGATGGCGAGATCGGCACCGCCGACACCGCAGGTCTCACCGGCCGCCCACAGCCCCGGCAGGCTGGTACGCAGCCCGTCGTCCACGGCCAGCGCGAGGGTGCCGTCGGGGGCCAGCCGGGTCCGGGCGCCGAGTTCGGTGGCGAGCTCGATCTGCGGTACCAGGCCGTGGCCGACCGCCAGCGCGTCGCAGCGGATCCGTCGACCGGTGCCGGGGATCGGCCGCCAGTCGCGGTCCAGCCGGGCCACCGTCACGGCCGTCAGCCGGTCCGTGCCGTGCGCCTCGACGACCGCGCTGCCGCGCCGCAGCCGTACCCCGTGCCGGAGCAGGGCCGCACCGTGCCCGGCGCCCTCGGCCAGCTTGGCCGGGTTGGCGGTGAGGGTGCGCAGGCCTCGGGCGTAGTGCAGGTAGTCGGTGGCCTCGACCACGGCGGGGACTTCGGCTCCCGCACTCACCAGCGAGGACGCGGCGGCGAGCAGCAGCGGACCGCTGCCCGCCACCACGATCCGGCGGCCGGGCAGCACCAGGGAGGACTTCAGCATCGCCTGCGCACCACCCGCCGTCACCACACCCGGCAACGTCCATCCGGGGAAGGGCAGTTGGCGCTCGTACGCACCGGTGGCGAGCAACACCGAACGCGCCGCGACCACGGGCCGGCCCTCGGCCCCGACCCGCTCGGGGCCGAGGGTGGCGTGCAGGCGCCAGGTCTCACCGCGTTCGAGCAACCAGATCTGATGGTTCGTCAGGTAGTCGAGGCGCCCGGCTCGGGTGTGCGCCGCCAGGCGGCCGGACAGCCGGGCGAAGGCCGGCCAGCCGTGGTGCATCCGCTCGGGGTGCGCGGCACCGAGCCCGGGCGCCGGGTGCCGGTAGTACTGGCCGCCCGGCCGGGGGCCCGCGTCCACCAGCGCGCAGCGCAACCCCAGCTCGGCGGCGGTCACGGCGGCGGCGAGTCCGGCCGGCCCGGCCCCGATCACGGCCAGGTCGTAGACCTCGCCCCCGGCGCGGCCGGCCGCCTCGGACCTCGGGCGCCGGGGGTGCGGGGGCTCAGACGGCGAGGTCGGCACGGCCGTGGCCCTCCTGGGTGGTGACGGTGTCGCCGGGCCGCGCGGGCAGCAGGCAGGTCCGCTGGTTGGGCCGGCCGTTGACGGTGGCCAGGCAGTCGAAGCAGACCCCGATCCCGCAGAACGCGCCCCGCGGGCGGCCGCCGGCCCTGGTGGTGCGCCAGGCCAGGATGTTCTGCGCCCAGAGCACGGCGGCGATGCTCTGGCCGGGCAGCGCGGGCAGCTCCCGGCCGTCGAACTCGATGCTGTACGCGGCCTCGGGCCGCGCCCCGGCCTGCCGGGCAGGGGTCCGGCGCATGCTGTCTCCGATCCTCGGTGAGCGGTCCGGTTCAGCCATGGGAGGCCCCCGACCCGCCGGACTCCCCGGACTCCCCGGACTCCCCGGCGAAGCGGTCGGCTCGGAACGGCTTCATGTCCAACTCCGGTTCCTCCTGGGCAAGTTGTCGACTGATCAGCAGGCCGGTGGCGGGCGCGAGCCCGATCCCCGCACCCTCGTGGCCGCAGGCGTGGTAGAGGCCGGGCACCCTCGGGTCGGCCCCGATCGCCGGAAGGTGGTCCGGCAGGTACGGGCGGAAGCCCCGGTAGGCCCGCTGCACCATGACCCCGGCGAGCACCGGGAACAGCGCGGCGGCCTGGCCGGCCAGCCTCCGCAGCACCTCGACGGAGAGGGTCCGGTCGAAGCCCACCCGCTCCCGGCTGGCGCCGATCAGCACCGGTCCGGCCGGTGTCCCCTCGACCACGGCGGAGGTCTGCAGCGCGGCCGACGCGCTGGCGACGTCCGCGACGTAGTCGGCGGCGTACACCTTGTGCCGCACGATCCTCGGCAGCGGCTCGGTCACCAGCACGAAGCCGCGCCTGGGCAGGACGGGGAGGGCCACCCCGGCCAGCGCGGCGACCTCGCCGCCCCACGTCCCGGCGGCGTTCACCACGGCGGGGGCGTCGATCCGGCCCCGGTCGGTGGTGACACCGCGGACCGATCCGTCCCGGCCGGCCCGGACGGCCGTCACCGTCTCCCCCAGACGCACCTCGGCCCCGGCCCGCCGGGCCGCCCGCAGCAGCCGGGCCGCCGCCAGGGCGGGTTGGAGCTGGGCGTCCTGCGGGTAGTGGAAGCCGCCCGCCAGCCCGGGAGCCAGGTGCGGCTCCAGCTCTCGCACTTCCCCACCCACGATCTCGACGGCCGTCACCCCGGCCTTCCGCTGCCCGGCGGCGAAGGCACGCAGCGCCTCCATCCCGGACTCGTTCGAGGCGACCACGAGACCGCCCTTGGGCTCGTACTCGATCCGCTCCCCCAGGGTCCCGTCCTTCCCGGCGGGCCCGCCCGGCCCGTCCCCGGACTCGGCGAGCTCGCGCCAGAGCCGGACGGAGAGCAGAGCGAGGTCGAGTTCGGGCCCGGGCTCCTTGTCGGAGACCAGCAGATTGCCCTCGCCCGCGCCGGTGGTGCCGCCCGCGACCGGGCCGCGGTCGACCACGGCGACGGAGAGTCCGGCCAGCGTGGCGTAGTACGCGCAGGCGGCGCCGACCACTCCGGCGCCGACCACCACGACGTCGTGGGGGTGTCTGGTGAGCACGCCAGTAATATGTCACATGGCGTACGCCCTGCCAAGGGTGCGCAAGGACGACGGGCCGCCGGGCACGGCGGCAAGCGGAAGGCCCCGGACCGCCGAGGTGGGCGGTCCGGGGCCTTGAAACGCGTGCCCGGTTGGCGCGGGGATCAGGTGATGTCGTCCATCTGCTCCTCGCGCGCGGCGGGGAGGGGTGCGGGCGGAGCGGGCGTGGCCGAGGCGGCGACCGACTCCGCGACCTCGACCGGGGCGACCGTCAGGTCCAGCTGCGCGGCCTCGTCGTCGTCCAGGTCGGCGTCGGGGTTGCGGCGGGCCCGGCGGCGGTCGTTGAGCAGGGCGATGCCCACCGCCAGGAAGTACAGGCCCCAGATCGGCGCGGCCAGCACCAGCATGCTGACCGGGTCGGCACTGGGGGTGGCGAAGGCGGCGAAGACGGTGATGGCCATCACCATGCCGCGCCACCAGCCGAGCAGGCGCTTGCCGCTGACCACACCACCGAAGTTGAGCATCACCAGCAGCAGCGGGAACTCGAAGGCGAGACCGAAGACCAGCACCATCCGCAGCGCGATGTCGAAGTAGTTCTCCGGTGGCAGGATCGGGGTGGTGCCGTTGGGGCTGAACGAGATCAGCACCTGCACGGTGGTCGGCAGCAGCAGGTAGGCGACGACGACACCGGAGAGGAACAGCGGGGCGCCACCGGCCATGAAGCCGATCGCGTACCGCCGCTCGTGCCGGTGCAGGCCGGGAGCCACGAACGCCCACAGCTGGTACAGCCAGACCGGGACGGCGGCCACCACACCGGCGGTGAGCGCGACCTTGATGACCAGGCCGATGGGCGTGGTCAGACCGATGGTGGAGATCTGGGCGCACTTGCCGTGGAAGTGCGCCACCTCCTCCGGGGTGTTGCACCTCGGGAGCGGCTCCATCAGGAACGACTCGAGCTGCCGGTGGTAGATCGCGGCGATGATCGTGAACAGCACGATGGCCAGGGCCGACTTGACCACCCGGTTCCGCAGTTCACGGAGGTGATCGGCGAGGGCCATCCGGCCCTCGGGGTCCTTGGGCGGTTTCGAAGACTTGCTCAACCCCGGTCCTCAACTCGTGCGACGGAGCCCGCCGGGCGACGGGCTCCGGTTACTTAAGTGTGCCGTCCACTCAGTCCTGGCGGTCGGGGCCCTGCCCGGTGACCGGCCGGGAGCCGACGGAGTCGCCCGGGGCGGCCTTGATCGTCCGGGGCGCTTCCACCGCGGGCTGCGCGGCCGGCGCCTCCTGGCCCTCCCGGTACATCGCCTTGGTCTCGCTCTTCAGGATCCGCATCGACCTGCCGAGCGCACGCGCCAGGTCCGGCAGCCGCTTGCCACCGAACAGGGCGAAGGCGAAGACCACGAGCAGCAGGAACGCGACCGGCGAGATCCTCATGTGTGCGACCACCTCTCCCGCGGGGGCAGCGCTCCCCCACTCCGGGCGATGGTAGCTCCTGCGGATGTCGCCCGGACAAACCCCGCCACCCGTCCGGTGTCGACCGCGGTCCGGGCCACCCGCAACCCGGGCTAGCCCCGCTCCCCGGCGGGCTGCACGGCCCCGTCCGGCGCCCCGAGCGGCAGCCCGCCCAGCTCGCCGGCCGCCGCTGCCAGCGTCCGCGAGGCGGTGTCCACCTCCCGGGCGAGCGCCCGTACGTCCAGCCAGAGCCGGGAGGCGAGCACCCCGAGGACGAGCAGGCCTGCGGTGGCCAGGAAAACGGCGGCGACGATGGTCCATGACACGCCGATCGACTCTACCCGCTCGGTGTCACCGGAAGCGGCGCGGGGGAACCGCGCCGCGCTCCCCACGCCTGTGCGGAGGGCCGCCACGCGGCTCCCCGCGCTCCGGGGTCCCGTACGCCCGAGCGGGCGGCCGTACGGAGGGCCGGCCGGGTGCCCCTGCGAGCCTCAGCCCTCGACCGTGAGCAGCCGCATGGTGCTGACCCCGGCCCCCATCAGCGCGGCCACGATCTTCTCCCCTGCGGGCTTCCGCACCGCCGTCCCGCACTCGGGACAGGTGAAGCTGTAGAAGGTGCGCTCCTTGCTGGCACCCAGCGCCAGCCGGAAATCCGCCGCCGGAAGCTCCACCTTCTCCCGGCAGTGCGAGCAGTAGACCTTGAACCTGGTGCCGGCGTTTCCCACCGCTCCGTCCGCCACCGCTCAGCCCTGCCCCTCCCGGTAGAGCTTCAGCGCGGCCAGCGCCGCGCCCCTGGCCTGCTCGGCCAGCTCGGGCGGCGAGACGATCCGGCCCTCGCGGCCCAGTCGCAGGGCGAGCGGCCGCAGCCCGGCCGGGTCGGCGCTGCGCAGGGTGATCCGCAGCCCGCCGTCCGCGAGTTCCTCGGCGGCGTCGTGGGGGTAGTACTCGGCGACCCAGCGGCCGCCGGGGCCGACCTCGACCACCACCTCGGGGTCGTCGGCGGCGGGGTTGACCAGGCCGGCGGACAGGTCGCGGGGCTCCAGCCGGGGCGGGTCCGCGGGCTCGTCCAGGACCCTGATCTCGGCGATCCGGTCGAGCCGGAAGACCCGCCGGTCCTCGGAGGTGCGGCACCAGCCTTCCAGGTAGGTGTGGCCCTCGGTGACGAGCCGGATAGGGTCGACCTCGCGCTCGGTCATCCCGCCGCGGCCGTGCGACCAGTAGCGCAGCCAGATCAGCCGACCCTCGCTCAGCGCCCGGTCGATGTCGGCGAAGACCCGGCCCTCGGCCTCGAAGGTGACGCCGACCCGCGCGCTGGACTCGGCACTCTCCCCGGCGGCGTCCTCGATCTTGGCCACCGCCCTGGTGAGGGCCTGCCGGTCGCGCTCGCGCAGTCCGGGCAGCCCGGCCACCGCGCGGGCGGCGACCAGCAGGGCGGTCGCCTCGTCGGCAGCCAGCCGCAGCGGCTGGGCGACGTCGTCGACGTTGTGCCACCAGATCCGCTCGCCGTCGGTGTCGATGTCGAGCAGGTCGCCGCCGCGGAAGCTGGTGCCGCACATCGGCAGCACGTTGAGGTCGTTGATCAGCTCGCGCTCGGTGATCCCGAAGGCCCGGGCGACCTCGGCCACCTCGGCCCCGGGACGCTCGCGCAGGTAGGTGACCAGCGAGAGCATCCGCCGGGTCTGGTCGATCGCGTTGCTCATACGTCCACCTCGCCGTACCCGGCGCTCGCCTCGCTCAATGCGCACCTCACTCCGACTCGCCCGCTCATGCGTGCGCTCCCGCCTCGTCGAGGCTCTTCAGACCGGCCACCGCCAGCAGCCGGTCGACTACATCCGCCCGCAGCTCCTCCGGCCCGAGCACCACCAGGTCGGGCCCGAACTCAGCCAGGTCGGCCCCCAGGCCATTGCCGTACGGGATCTCCAGCTCGTCCCAGCCGTCGTCCACCTGGCGGGTGTTCAGCGCCTTGGTGCGCAGCGGGAAGCCCGCGCCGCGGCGCAGCCGTACGGTGGCGGTGGCGGTGGCGCCCTCGCCTGCGAAGGAGGCGACCACGGCGCGGACGTCCACGTGCTCGGGGACGGCGCCGGTGAAGGAGCCCGCCCGGGAGCGGACCTTGCCGGTGATCCGGCTGAGCCGGAAGACCCGGGCGGCGCCGCGGTCCCGGTCCCAGCCGGCCAGGTACCAGTGGCCGCGCCAGCACTCCAGCGCCCAGGGCTCGACCGAGCGCTGCTCGGCGGCGGCCGCGCCGGCCTTGCGGTACTCGAAGACCACCGGCCGCCGGTCGCGTGCGGCGACCAGCAGCGGTTCGAAGGCCGCCTCGCGGGCCGGGATTCGCGGCTGCAGGGTGTCGGGCTCGGTGTCCTCGGTGAAGGGCACCCCGGCCGCGCGGAGCTTCTGCAGCGCACCGCTGGCCGCGCCGGACATCTTGGCCTGCTGCCAGACCCGGGCGGCGACCGTCAGCGCGGCGGCCTCCTCGGCGTCCAGCGCGATCTCGGGCAGCCGGTTGCGGTCGCGGCGGGCCAGGTAGCCGATCTCGCCGTCCAGGGCGCTCTCGTCCACGTCGATGACCAGGCCGAGCTCGCGCAGATCGTCCTTGTCCCGCTCGAACATCCGGTTGAAGGCGTCCTCGCTGCCCTGATGCCAGGCTTCGCGGTAGGCCTCGATGGACTCCCGCAGCTCCTTCTTGGAGAGCGGACGTCTGGTGTTCATCAGGCACAGGGCTAGGTTCATCAGCCGCTCTGCCTTGGCGATCGCCATCGCTGACCCTTCCTGGGCGACATTCAAGATCTGGCCGACCCGACCGTACCGGTCCGGGCACTCACCGCAAAAGCCGGTCGCGAAAACGGCTCAGGGCCGCACCCCGCGAACCGGGGTGCGGCCCTGATTCAGCTGATCAGACGCCGAGCAGGTCGACGACGAAGATCAGGGTCGAACCCGCCGGGATGAGCGGGCTCGGCGACTGGTTGCCGTAGGCCAGGTGAGCCGGGATGACCAGCTCGCGGCGGCCGCCGACCTTCATGCCCTGGACGCCGAGGTCCCAGCCCTTGATGACGCGGCCCGCACCCAGCGGGAAGCGGAAGGTCTGGTTACGGTTCCACGAGGCGTCGAACTCCTCGCCGGTCTCGAAGGTGACACCAACGTAGTGGACCTCGACCATAGCGCCCGCCTTGGCCTCGGCGCCGTCACCGACCTTGATGTCCCGGATCTGCAGTTCGGTCGGCGCCTCGCCGCCCGGGAAGTCGATCTCCGGCTTTTCGAGCTTGCTCACAACAGACTCTTCTCGTTCGGTGCTGTACGTGAATGAGCGGCAGTCGCTCGTACGGACCCACCGTACGAGCTCCCACCGCCCACTAAGGTCAGGACCCGCGGCGGATCGCCCCGCGCGGGTCACCGGACCATTGTCGTCTAGTTGTCGGCCGCGCCGACACCCGCATCCAGGATGTCGATCACGAAGACCAGTGTCGAATTGGCCGGGATGGAGGGCATGGCCTTGTCCTTGTAGCCGAGCGAGGCCGGGATCACCAGCTCGATCCGGCTGCCGACGTTCTGGCCGATCACACCCTTGTCCCAGCCCTCGATGACGTTGCCGCCACCGGTGACGAAGCTGAACGCCTGGCCGTGGTCCAGCGAGGAGTCGAACTTCTTGCCGTCCTTGTACAGCACGCCGGTGTACTGGACCAGGACCTTCTCACCGGCCTCGATCTTGTGGCCCTTGCCCTGGATCAGCACCGCCGACTTGAGCTCGGTCGGGTCCGGCACGCCGGGCACCGGGGTGATGTCGGCGGCCTTCTTGCCGTTGTCCTTCACCTTGGGCATCCCGGCCGGCGGCTCGGCCATGTCGCCGCTCAGCGTGGCGTCCGGGGCGTTCGCCTGCCGGATGTCCAGTACGAAGACCAGGTTGTCCTTGGCGCCGACACCCATCGAGCTGTTGCCCTGGGCGCCGAACGCGGCGGCCGGCGGGGCCACCACCAGCACCCGGCTGCCCACCTTGTGCCCGGCCACCACGCTGTCCAGCGCCGGGATCAGCTGGCCCGCACCGGCCTGGTAGAGCTGCGGCTTGCCCTTCTCGTAGGTGCCCTGGATGTCCTTGCCGGTCGTCCAGTCCTTGGCCGTGAAGTCGACCGAGACCCAGTTGCCCTTCTCGACCTTCGGGCCGTCGCCCTCGGTGAGCTGCTTGGCCACGAAGCTGCCGTCGGCCGCCTCCGTGGGCAGGTCGATGGTGGCCTTCTTGCCGAAGTCGCCCGAGACGGTCGGCAGCACCTTGGCGCTGTCCTTGATCGGCGGGACGGGGTCGGTCGTCGGCGCGGCGGAGGTGGGCGTGGAGTCGGCCGCCTTGGAGCTGCTGGACGAGCCCGACTTGTCGGTCAGGTACAGCGTCACACCACTGCCGACCAGCAGCACCGCGAGCACCGTGCCGAGGATCACCCCGAGCTTGCCGGCCGAGCCCGGGTTCTCGTCGTACCCGGACTCGTCGATCTCCTTCTTGCGCACGGTGGAGGCGAACACCTGCGGCGCCTGCTCACCCTGCCCCCCGCCCGGGGCCTGCCGTGGCGCGTCCTGGCCCCAGCCCGCCTGCTGCGCCAGGACCGACGGCGGCACCACGATCGACTCACCGTTGCCCGGCAGCGGTCCACCGGGCCGCGAGGCGGTCGGGTCGCCGGCCGCACCGCCGCTCGCCGTGCCCGTGCCCTGGCCCGAAGTGTTCTCAGTCATGACTCCCCGTCCATCCCAGCGCCGCCCCCTCACCAGGGCCTGACGACTCACACCACATGCGGAAGGGCAGCAGTATGTCAGGTGACCATGAGGTCGGGTGGTTCCGCTGCCCACTCCCGTCGAGGCTACGGCCATCGGGTTGACGGGCCCAGTGCGGTCTAGACCGCCTCCAGGATGTCGATCACGAAGACCAGCGTCGAGTTCGGCGGCACCGCGGCCTGCGACTGGCTCTGGTAGCCGAGCGCCGGGGGCACCACCAGCAGCACCCGGCTGCCCACCGCCTGCCCGACCAGGCCCTGGTCCCAGCCCTTGATCAGACTCCCGGTGCCCACCTGCAGCGCCTGGGCACCGCCGTGGCTCCACGAGGAGTCGAACTGCTGGCCGTTGCTCCACAGCACCCCGGTGTACTGGACCACGATGGTCTGCCCGGCCTGGACCTGCTTGCCGTCGCCCTTGACCAGGACGGCCTTCTGCAGATCGGCCGGCGGCGCCTGGCCGGCCGGCACCGTGATCGTCGGCGCGGCCTTCCCGTTGTCCTTGACCTGTGGCATGCCGGCCGGCGGCTCGGTGATCGCCCCGGTGATGGTGGAGTCCTGCGGGACCGCCTGCATGACGTCCAGCACGAAGACCACCGTGTCCCCGGCGTTCACCCCGAGCGTCGGGTTGCCCTTGGCCCCGAACCCCGCCGCCGGCGGGGCCACCACCAGGACCCGGCTGCCCACCTTGTGCCCGAGCACCCCCTGGTCGAAGGCCGGCACCAGCTGGCCGCTGGCGGCCTGGAACAGCTGCGGCTTCTGGTTGGCGTCGTAGGAGCTGCCGACGTCCTTGCCGGAGGTCCAGTCCTTGGCGGTGTAGTTGATCGTCACCCAGTCGCCCTTGGCGACCGTCGCGCCCTCGCCCTCGCTCAGCGTGTTCACCACGAACTGCCCGCTCGGCTGGCCCGGCGGGATGGTGATGTTCGCCTTGCTCCCGAAGTCCCCGGCCACCGTCGGCATCGGGGAGGCGGAGGCGACCGGGCTCGGCACCGGGGTCACCGAGGCCGAGGCACTGGGCGAGGCCCCCGACGAGGAGGTCCCACCGCTGCAGGCGGCGAGCAGCGCAAGGGGAAGGACTACCAGCAAACCGGCGATTCGACGCATAACGGTCAGACTATGGCCCGATCCGTCCGGCACCGCGCAGACACAGCGCACTGACTCGGGGATGGCGATCGGACCGGCCGTCCGGTCGCCACCCTGATCCGCCATCAGCAGGCCGCGGCTCACATCCCCGCGATCAGCTTCTCCACCCGCTCGTCCACCGACCGGAACGGGTCCTTGCACAGGACCGTGCGCTGCGCCTGGTCGTTCAGCTTCAGGTGCACCCAGTCCACCGTGAAGTCCCGGCGCTGCTCCTGCGCCCGCCGGATGAAGTCGCCGCGCAGGCGGGCCCGGGTGGTCTGCGGCGGCACCGACTTGGCCTCGAAGGTCTTCAGGTCGTTGGTGACCCGCTGCGCCTGCCCCTTGTTCTGGAGCAGGTAGAACAGGCCGCGCCGGCGGTGGATGTCGTGGTACGCCAGATCGATCTGGGCCACCCTCGGGTGGGACATGGTCATCTGGTGCTTCTCGCGGTAGCGCTCGATGAGCTTGTACTTCATGATCCAGTCGATCTCGGTGGAGACCCTGGCCAGGTCCTCGGTGCGCACCGCCTCCAGGGTCCGGCCCCACAGGTCCAGCACCCGGGCCACCGTGCCGGTGTTGATGCCCTTGCGGTCGGCGAAGTCCAGCGCCTTGGTGAAGTACTCCTCCTGGATGTCCAGCGCGCTGGCCTCCCGGCCGTTGGCGAGCCGGACCTGGTGGGTGCCGGTGAGGTCGTGGCTGACCTCGCGGATCGCCCGGATCGGGTTCTCCAGGGTCAGATCGCGCATCACCACCCCGGCCTCGATCAGGCGCAGCACCAGATCGGTGGCGCCGACCTTGAGCAGGGTGGTGGTCTCCGACATGTTGGAGTCGCCGACGATGACGTGCAGGCGGCGGTAGCGCTCGGCGTCGGCGTGCGGCTCGTCGCGGGTGTTGATGATCGGACGGGACCGGGTGGTCGCCGAGCTGACGCCCTCCCAGATGTGCTCGGCCCGCTGGCTGACGCAGAACACCGCACCGCGCGGGGTCTGCAGTACCTTGCCCGCGCCGCACACCAGCTGGCGGGTGACCAGGAACGGGATCAGGATGTCGGCCAGCCGGGAGAACTCGCCGTGCCGGGCCACCAGGTAGTTCTCGTGGCAGCCGTAGGAGTTGCCGGCCGAGTCGGTGTTGTTCTTGAAGAGGTAGACGTCCCCGGCGATGCCCTCCTCGTGCAGCCGCCGCTCGGCGTCCACGAGGAGACCTTCGAGGATGCGTTCGCCCGCCTTGTCATGGGTGACCAGCTCGACGACGTCGTCGCACTCGGGTGTGGCGTACTCGGGATGCGATCCCACGTCGAGGTAGAGGCGGGCGCCGTTGCGCAGGAAGACGTTGCTGCTGCGGCCCCAGGAGACTACGCGGCGGAAGAGGTACCTGGCCACCTCGTCCGGAGACAGTCGTCGTTGTCCCCGGAACGTACACGTGACACCGTACTCGTTCTCCAGCCCGAAAATTCGGCGGTCCATGAGGCATCTTTTCTCTTCCGGGAGCCATCCGAAACCCTTGCGGGACAGGGGGCGTCCCCGGCCGGAGGCCGGGGACGGCGATCCGACCACGAGGAGCCTTCAACTGGCCGCAGGCACACGGGAGTCCCGCACGGCCGTCGGACCGCACGGGACTCCCGCTGCCGGATCACTCCGCCGTTTCGCCGGCGGCGTCCTCCTCCATGGCGGCGCTCTCGTCGCCGTTCAGCAGCCGGCTGAGCTGGCCGCCGAGGATGCGCTTGAACTTGCGCTTCTGGAAGCGCTGGCGGTCGAGCACGGCGACCTCCAGCTGCTCGGTGGTGAGGGTGCGCGGGGTGCCCCCGTTGGGGTCCCTGGCGAGGCCCTCGACGGCCACCTTGAGGGCCTCGGCGAGGGTCATCCCGGTGCGGTGGCGCTGGCCGATGTAGTTGCCGATGGAGTCGGCGTTGCCGCCGACCACCACGGAGTTCTTCTCGTCGACCACCGAGCCGTCCGGGGTGAGCCGGTAGATCTGGTCCTCGTCGGCGGTGCGGCCGACCTCCGCGACGATCAGCTCGACCTCGTAGGGCTTCTCGCCCACCGAGGAGAAGATGGTGCCCAGCGTCTGGGCGTAGACGTTGGCCAGACCGCGCGCGGTGACGTCGGCCCGGTCGTAGGAGTAGCCGCGCAGGTCGGCGTAGCGGACGCCGCCGATGCGCAGGTTCTCGAACTCGTTGTAGCGGCCGACCGCGGCGAAGGCGATCTGGTCGTAGATCTCGGAGACCTTGTGCAGGGCCCGGGAGGTGTTCTCGGCGACGAAGAGGATGCCGTCGGCGTAAGTGAGCACGACCACGCTGCGGCCGCGCGCGATGCCCTTGCGGGCGTACTCCGCGCGGTCCGCCATGGCCTGCTGGGGGGAGACGTAGAACGGCGTTGACACCGGCGGTCGTCCCTTCTCGGTGTGTGCCCCTCCGGCCCGTGGCGGACCGGAGGGAGGGTTCGGCGGACTAGAGGAGCGGGGCCTGCGGGCCGTTGGGGTGCTCCAGGCGCTGGTCGGTGATGGAGACCGCGATCTCGGCGACCTCCTCCTCGGACAGCCTGCGGAAGCCGCCCTCGGTGATCAGCGAGACGATCGGGAAGATCTTGCGGGCGAGGTCGGGGCCACCGGTCGCGGAGTCGTCGTCGGCCGCGTCGTACAGCGCCTGGACCACCAGGATGGCGGCCTGATCGGCCGTCATTCCGTCGCGGTAGAGCTTCTTCATCGAGCCGCGGGCGAACATCGAACCCGAGCCCGTGGCGGCGAACCCGCGCTCCTCGGAGCGGCCGCCGGTGACGTCGTAGCTGAAGATCCGGCCCCGGCCGAGGTCGAGGTCGTAGCCGGCGAACATCGGGACCACGGCCAGGCCCTGCATGGCCATCCCGAGGTTGCCCCGGATCATCGTGGTGAGGCGGTTGGCCTTGCCCTCCAGGGACAGGCCGGTGCCCTCGATCTTCTCGTAGTGCTCCAGCTCCAGCTGGAACAGCCGGACCATCTCCACCGCGAGGCCCGCGGTGCCGGCGATGCCGACCGCGCTGTACTCGTCCGCCGGGAAGACCTTCTCGATGTCCCGCTGCGCGATCACGTTGCCCATGGTGGCCCGGCGGTCGCCGGCGATCACCACACCGCCCTCGAAGACCGCGGCGACGATGGTGGTGCCGTGCGGCGCTTCCACGATGCCCTCGGGCAGGTTTCGGCGCCCGGGGAGCAGTTCGGGCTGGTGCTGTGCCAGGAAGTCGAGGAACGACGAGGACCCGGGGGTGAGGAAGGCGGCCGGTAGACGCCCGGTGCCACCACTGTTGGCTTCCACTCGATTCCTTCCAAGTAGATCGTTTCGGATGCCCCGGACCTTACCCGTTCCGTGGCGCCGAACCACATCCCGGGTGCGTCCGATTATCAGCGCATTCGCGCGCAACGGGCCTCGGTGGCCCATTACGCGCGAATGCGGACTCTCTCAGGTAAACCGCGTCAGGCCCGCCATTCGACGACGGACCTTGACGTCACTGGCCACCCTTCTGGACAAACTGCCGCACGAAATCCTCGGCATTCGACTCCAGGACGTCGTCGATTTCGTCCAGAACCGCGTCGACGTCATCGCTCAGCTTTTCCTGGCGTTCCTTGAGGTCCTCGGACTGCTGCGCTTCGGCGGCCTGCTCCTCGACCTCCTCGGAGGAGCGGTTCGCCCGCTGCTGGCCGCCGCCGGTGTCCTTGCTCGCCATTTCCCTCACCCCGCTCGATTCGTCTCGCACGGCTGGTCTGTGGTGTTGCTGGTCAGACCCTATCCACCGGGTGCGGGTGCCGCGCCCGGTGCTACTTCAACGCTCCGCGCTCCCCCGGATGATTCCCATCCGGGGAGCATTCACCCGTAGTGGCCGGGAGGTCACCGGACGTCTCAGCCGCCCGCCAGCACCCGGAGCAGGTCCTCGGCGGTGCGGCAGCGGTCGAGCAGTTCCTTGACGTGGTTGCGGGTGCCCCGCAGCGGCTCCAGGGTGGGCACCCGCTGGAGCGAGTCGCGCCCCGGCAGGTCGAAGATGACCGAGTCCCAGGAGGCCGCCGCCACGTGCTCGGCGTACTGCTCCAGACACCGGCCGCGGAAGTACGCCCGGGTGTCCTCCGGCGGCTTGGTGACGGCCTCGGCGATCTCCTCGTCGGTCAGCAGCCGCTCGAACCGGCCGCGGGCCACCAGGCGGTTGTAGAGGCCCTTGTCGGGGCGCACGTCGCTGTACTGGAGGTCGACCAGGTGCAGCCGGGGACTGTCCCAGTCCAGGCCGTCCCGCTGGCGATAGCCCTCCAGCAGCTCCTTCTTGGCGATCCAGTCGAGCTGCCGCGACAGGCTCATCGGATCGCGCTCCAGGCGGCCCAGCACGTCCTCCCAGCGGGCCAGGACGTCCTTGGTCTGCTCGTCGACGTCCTGGCCGTAGCGGTCCTCGACGTACTTCCGGGCCAGCTCGCAGTACTCCATCTGGAGCTGGACCGCGGTGAGCTTCCGGCCGCTGCGCAGCGTGATCAGGTGGGTCAGCGAGGGGTCGTGGGAGACCCGGTGCAGGGTGCGGACCGGCTGGTCGACCGCAAGGTCGACGGCGATGAAGGCATCCTCGATCATCGCCAGCACCAGCGAGGTGGTGCCCAGCTTGAGGTAGGTGGAGATCTCGGAGAGGTTGGCGTCCCCGATGATCACGTGCAGCCGGCGGTACTTCTCCGCGTCGGCGTGTGGTTCGTCCCTGGTGTTGATGATCGGACGCTTGAGGGTGGTCTCCAGGCCGACCTCCACCTCGAAGTAGTCCGCCCGCTGGGTGATCTGGAAGCCGTCGGCCGAGCCGTCCTGGCCCAGGCCCACCCGGCCGGAGCCGCTGATCACCTGGCGGGAGACGAAGAACGGGGTGAGGTGACGGACGATGTCGGCGAACGGGGTCGCCCGCTTCATCAGGTAGTTCTCGTGGGTGCCGTAGGAGGCGCCCTTGTTGTCCGTGTTGTTCTTGTACAGGTGGATCTTCTGCCCGTTGGGCAGTTCCAGGGCGCGCTGCGCGGCCGCGGCCATGATCCGTTCCCCGGCCTTGTCCCAGAGCACCGCGTCGCGCGGATTGGTCACTTCGGGTGAGCTGTACTCGGGGTGGGCGTGGTCGACGTAGAACCGCGCGCCGTTGGTGAGGATGACGTTGGCGAGGCCGATGTCCTCGTCGGTGAGCTGGCTGGCGTCCGCGACCTCCCGCGCGAGGTCGAAGCCCCGGGCGTCGCGCAGCGGATTCTCTTCCTCGAAGTCCCAGCGAGCCCGCCGCGCCCGGTGCATCGCCGCCGCGTACGCGTTGACGATCTGGGACGAGGTGAGCATGGCGTTGGCGTTGGGGTGCCCCGGCACCGAGATGCCGTACTCGGTCTCGATCCCCATCACGCGCCGTACGGTCATGCGGCCCTCCTTGCCCGGTGCCCTGCCCGGCCGGGCCTGGCACTGACGTACCGCCTACACACCACCCGCGGCGGACCCCCCGCCGATGATGGGTCGAGCCTAGTCCTGAGACGAACCGTCCGGCTGCGACCGTTCGAAGCGGTGCAGCCGGACGGTGGGTTCGAGCCGTTACAGGTACTGCCCCGTGTTGGCGACAGTGTCGATGGAGCGGCCGGACTCGGCGCCCTGCTTCCCGGTGACCAGGGTGCGGATGAAGACGATCCGCTCGCCCTTCTTTCCGGAGATCCTGGCCCAGTCGTCCGGGTTGGTGGTGTTGGGCAGGTCCTCGTTCTCCTTGAACTCGTCGACGCAGGCGGCGAGCAGGTGGGAGACGCGAAGTCCGCGCTGGCCGTTCTCGAGGAAGTCCTTGATCGCCATCTTCTTCGCCCGGTCCACGATGTTCTGGATCATGGCGCCGGAGTTGAAGTCCTTGAAGTAGAGGACTTCTTTGTCGCCGTTGGCGTAGGTGACCTCCAGGAAGCGGTTCTCCTCGGTCTCCGAGTACATCCGCTCCACGACCGACTGGATCATCGCGGCCACCGTCGCCGGGACCGAGTCGTCGTGCTCCCTGAGGTCGTCCGGGTGGAACGGCAGCGAGTCCTTGAGGTACTTGGAGAAGATGTCCTTGGCCGCCTCGGCGTCCGGACGCTCGATCTTGATCTTCACGTCCAGTCGTCCCGGTCGCAGGATGGCCGGGTCGATCATGTCCTCCCGGTTGGAGGCGCCGATCACGATGACGTTCTCCAGGCCCTCGACACCGTCGATCTCGGCCAGCAGCTGCGGGACGATGGTGTTCTCCACGTCCGAGCTGACGCCCGAGCCGCGGGTGCGGAAGAGCGACTCCATCTCGTCGAAGAAGACGATGACGGGCGTGCCCTCGCTCGCCTTCTCCCGGGCCCGCTGGAAGACCAGGCGGATCTGCCGCTCGGTCTCGCCGACGTACTTGTTGAGCAGCTCGGGGCCCTTGATGTTGAGGAAGTAGCTCTTGCCCTGCGGGCGACCGGTGGCCTCCGCCACCTTCTTGGCCAGGGAGTTGGCCACCGCCTTGGCGATCAGCGTCTTGCCGCAGCCGGGCGGGCCGTAGAGCAGCACGCCCTTGGGCGGGCGCAGCTCGTACTCCTTGAACAGGTCGGCGTGCAGGTAGGGCAGCTCGACCGCGTCCCGGATCTGTTCGATCTGGTTGGCCAGACCGCCGATCTGCCGGTAGTCGATGTCCGGCACCTCTTCGAGGACGAGCTCCTCGACCTCGGCCTTGGGAACGACCTCGTAGACGTAGCCGGAGCGGGGCTCCAGCAGGAGGGCGTCGCCGGCCCGCAGGGTGAGCTCGTGCAGCGGCTCGGCGAGCCGGACCACCCGCTCCTCGTCGGTGTGGCCGATGACCAGGGCGCGCTCGCCGTCCTCCAGGACCTCCTTGAGGGTGACGATGTCGCCGATGCGCTCGAAGGCCATCGCGTCCACGATGTTGAGGGCCTCGTTCAGCATCACTTCCTGGCCGCGCCGCAGCTCGTCGAGCTCGACACTCGGGCTGACGTTGACACGGAGCTTGCGCCCACCGGTGAAGATGTCGGCGGTAGCGTCCTCGTTGGCGCCGAGGAAGGTGCCGAATCCGGCGGGCGGCTGGGCGAGCCGGTCGACTTCCTCCTTGAGGGCCACGATCTGGTCGCGGGCCTCGCGCAGCGTGGAAGCGAGCCGTTCGTTCTGGGCGGTTACTCCGGCCAGATTGGTCTGGAGCTCGACGATGCGTTCCTCGAGGATTCTCGAGTTGCGCGGCGAGTCGGCGAGCTTGCGACGCAGGACGGCAATCTCCTGCTCGAGGTACGAGACCTGAGCGGCCTCGTCGGAACCACGAGCGGGACGGCCGGCGCTGCGGTTGTAATCGTCATCGTGGGCTGCCACGGTCCTCACCTCCTCCGGGGGGAGCTGGACGCTTCCAGACCCTACCTGCACCCAGGGGTCCCTAAACCCCTAGATCAGAAAGATGGAACGGGCGTGTCCGATCTCCGCCCTTGCACGCTTCCCCTCTGCTAGGGAGATACCCACCGCGCACCGCCCAAAGCGGACCAGATGTATCGTCGGTCAGGTCAATATCCGATCGTGACCCATGGCGGAGCTCGGATCGGTGTACGAATGGCAGGAATGCCCCGTCAAGGGCGACCAGCGACAGAAACGGCAGGGGACATGTCGGGCACCGGCGAAGCGCTAGAGGTCTGGATCGATCAGGATCTGTGCACCGGCGACGGTATCTGCGCGCAGTACGCACCGGAGGTCTTCGAGCTGGACATCGACGGTCTCGCCTATGTGAAGGGTGAGGACGACGAACTCCGCCAACAGCCGGGCGAGAGCGCTCCGGTGCCGCTGACGCTGCTTCAGGACGTGATCGACTCCGTCCGCGACTGCCCCGGTGACTGCATCCACGTCCGCCGCACCGCCGACCGGGTCGAGGTCTACGGGCCCGACGCCGAGTAGTCGGCGCCGCCGTGGCGTCCAGCAGGCGCGATCGCGGCGGGAGTTGCACCTGGAAGCCGCCAACCGGCCGTGGCCGGTTGGCGGCTGGGCAGCGTCAGGCCTGGCTCGCGGGGGCCTTGGTCTCGGTACGGGTCCACTCGGTGCCGTGCCGGGTCCAGCTGAGGCTGAGGACCAGGTCGGGGGCGAAGCGCGGGACCTCGTCGCTGGAATAGCCCTTGGCGTGGCCCGTTATGGTGCCGTCACTGCGCACCTTGAGGGCGGTGACGGTGAGCCGGTCCGCCTCGGTGAGCAGGCTCGCCCGGACGGTCGGGCGGCCGTCGGGGCCCGCCGTGAGCAGGAAGACGGCATCGCTCGGGGTGCCGTTCGGTGCCGCACAGTGGGCGGCGGCCACCGTGCTCGGCACGCCGTTCAACCTGGCGCCGAAGCTCAGCGCGATGGTGACCGGGAACGGGCCGCAGTCCAGCGGCAGTTGGGCCTTGGCCGGATCCGGTGCCGCGGCCGCCGCCAGCGCCTCGGCCGACTGGCCGGCCGGGCTCGGGGTCGGCCGACCCTGGGCCGGGGTGGCGACCAGTGTGCCGCCCACGACGACGGCGCAGGCCACGGCCACCAGCGCCCAATGCCGGGGCCTGGCCTGCGCGTTCTGGTCGAACTGATTCTTCGCCGGGATCTGGTGCACCGTCTCGTCCGCTTCCTGCACCGGGCAGTCCCCTCCACGGTGGTGGTGTGAGGCAGCATCGTCCCACATCCGGCGCACTCCGTCGCAATCGGGGAAGCGCGAGGGGCACGAGGGGCGCGGGGGCGCGGGGAACCGCGCGTTACGGAGGACGACCCGGTTCAGCCGGGACAGACGAGCAAGGTGCACCCCCGGCCTCTCGGCGGGTGGTGCACCTTGCTTTCCGGTGGAAAAGCACCGGACCGTTTTCTTCCGATTTCGCGCGGTTTCCCGCGCCCCTGGAAAACTCCTCCGCGCCCCTGTCGGAGCACTTCTCAGCCGAGATCGGGCTCCTCGGCCGCGTTGCGGGTGGCTCGGCGGGCGGCGGCACGTTCCTGCAGGGTCGGCTCCGGGGACCCGCTGTCGTAGTCCTCGCCGTAGGCGCCCTTGGCCGGGCGGCGGCGGCGTAGCGGCGGCTCGACGCCGTCCGCGAGCCGGCGAGCGGTGAGCAGGAAGCCGGTGTGGCCGATCATCCGGTGGTCCGGGCGGACGGCCAGGCCCTCCAGGTGCCAGGTGCGGACCATGGTCTCCCAGGCCTGCGGCTCGGTGAAGGTGCCGTGTTCGCGCAGTGCCTCGACGGTCTTGGACATCTGCGTGGTAGTGGCCACGTAGCAGCAGATCAGACCGCCGGGGACGAGCGCCTTGGAGGCGACGTCCAGGCACTCCCAGGGGGCGAGCATGTCGAGGATGACCCGGTCGACGTCGGTCTCCACCAGGCTGTCCTGGAGGTCGCCGACGGTCAGCTTCCAGGCCGGGTGCGGCCCGCCGAAGTAGCGCTCGACGTTGCCGCGCGCGATGTCGGCGAAGTCCTGGCGGCGCTCGTAGGAGGCGAGCATGCCGGTGTCGCCGACCGCGCGCAGCAGGTACGTGGAGAGCGCGCCGGAGCCGACGCCGGCCTCGACCACGCGGGCTCCCGCGAAGATGTCGGCCATCGCCAGGATCTGCCCCGCGTCCTTGGGGTAGATCACGGCGGCGCCGCGCGGCATGGACAGGACGTAGTCGGGGAGCAGGGGGCGCAGCGCGAGGTACGGGACGTTGCCCGTGGTGCGCACGACAGTGCCCTCGGGGGCGCCGATCAGCTCGTCGTGGGGGAACGCACCCTTGTGGGTGTGGAACTGGTTCCCGGCCTGGAGCGTGAACGTGTAGTGGCGACCCTTGGGGTCGGTCAGCTGAACCTGGTCCCCGACCTGGAAGGGCCCGCGTCGGCGGGTGGCACCGGTCGGTTCGGACATGCGGACAATCCTAAGGGAATCGGAACGCTCCGCCGACCACGTGATCGTCCGCCGTCCTCGGGAGCGCTCCCGGCTGTCGGTTCAGGGAGAGAGCGGCCGCCCCGCGACGGCGGCGGTGAGGCGGCGTTCGATGTCGGCGAGGGCGAGCACCCCGTACGGGCTGCCGTCCGGGCGGACCACCAGGTACTCGCTGGCGGGGGTGCGGCGCAGCGCGGCCAGCAGCTCCTCGCCGGTCAGGTCCAGGCTCAGGCACAGGCCGGGCTCCAGGGTGCGGGCGAGCGGGCCGACCGCGACCCAGGGGCGGCGGTGCTCCGGGACGGCCTGCACCGCGGACTCCTTGACCAGTGCGGTGGGCTCGCCCCGGCCGTCCACCACCACGACCGCGCCGGCCTCGACCTCCCGGGCCCGGCGCAGCGCCTCGCCCAGCGGGGTGTCGGCGGCGACCTCGACCGCGCGGCGGGCCAGCTCGCTGACCCGCAGTCCCGGCAGCACCTCCTTGAGCCGGGCGTTGCGGAGGGCACCGCTGGCACCGTTCCAGATGATCACCGCGAGGAGGGCGGAGAGCGCGCCGTCGATCAGGCTGTCGGTCGCGGTGCGGTCCACCCCGCGCGAGGCGGCGACCATCGGCAGGCCGAAGAGCACCAGCAGGGCGAGTCCCCGGCCGACCCAGGCGGCGGCCACCGTCCCGGCCATCGGGCGGCCGGTGATGCCCCAGACCACGGCGCGCAGCATCCGGCCGCCGTCCAGCGGCAGCCCGGGCAGCAGGTTGAAGGCGGCCACCACCAGGTTGCTCACCATCAGCCCCGCCAGCAGCACGCTGGGTACGGTGCCGGGTTCGACCGCGAGCAGGGCGAGGTAGAACACCCCGCCGAGCGCCAGCGAGAGCAGCGGTCCGACGAAGGCCAGCCAGAACTCGCGGGCCGGGGTCTCGGCCTCCTTCTCGATCTCTGAGACCCCGCCGAAGAACTGGAGCTGGATCCGGCGGACACCGAGCCGGTACCGCAGCGCGACCAGGGTGTGCGCCAACTCGTGGACCAGTACCGAGCCGTAGAAGGCGATCGCGAAGGACAGCGACACCAGGTAGCGGGCACGACCCAGTTCGGGCAGGACGGTGGACAGCTGGCTGCCGAAGATCCAGGTGATCAGCGCGGCGATGACGAACCAGGACGGCGTGACGTAGATCGGCACGCCGAAGGGACGGCCCATCCGGATCCCGCCGGGCCGCCCGGGGCCGCCGGGCGTCCCCTTCCCGTCGGTCGGCGGTTGCGCGGAGGTCTGCTGCCCCCTGATGTCACTCACCGTGGCCCCTTCGTCGGTCGTTCGAGTCCCCCCACTGTGCGCCCACGCTACGTGATCTCCGTCGGAAATCCCCGTGCGCCCCTCGCTACCAGGGTCATACCCCGCCGTCGGCGCTCCTGCTCACACAGCAAGCTTGCACCGCCCGGCGGCGCGGGGCCGCGCCCGACCGGCCGGGTGTGCGGGGCACGAGGTGCGGCGGGCGCGGCAGCGCCGGCATCCGGGCGGGAGCCCCGTGTCAGCGGCTTGGCAGCGAGATGTGAGCGCGGGGCAATAGGGTCGGGGGCATGCACCAGACCGACACCGCTCAGCTCACCGCGCCCGGCGTGCCCCGGCAGGCCGTGGCGCCGACCGGGCTGTCCCCGTCCCGGGCGGGCGACTTCATGACCTGCCCGCTGCTCTACCGGCTGCGGGTGATCGACCGCCTGCCCGAGCCGCCGAGCGCGGCGGCGACCCGGGGCACGGTGGTGCACGCGGTGCTCGAGCGCCTCTTCGACCACCCCCCGACCGAGCGGACCCCGGAGCGTGCGCTGGGTCTGCTGCGCCCGCAGTGGCAGCGGCTGCTGTCCGAGCGCCCGGAACTCGCCGGGCTGTTCCCGGACGAGGACGGCAACGCGGTGGCCCGCTGGCTGGGCGACGCGGAGAAGCTGCTGACCCAGTGGTTCCGACTGGAGGACCCGACCCGGCTGCACCCCGTGGAGCGCGAGCTGTACGTGGAGACGGTACTGGGGTCCGGTCTGCTGCTGCGCGGCTACATCGACCGGGTCGACGTGGCACCGACCGGCGAGGTCCGACTGGTGGACTACAAGACCGGCCGGGCGCCCTCGCGGGACTTCGAGGGCAAGGCCATGTTCCAGATGAAGTTCTACGCCCTGGTGGTGTGGCGCTGGAAGGGCGTCATCCCCAGGCGGCTCCAGCTGGTGTACCTGGGCGGCGGGGGCGACGTGGTCACGTACGACCCGGACGAGGCCGATCTGCTGGCGGTGGAACGGAAGTTGGAGGCGCTCTGGGAGGCGATCTCCAGCGCGGTGGCCACCGGCCGCTTCCCTGCCACCCGAAATCGACTGTGCGACTGGTGTGACCATCGGGCAAGCTGCCCGGAGTTCGGCGGCACTCCCCCGCCGTACCCCCTGCCGGTCCTGGCGGGCCCCGAGGACCCGGCCGGCCCTGGCGAGCCGGCAAGACCGAACGAGCTCAAGAGCGACGAAAGCAACAAGGAGTCGTAGGTGACGATCCGAGTCCTGCTGGTGGACGACCAGCCGCTGCTGCGCACCGGCTTCCGGATGATTCTGGAGGCCGAGTCCGACCTGGTGGTGGTCGGCGAGGCGGGGGACGGTCAGCAGGCGCTGGAGCAGGTACGGGCGCTCCAGCCCGACGTGGTGCTGATGGACATCCGGATGCCCCGGATGGACGGGGTGGAGGCCACCCGCCGGATCGCCGGCCCCGGCCGGGACGGCCCGGTCAAGGTGCTGGTGCTGACCACCTTCGACCTGGACGAGTACGTGGTCGAGGCACTGCGCGCGGGGGCCAGCGGCTTCCTGCTCAAGGACGTCCCGGCCGAGGAGCTGGTGCAGGCGATCCGGGTGGTCGCGGACGGTGCCGCGATGCTGGCCCCGAGCATCACCCGCCGGCTGCTGGACATGTACGCCACCAAGCTGCCGTCCGGCGACGAGGCGCCGCCGCAGGCGCTGACCGCGCTGACCGAGCGCGAGGTGGAGGTGCTCAAGCTGGTCGCCCGGGGACTGTCCAACGCGGAGATCGCCGGCGAGCTGTTCGTCAGCGAGACCACCGTGAAGACCCACGTCGGCCATGTGCTGACCAAGCTCCAGCTGCGTGACCGGGTCCAGGCTGCGGTGTACGCGTACGAGAGCGGCCTGGTCCGGCCCGGCACGCTCTGACCCGCCGGCGTGGGGGGGGGGGGGGGGGGGGGGGGGGGGCGGGGGGGGGGGGGGGGGGGGGGGGGGGTGTGGGGGGGTGGCACTACTCCTGCCCCCCC
>NZ_JBVIMH010000002.1:0-216509 GCF_055579945.1 Kitasatospora sp. NPDC032150 | reverse complement strand
GGGTCGAGGGGGGGGTGGAGGGGGAAGAGAGCGGCCGGTTCTCGCCGGGCCTGTTCTGACCCGCGGGTGTAGGAGGGAGAGGGTCGCCCCCTCCTCCGGGGGGGGGGCCCCCCCTTCGCCGTCCGCGGTCATCGCACCACGCCGTCAGCTCACTTCTTGGTGCGGCCGATGTCCCAGAGGCGGAACACGCCCGTGGTGTCGACGGTGTTCTCGACACCGGTGATGTTGTTGCGCGAGACGTAGAACGCCTTGCTCTGGAACAGCGGGATCAGCGGCGCCTGGTCCGCGATCATGTTCTGGATTTGGGTGTAGTTGCCGCCGGCCGTGCGGTCGGTCTGCTTGATGCTGTCCGGCACCAGCTGCTGCGAGATCTTCGGGTCGTCCCAGCCGGTGTGGAAGACGCCGCCGTCGACCAGCAGCGGGGAGACGAAGTCGTCCGGGTCCGGGTAGTCGGGGGTCCAGCTCACCAGGTAGGCCTGGTAGGCGCCGGAGCTCCAGCCGTCCTGGTACTTCTTGAAGTCCTTCTCCTGCTGGACGGTCACCTGGAACAGGCCGCCGTCCTCCAGCTCCCTCTTGATCTCGTTGATCTCACGGTCGCCCGAGCGGCTGCTGGACGAGGTGATGTTCAGCTTGATCGGAACCGGGGTCTGGAGCTTGGCGCCGGTGAGGTACCGCTTCGCCTTGTTGACGTCCGGATCCTGGTACTTGTCGAAGAACGAGGTGTTGTGCCCGGTGATTCCGGCCGGAATGAGCGAGTAGAGCGGCTGAACGGTCTCGGCGTACGCGTTGCCGGCGAGCGCCTTGCGGTCGATCAGCTGCGCCACCGCCTGCCTGACGGCCTGGTTGCCGACCGTGCTGTCCTTGGTGTTGAAGGCCAGGTAGCGGCTCTCGCCGCTGTCCCCCTCGGCCACCTTGTAGTCGCCCTTGCCGGCCTGCTGATCGGTCTCCATCTTGGCGGAGACGGCCGGGTCGAGGCTGTTGTTGTCGACCAGGTCGATGTCGCCGTTGTCCAGGGCCGTCTTGATGTCGTCCGCACTGTTGTAGAAGCGGACCACGAACTTGTTGTTCTGCAGCTTGGCGTCACCGCCGTACTGGCTGTCGGCGGAGAGGGTGACCTTGCCCAGCGCGTGGGAGTCGTTGCCCGCCAGGTCCTCGATCGAGTCGATCTTGTACGGCCCCGAGCCGACGATCTTGTCGTTCGACAGCAGGTGGTCGGCGGGGAAGACCTGGTGGTCCACGATCGACCCGGCGGCCGAGGCCAGCTTGGCCGGGAGCACCGCGTCCGGGGTCTTCAGGTGGATGACCACACCCGTGTCACCCTTGGTCTCCACCGACTTGATGGTGGAGAGCAGCGTGGCCGGGCCGCTGGCGTCCTTGATCTTCAGCATGCGCTGCAGCGAGAACACGGCGTCCTCGTTGGTCAGCGGATGCCCGTTGGAGAACTTGAGCCCGTCGCGCATGGTGCACTCGTAGGTGAGCGCGTCCGCCCCGGTGAAGGCGCAGGACTTCGCCGCGTCCGGCTGCGGCGTGGTGGCGCCCTCGGGGAACTTCAGCAGCGACTGGAAGACGTTGTTGAACAGCAGCCAGGAGCCCGAGTCGTACGCACCGGCCGGGTCGAGCACCGTGGTGGTGTTGACCGTACCCATGGTGATCGGGCCGCTCCCGGAGCCGCCCGTGACGGCCTTGGTGGCCGAGGCGCAGCCGGCTGCGGCGGTTGCGACCAGCACGGCGCACCCGAGCGCGGCCAGTCGATTGCCAGAGGTCATGCGGATACGTTTCCTTCTGCTGCGGCCGGCCTGGGATGCCGGTGGCTGCCGCCTGGCGCGCCGGGATGAGGCGGCGCCTACGGGGTCCGTACGACCGCACCGTCGGCACATCGGACGGGATCACCCGTGGATGGCGAGGGCACGACGAGGAGTTTTCGAGCAGCTGTTCGTGGGGACACTGGTCGAGATGTAGCGTGCCATATCGAACATGTCCGAATTACACCTGCGGGTGAACACTTTGGACATCGGACGGTCGGTCAGCGTCACCCGATCGAAAAGTTGTCAGACAATGTCCTATTTATCCCTCTTTGACGAGAGAGCAAGCTCACATTCCAACCGGGTGCAAGTTCCTGATAAGTAACTTCACCGGACGACTGACGGTGTGTCGGCCCGGGAGCCGGAGCCCCCTCAGACCCGGGCGGCGACCACCGAGCGCAGCAGCTCCAGATCGACCTGCTCCAGCGAGCTCAGCACGGTACGTCCCGGGCCCGGCTCGATCGGCGCGACCGAGGGCACCGCGATGACCGGGCAACCCGCGGCCTGCCCGGCCTGGACGCCGAGCGGTGCGTCCTCGACCACCACGCAGCGGCCCGGCTCGGCGCCGAAGCGGGTGACGGCGGCCAGGTAGGGGTCGGGGTGCGGCTTGGTCCTGGCGACCTCGTCGCCGGCGATCGAGAAGGCGAAGTGCTGGGTGCCCAGGCTCTGCAGCACGATGTCGATGATGTGACGGTGCGAGGCGGAGACCAGCGCGGCCGGGATGCCGTGCGCGTTCAGGGTGTTGAGCAGCCGTTCGGCACCGGGCATCAGCGGGACGCCGCCCGTCAGCAGGTCCACGAAGCGCTGGTTGATCAGCACCGTGAGGTCCGCCGGGGCCAGGTCCACGCCGGTTCTGGCCAGCAGGTAGTCGATCACCCGGCTCATCGGGCCGCCGACCACATGGGCCCGGTCCGCGTCGGTGAGCTCATGGCCCAGCTCGGCGAAGAGCGAGAACTCCGCCTGCCACCAGAAGTCCTCGGTGTCCACCAAGGTCCCGTCCATGTCCAGCAGCACCGCCTGGAGGCCCTGACCGCTGGTGTGGTCGAGTCCCGTGGTGGCGGTCGAGATGGTGGTCATGGCGGGAGGTCCTTCCGGTCACGGAGCCTGGAGATGGCACAGGCCGGTCCGCTGGTGAGCGGACCGGCCCGTCAGGATGATCCAGGATACGCCCCGTCCGCCGGAATGCGGCGAACGGAATGCAGCTCCCGGGTTACCGGGCGTTGAAGTACTTGGCCTCGGGGTGGTGGATCACGATGGCGTCGGTGGACTGCTCCGGATGCAGCTGGAACTCCTCCGAGAGCACCACGCCGATCCGTTCGGGCCGCAGCAGATCGGCGATCTTGGCGCGGTCCTCCAGCTCGGGGCAGGCGCCGTAGCCGAGGGAGAAGCGGGCGCCCCGGTACTTCAGGGCGAACATGTCCTTCACGTCCTGGGGGTCCTCGTCGCCGAAGCCGAGCTCGTAGCGGACCCGGGCGTGCCAGAACTCGGCCAGCGCCTCGGCCAGTTGGACCGAGAGGCCGTGCAGCTCCAGGTAGTCGCGGTAGGCGTTGGCGGCGAACAGCTCGTTCGCGGCCTCGGAGATCCGGTTGCCCATGGTGACCACCTGCAGGCCCACCACGTCCTTCTCACCGGACTCCTCCGGACGGAAGAAGTCCGCCAGGCACAGCCGGCGCCCGCGCCGCTGCCGCGGGAAGGTGAACCGGGTGCGCTCGGAGCCGTCCTCGCCGTAGACGATCAGGTCGTCGCCCTTGGACGCGGCCGGGAAGTAGCCGTAGACCACCGCCGGCTCCAGCCAACCTGAAGTCTGCAGCCGGTCCAGCCACATCCGCAGCCGCGGACGGCCCTCGGTCTCCACCAGCTCCTCGTAGCTGGGGCCGTCGCCGCTGCGGGAGGCCTTCAGGCCCCACTGCCCCTTGAACAGCGCGTCCTCGTCCAGCCACGACGCGTAGTCCGCGAACGGGATGCCCTTGACGATCCGGTCCCCCCAGAACGGCGGGGTCGGCACCCGGTTGTCGACCGCCACGTCGGACCGGATCTGCCCGAAGTTCTCCTCCGGCTCCTCCACCGCCTCGACCCGGGCGTGCCGCCGCTGCCTGAGCTCCGGCAGCTCGGCCCCCGGGACCCCGCGCTTGACCGCGACCAGTGCGTCCATCAGTTTGAGGCCCTCGAAGGCATCGCGGGCGTAGCGGACTTCGCCTCGGTAGATGGCGTGGAGGTCCTGTTCGACGTAGGCGCGGGTGAGGGCGGCACCGCCGAGGATGACCGGGAAGTCGGCGGCCAGTCCGCGCTGGTTGAGCTCTTCCAGGTTCTCCTTCATGATCACGGTGGACTTCACCAGCAGGCCGGACATGCCGATCACGTCCGCGTTGTGTTCCTGGGCCGCGTCCACGATCGCCGCGACGGGCTGCTTGATGCCCAGGTTCACCACGTTGTAGCCGTTGTTGGACAGGATGATGTCGACCAGGTTCTTGCCGATGTCATGGACGTCGCCCTTCACCGTGGCCAGCACGATCGTGCCCTTGCCCTCTGAGTCGGACTTCTCCATGTGGGGTTCCAGATGGGCGACCGCGGCCTTCATCACCTCGGCGGACTGCAGCACGAACGGCAACTGCATCTGCCCGGAACCGAACAGCTCACCGACCACCTTCATCCCCGACAGCAACGTGTCGTTGATGATCTCCAATGCCGGACGGGAGGTCATCGCCTCGTCCAAGTCGCCTTCCAGGCCGTTGCGTTCACCGTCGATGATCCGGCGCTGCAGGCGCTCCTCCAGCGGCAGTGCCGCCAGTTCCTCCGCCTTGGACGCCTTCAACGACGCCGACGACACACCCTCGAACAGCTGCAGCAGCCGCTGCAGCGGGTCGTACCCCTCCCGCCGCCGGTCGTGGACCAGATCCAGCGCCACCTCCCGCTGCTCCTGCGGGATCCGCGCGATCGGCAGGATCTTCGAGGCGTGCACGATCGCCGAGTCCAGCCCGGCCTCGACGCACTCGTGCAGGAACACCGAGTTCAGCACCTGCCGCGCCGCCGGTGACAGCCCGAAGGAGATGTTCGACAGTCCCAGGGTCGTCTGCACCCCGGGGTGGCGGCGCTTCAGCTCCCGGATCGCCTCGATCGTCTCGATCCCGTCCCGCCGCGACTCCTCCTGGCCGGTGCCCAGCGTGAACGTCAGGCAGTCCACCAGGATCGCGCCCTCGTCGATCCCGTACTCACCCGTCAGCTGCCCGATCAGCCGCTCCGCGACCGCGACCTTCTTCTCCGCCGTCCGGGCCTGACCCTCCTCATCGATCGTCAGCGCGATCAGACCCGCACCGTGCTCCCGCGCCAACGACGCGATCCGGCCGAACCGCGTCCCCGGCCCGTCCCCGTCCTCGTAGTTGACGGAGTTCAGCACCGCACGGCCGCCCAGCGCCTCAAGACCCGCCCGCAGCACCTCCGGCTCGGTCGAGTCCAGCACGATCGGCAGCGTCGAAGCGGTCGCCAGCCGACCCGCGACCTCCCGCATGTCCGCCACACCGTCACGGCCGACGTAGTCCACACACAGATCGAGCATGTGCGAACCGTCCCGGATCTGCTCCCGGGCGATCTCCACACACGCCTGCCAGTCCCCCGCCAGCATCGACTCACGGAACTTCTTCGACCCGTTCGCGTTCGTCCGCTCACCGATCGCCAGGTACGAGGTGTCCTGCCTGAACGGCACCGACTGGTACAACGACGACGCCGCCGGCTCCGGCCGCGGATCACGCGAGAGGACCGGCCGGCCCTGCACCCGCTCCACCACCGCCCGCAGGTGCTCCGGAGTCGTCCCGCAGCACCCGCCCACCAGCGACAGTCCGTACTCCCGCGTGAACGTGTCATGCGCGTCCGCCAACTCCGCCGGGGTGAGCGGATAGTGCGCACCGTCCTTGCCCAGCACCGGCAGACCCGCGTTCGGCATGCAGGACAGGCCGATCCGCGCGTTCTTGGCCAGGTAGCGCAGGTGCTCACTCATCTCGGCCGGGCCGGTGGCGCAGTTCAACCCGATGTAGTCCACGCCCAGCGGCTCCAGGGCCGTCAGTGCCGCCCCGATCTCCGAGCCCAGCAGCATCGTGCCCGTGGTTTCGACCGTGACCTGGACGAGGACCGGCAGGTCCAGGCCCGCCTCGGCGAGCGCCCGCTTGCAGCCGAGGATCGCCGCCTTGGTCTGCAGCAGGTCCTGGCTGGTCTCCACCAGCAGCGCATCCGCGCCACCGGCGATCAGACCCGCCGCGTTCCGCTCGAACCCGTCCCGCAGCACCTCGTACGGCGCGTGCCCCAGCGTCGGCAGCTTCGTTCCGGGCCCGATCGAACCCAGGACCCAGCGGGTACGGCCGTCGTCGTGGGCATCGGCCGCCTCGCGGGCGATCCGCGCACCGGCCTGCGACAGCTCGAAGACCCGCTCCGAGATCCCGTACTCGCCCAGCGCCGCGTGGTTCGCCCCGAAGGTGTTGGTCTCCACGCAGTCCACGCCCACCGCGAAGTACGCGTCGTGCACCGAACGCACGATGTCCGGACGGGTCAGGTTCAGGATCTCGTTGCACCCCTCCAACTGCTGGAAGTCGTCCAGCGTCGGATCCTGCGCTTGAAGCATCGTGCCCATCGCCCCGTCCGCGACCACCACACGGGTCGCGAGGGCTTCGCGCAAGGCATTCGCGCGATCTTGCTGAGCGGACGAGGGGACGACTGTGGCCATGGGGCTGCTCCCTGGGTGCGACGGCTGTCGGCTATACGTCCCCTCCGGTGTTCGGGGACGCACGCCGCCAGCGTATCCGGACACCCGCCCGGGCACAGAACCCGTTTCGAATCGTGAGCGTCCCTTCAGTCCGAGGGGAGTGGATCAATGGACACCGGGAAGAACCGCGCAGGCGGCTGGCGACGCAGGTGGCGGGGGTGGTCGCGAGGACGAAGGACGTTGGTGGCGAGCCTGCTCGGGCTGGTCGTGCTGCTGATGCCGCCGGCCTCGGCGGCCGCCGCACTGCGCCTGCAGTACGCGGGGGAACCGCCTGCCGAGGCGCGTACCCGAGGACATGACGCGGTCTGGCTCGGCCACGCGTGGGTGGACGGCCGAAAGGGGGACGCCGACCTCGGCTCCTTGACGCGGCAGCTGGCCGGCACCGGCATCCGCGACCTCTACGTGCACACCGGTCCGCTGGGCGACGACGGCTCGCTGGACCCCGCCAAGCACCCGAAGGCTGCCTGGCTCGTGGCGGCCGTCCACCGGGCGGCGCCCGGGCTGCGGGTGCAGGCCTGGCTGGGCAACGTGGTGGCACCCGAGGAGAACGGGCTGCACCTGGACCGGACCGAGACCCGGAACCGGATCACCGACGCCGCCCGGCAGGTGCTCGACCTCGGCTTCGACGGCGTCCACTTCGACCTGGAGCCGGTCCGCTCCGATTCCGCCGGCTTCCTCGCATTGCTGGACCAGGCGCACGCGGTGACCGCCGAGCACCACGCGCAGCTCTCGGTGGCCGCGCCGCAGATCGACCCGCTGCCCGGACTGCACTCGGTGGGCATCGCGCTCGCCGGCCACGGCAAGTGGTGGTCCCGGGCGTACTTCGCGCAGGTCGCCCGGCGGGTGGAGCAGATCGCGGTGATGTCGTACGACACCGCCATGCCGCTGGAGTCGCTCTACGGCGGCTATGTCGCCCAGCAGACCGCGCTGGCACTCGAGGCCACCCCGCCCGGGGTCGATCTGTTGATGGGCCTGCCCGCGTACTGGGACGACAGTTTCGGGCACCGGGGCTCGGCCGAGACGGTGACCGCGGCGGTCCGGGGCGCCCGGCTGGCGCTGGGCCGCGACGACCGGCAGACCTTCGGCCTGGCGCTGTACGCCGACTTCTCCGCCACCGCAGCGGACTGGGCCGCGTACCGAAGCGGCTGGTGCGCGGCCTGAGGGCGGCGCCCCTCGCGCCCTGCGCGGCAGGACGCGCCGGGCCACTACCATCCGCATTCGACTCGCAACACCCTGTGCCCGTCGAATGCTCGGAGAACCACCATGCGCCGCCTGCTCGCCACCGCCACCGCCCTGCCGCTCGCCCTGGGCGCGACACCCGCCGCCGGGTGGTGGTCGCCGGCTATCCGCACCTGCTGGAGCACCGCTCCGCCCCCTGCTCGGTCGGCACCCCGGCCCGGCGCGACCGGTTCAACGCCCTGACGGACCGGCTGGATGAGCTGATCCGCACTCAGGCCGCCAAGCAGGGCTTCGACTTCGCCGACGTGCGCGGTGCCTTCGCCGGCCACGGCGTGTGCGCAGACGGCGGCCAGGAGTGGATCAGGCGGCTCGTGGTTCCCGCCTACTGGGAGTCCTTCCACCCGACCGCGACCGGCCAGGCCCGGGGCTACCTCCCGCCCGTCTCGGCGGCGATCGCCGGCTGAACCCGCACCCACTGTCCGGCGGACCGGCCCCTGCCGTCACGGGACAGGCATCAAAGCCCGTAGGCTGGGCAGGTAGGGACCATGGAACGGGCAGTTCCAGGTGGAGAAGGTTCAGCAGTCGGCAGCCGGCCGTCAGTTCCCGTGGACGGACAGGCCGTACCGGCGACGCGGGGCGGGCCGCTGACCGACCGGAGGGAGACACTGGGTGATCGAGCTGGAAGATGTTCCCGAGTTGATCGACCCGGTGATGGTCTGTGCGTTCGAGGGCTGGAACGACGCGGGCGATGCCGCCTCGGCAGCGGTCGGGCATCTGGACGAGACGTGGGGCGGCAAGGTGTTCGCCGCACTGGACGCCGAGGACTACTACGACTTCCAGGTCAACCGGCCCACCGTGTGGCTGGACGGCGGGGTGCGCCGGATCACCTGGCCGACCACCCGCCTGTCGGTGGTCCGGGTCACCGAGCCCACCACCCGCGACCTGGTACTGGTCCGGGGTATCGAGCCGAGCATGCGCTGGCGCTCGTACTGCAACGAACTGCTCGGGTTCGCCCACGAGTTGGGCGTCGAGCTGGTGGTGATCCTCGGCGCACTGCTCGGGGACACCCCGCACAGCCGGCCGGTGCCGGTCAGCGGCGTCACCTCGGACGCGGCGCTCGCCCGCCGGCTCGACCTGGAGGAGAGCCGGTACGAGGGCCCGACGGGGATCGTCGGCGTGCTCCAGGAGGCCTGCGCGCACGCCGGTGTCCCGGCGGTGACGCTCTGGGCGGCGGTGCCGCACTACGTGGCGCAGCCGCCCAACCCCAAGGCCACGCTGGCGCTGATCAACAAGCTGGAGGACCTGCTCGACCTGCGGATCCCGCCGGGCGAGCTGAGCGAGGACGCCCGCGCCTGGCAGCTCGGGGTGGACCAGCTGGCCGCCGAGGACAGCGAGGTGGCCGAGTACGTCCAGCAGTTGGAGGAGGCGCAGGACACCGCCGATCTACCGGAGGCGTCCGGTGACGCCATCGCCCGGGAGTTCGAACGCTACCTCCGCCGCCGGGAGAACCTCGGCCCGACCGGCGAGAAGCCGGCCGTCGGCCACGCCACGGCGGAACGCCCGAGCGAGTCCGGCTCCAAGGAGACCAAGCAGCCGGAGGAGCCTCAGGACTCGGACGAGGACAGCGACGACGACAAGGACTGAGCCCGGCGCCCGGGTTCCGCACGGGCGGCAGTCCGCCTCCGTGCGCGAACCGGGACGCCCGGGTCCGCACGTACGACAGGGCGCGGGGAACCGCGCTGCCGGCACCTCCGCAAAGGTGTGGTCGGCAGCGCGGCTCCCCGCGCCCTGTTGGTTTCCGGAGGCGGACCGTTTCCGGAGGCGGTCCCTAGCTAGAGGGCGACGCCGAGCAGGGCATCCACCGTCCGCGAGACCAGTCCGGGCGCCCCGGTGTCGGTGCCGCCGGTCTCGACCTGCTGCGCGACCCAGCGGTCGACGGCCGCCAGCGCGGCGGGCGCGTCCAGGTCCTCGGCCAGGGCGGCGCGGACCTCGGCGAGCAGTGCCTCGGCCGACGGGCCGTCCGGACGGGAGACCGCGGCGCGCCAGCGGGCCAGCCGGTCCACGGCGCCGTCCAGGTCGTCCTTGGTCCACTCCCAGTCGCTGCGGTAGTGGTGGGCCAGCAGCGCCAGCCGGATCGCCGCCGGGTCGACGCCGTCGCGGCGCAGCGCGGAGACGAACACCAGGTTGCCGCGGGACTTGGACATCTTGTGACCGTCCAGGGCGACCATCCCGGCGTGCACGTAGGCACGGGCGTAGGGGTGGGTGCCGGTGGCGACGTGGGCGTGCGAGGCGCCCATCTCGTGGTGCGGGAAGGAGAGGTCGCTGCCGCCGCCCTGGATGTCGAAGGACATCCCGAGGTACTGCAGGGCGATCGCCACGCACTCGATGTGCCAGCCGGGCCGGCCGTGGCCGAGCTCGGTGTCCCAGGCGGGCTCGCCCTCGCGGGCGGCCAGCCAGAGCAGCGGGTCGAGGCGGTGCTTCTTGCCGGGACGGTCCGGGTCGCCGCCGCGCTCGGCGAAGACCGGGAGCATGGCCTCGCGGTCGAGCCCGGAGACATCGCCGAAGTGCGGGTCGGACTCGACGGAGAAGTAGATGTCGCCGTCCAGGTCGTACGCGGCGCCGCTCGCCAGCAGCTTCTTGACCAGCGGCACGATCCACGGGATGGACTCGACCGCGCCGATGTAGTGGGCCGGGGGGAGCATCCGCAGGGCGGTCATGTCCTCGCGGAACAGGGCGGTCTCACGCTCGGCGAGCACCGTCCAGTCCATCCCGGTGGCCACGGCCCGCTCCAGCAGCGGGTCGTCGACATCGGTGACGTTCTGGACGTAGAGGACGTCGTGGCCGGCGTCCTTCCACACCCTCTGCACCAGGTCGAACGCCGTGTAGGTGGCGGCGTGTCCCAGGTGGGTGGCGTCGTAGGGGGTGATGCCGCAGACGTAGATCCGGGCGGTGCCGTCCTGCGGCACCACCTCCCGGACTCCGCCGGTGGCGGTGTCGTGGATACGGAGCGGGAGCCCCTGACCGGGCAGGGCGGGAACCTCGGAGGCGGGCCAGGCATGCATGGGACCGACTCTAACCTTGCGATCATTTGAAAGGCTAACCAGTTACCAAGATCGGCCAGAATCAGCTTCCAATCGATCAGTTTCGATCACAACCCAGGGTCGTCCCGACATGTGGCACAGCGGACCGGCCGTCGGAGCGACAGCGGTCCTCAGACCGGCGGCCAGGGAATCGACGGCCAGTCAGGAGACGGCAGTGGGTGCCGACCGGTACGGCGCAGCACGTCCACCCGCTCCGCGGCAGCGGTCAGTTCGGCATCGGTGAGATGCGGACGCAGACGTTCGCCCAGCGCACCGTCCAGATCATCCGCGAGCCGGGCGAGGACGTCGAGCGCCTCCTCGGTCACGGGCTGCTCGGCCCAGCCCCAGAGCAGGGTGCGCAGCTTGCCGGAGACCGCGAAGGTCACCCCGTGGTCGATCCCGTAGAGCCGCCCGTCGGCCGCCGGGATCCAGTGGCCGCCCTTGCGGTCCGCGTTGTTGAGCACCGCGTCCAGCACCGCGAGCCGGCGCAGTCGCTCGTCGTCCCGGTGCACCAGCAGCGCGACACGGCCCGGACCGACCTCGGCCCGGACGATCGGCAGCCAGCCCGGCTCGGGGCCGGCCGGGTCCTGCAGTGCCAGCAGCTCCGCGGCCGCCGGGTCCGGCTCCACCCAGAGCTGGACCATGCCGCAGCCGTGGGGGCCGTCCCGCAACACGGTCGGCGGTATCAGCCCCCAACCGGTGGCCGCCGAGACCTCGTACGCGGCGACCTCACGCCCGGCCAGGGTGCCGTCGGGGAAGTCCCACAGCGGGCGCTCCCCGGCGACCGGCTTGTAGACGCAGGGCGCGGTCAGCCCGTCCAGGGTCGCGGTGCAGTACAGCACGGCGTTGGAGGCGTCGGTGAGCCGGCCGTGGACGGTGAGCCCGCCCTCACGCAGCAGGTCCAGCGCGGTGCCGGCATCGGCCGCCAGGGCGGCGCTGCCCACCGGATCCGCGAACGGCACGCCCGAGGTGTCCTGTGGCCCCTCCGGTTCGCCCGGTTGCCCGGCCGCGGCCTCCCGGGCGGGGGCCTGATCGCCGTTCAGCGCCGGTAGCCGTTCGCGCGCGGGCACAGGTGCCCCTCCGGATCGAGCGGGAGGTTGCAGAACGGGCACGGCTTTCGGCCGGCCGCGACCAGGTCCAGCGCGCGCTTGGCGAAGACCCGGGCCATCGCGCCGGAGAGCCGCACCCGGAGCATGTCGGGGCCGTGCTCCTCGTCCTCGAACAGCCGCTCGTCGGCCTCCTCGTCCTCGCCCTCGCCCTCGTCCTCGACCATCGCCTGGGCCTCGACCACCAGGCACTCGTCCACGCTGTCCCAGGCGAGCGCCATGGTCCCGACCCGGAACTCCTGCTCCAGCGGGAGGTCCAGCGGCGCGGTGTCGATCAGCTCGGTCGGGGCGATGGCGGGGATCGACGCCGAGCCGCCGCTGCGCCGCAGCGCCTCGTCCAGCACCTGGTCGACCCGCTCGGCCAGCGCCATGACCTGGGCCTTCTCCAGCAGCACACTGGTGATCCGCCCCCGGGTGCTGGCCTGCAGGTAGAACGCCCGCTGGCCGGGCTGGCCGACGGTGCCGGCTACGAACCGCTCGGGCTGGTCGTAGAAGTAGACCTGACGAGGCACTCTCTCGCTCCGGGTTCACGATGGGTCGGTCAAGGGCTTATGTGCCACCCTACGGCCTGCATGCCCGCCTCGGTGGGTCAGGTGCGGGGCAGTCAGCCGGATGTCAGTTCCGCCGCGCCGGACGGGCGGCGACTGCGCCGCACACCCGGTGTCCGGACTTGTACCGGTCGGTCCCCGTTCGCCGTGCCGGGTCGGCCGGTTCCGCAGTCGTCCCGGTTCAGCCGGTACCGGTGTCGCCGCCGACCACCGCGTCGCCGCCGGGCGTGCGCGTGTCGGGGCGCGGGGCGAGCGAGGCGAGGCTGCCTGTGTCGCCGACCCGGAGCACGAACGGGCGCTGCGAGGTGTACCGGATCACGCTGACCGAGCAGGGTTCGATCGAGATCCGCTGGAAGTGGTCCAGGTGCAGGCCCAGTGCGTCCGCCAGCACGGCCTTGATCACGTCGCCGTGCGAGCAGGCCACCCAGACCGCGCCGGGTCCGTGCTCGGCGGCGATCTTCTCGTCCCACTCGCGGACGGCCGTCACGGTGCGGTGGCTCAGCTCGCGCAGCGACTCACCACCGGGGAAGGCGGCCGCCGCCGCGTGGTCCTGCACGGTGCGCCAGAGCGGCTCGGTGGCCAGCTCGGCCAGCGGCCGGCCGGTCCAGTCGCCGTAGTGGCACTCGCCGAGCCGCTCGTCCAGTGCGGCCGGACCGAGTTCGGGCCGGGCCGCCAGCAGCGGCTCCAGGGTCTGGCGGCAGCGCTCCAGCGGGCTGCTCACCGCCTGCGCCAGCGGGATGCCCGCCAACCGGTCGGCCAGCACCTCGGCCTGGGTGCGTCCGGTGTCGTCCAGTTCCACCCCCGGCGTCCAACCGGCGAGAATCCCGGCGGCGTTGGCGGTGGAACGACCGTGGCGGACGAGCAGCAGCGTGGGCATGGGGCCCAGCCTACGACCTCGGGCCGGGCGCGGGGCCCGCCCGTACGGTGTGACGGGCCACCTCCCCGGCCCGCCAAGCGGCCCGGGGAGTCCGGCGGTCGCCGTCCGCGCCGCCGTGGCGGACTCCGCGGTCATCCGGTGTCGGACGGGCGGCCGCCACAATGGCCGGATGATCGTCGATGGCGCCATCTACCGTGACGACCACCGGAGTCGGGGGCCCGCGGACCTCTCGAACGCCCCGGAGGTCGCCCGGAGCACCGGGGACGGATTCGTCCGGGTCGGCCTGTTCGAGCCCACCGCCGAGGAGTTGGACCTGGTCAGCACCGAGTTCGGCCTCCACCCGCTCACCGTCGAGGACGCCGCGCGGGCGCACCGGCGGCCGAAGTTGGAGCGGTACGAGGGCTCGCCGTTCATGGCGCTCATCCCCTGCCCGCTCTCGGCGGATGCCCGGTCTCGGTGGACCGGGGCGGGGGTGCGGTTCCCCGCGCCCCCGGACCTCAGGCGAGGCCCGCCAGTTCGAGGGCCTCGACGCCGGTGCGGAGCGCGCCTATCCGCTCTTCCAGGGTGAACCCGGCCGGTGCCAGCGTCAGCGTGGTGACCCCGGCGTCGGCGTACGCCTGCATCCGGTCGGCGATCCGGTCCGTGGGGCCCAGCAGCGAGGTTGCGTCGATCAGGTCGTACGGGACGGCGGCGGCGGCACCCGCGTAGTCCTTGGCCAGGTAGCGCTCCTGGATCTCGTCGGCGGCCTGCTCGTAACCCATCCGACGGGTGAGCTGGTTGTAGAAGTTCTTCTCCTTGCTGCCCATGCCGCCGATGTAGAGCGCCGCGTAGGAGCGCTGCGAGTCGGCGGCCGCCTTGACGTCCTCGCCGGGCGAGATGGCCACCGTCGGGCAGAGGTCGAAGCCGTCCAGGGTCTGCCCCGCCTTGGCGCGGCCGGCCCTGAGCGGCTCGAGGGAGAGCGCGGCGTGTTCGGGCGCGAAGAAGATGCCCAGCCAGCCGTCGGCTATCTCGCCGGTCTGCTCCAGGTTCTTCGGGCCGATCGCGGCGATGTACAGCGGGATGTGTTCGCGCACCGGGTGCACCGTGAGCTTGATCGGCTTGCCCGGCCCACCGGGCAGCGGCAGCGTCCAGTTGGCGCCCTCGTGCACCAGCCGCTCCCGGGACATCGCCTTGCGGATGATCTCCACGTACTCCCGGGTGCGGGCCAGCGGCTTGTCGAACTTGACCCCGTACCAGCCCTCGGAGACCTGCGGGCCCGAGACGCCGAGGCCCAGCCGGAAGCGGCCGCCGGAGAGGGTGTCCAGGGTGGCGGCGGTCATCGCGGTCATGGTGGGCGTGCGGGCCGGGATCTGGAAGATCGCCGAGCCGACGTCGATCCGCTCGGTCTTCGCGGCGACGTAGCTGAGCACGGTGGCGGCGTCCGAGCCGTACGCCTCGGCGGCCCAGCAGACCGAGTAGCCGAGGCGGTCCGCCTCCTGGGCCACCGCGATGTTGTCGGCGTCCATGCCGAGTCCCCAGTAGCCGAGGTTGATGCCGAGTCGCATGGTGCCAAGCCCTTCAGGTCGCTCCGGTCCGGTCGGTCTTCCGCCCGGCCGCGTTCGGTACGGCGGTGCTTCCCACGGCCGCGTCCGCTGCTCCGCGCGCACGCCGTCCGGTGGTCGCGGTGGCGCGCGACGTGCCCGGGCCGGTGTTCCGGTGGACGCGCGTCCGTGTCGGCCGAGCGTAGCCGGGGGCTCACGGGTCAGGCTACTGGCCGGTAGATGTGGGCTGCGTCACGCCGCACCATCCCCGCTCCTGCGGGTCTGCCGAGTAGCCGGGGAAGTGGCCGCTACGCTCAACCCAACGGGGGGAAGCACCCTTCCCACCTGCGCGTTTACCAGCTGACGGAGGCTCTGCCCGATGGAAATGCGTCACCTCGGCCGGACCGGGTTGCGGGTGTCCAGGCTCGGCCTCGGCACCATGACCTGGGGCCGGGACACCGACGAGATCGCGGCTGCCGAGCAGCTCAAGGTCTTCGTCGACGCGGGCGGCACCCTGATCGACACCGCCGACGTCTACGCCGACGGTGGCGCCGAGTACCTGCTCTCCCGGCTGACCGAGAGCCTGATCCCCCGTTCCGAGCTGGTCATCGCCACCAAGGCGGGCAGCACCCCGGACCCCGGCCGCCGCTTCGACACCTCCCGCGGCTGGCTGCTCGCCGCCCTGGACGCCTCACTGCGCCGCCTGGGCACCGACTACGTCGACCTCTGGCAGGTCCACTCGTACGACCCGGCCACCCCCACCGAGGAGACCCTGCACGCCCTCGACCTGGCCGTCGGTTCCGGCCGCGCCCGCTACGTCGGGGTCGCCGGCTTCAGCGGCTGGCAGCTCGCCAAGGCCGCCACCTGGCAGCTCGCCCACCCCGGACGGGTACCGCTGGCGAGCACCCAGATGGAGTACTCGCTGCTCCAGCGCGGCATCGAGCGCGAGGTGCTGCCCGCCGCGCTGGACGCCGGGACCGGTGTGCTCGCCTCCTCGCCGATCGGCCGCGGCGTGCTCACCGGCAAGTACCGGCACGGCGTACCGCCCGAGTCGCGTGGCGCCTCCCCCCACCTCACCGGCTTCGTCCAGCCCTACCTCGGCGAACGGTCGCGGCGCATCGTGGACGCCCTGGCCACTGCCGCCGACGGCCTCGCCAGCAGCCCGCTCGCGGTCTCCCTGGCGTGGGTCCGGGACCGGCCCGGAGTGGCGAGCGCCCTGGTCGGCGCCCGTACCGCCGCACAGCTGACCGCGGCGCTGTCAGTGGAGGCGCTTACGCTTCCGGAGGAGATTCGAGGTGCGCTGGACGATGTCTCGGCGCCGGTACACCGCTACCCCGACCAGGGGTGGACGGAGCTGTGAGGAGCGATTGATGGGCGACGGCGACGTGGAGAACGGCCGCGTGGAGAACAGCGCTCCCGGGCACCGTACGGAGGCCGTCGCGGCCCTGGCGGAGGCGATCCGCAACATCGGCCGCCAGGGCGAGCCGGTGGCACCGGGCCACGGCGACGCCCCTGCGAACGACGCCGTCGACGGCGGCCCGGCTTCCGCCCCCGAGGCCATGGCTCCGGCCGAGGCCGCTCCGGCGGCCGGGGTTACGGGCGAGACCGGGCGGGTGCCGGACCAGCAGCGCGCCGACGCACTGCGGGCCGCCGCCGAGGTGCTGGCAGCGGGCGGTGCGCCGGCCGCGCTGGGCGAGGCCGCCCTCGCCGAGTTCGGTGAGGGCGCGGCTCGGACACTGCGGGACGACCCCTGGGCGGTGCTCGCGCTGCCCGGCGTCCGGCCCGAGCACGCGGACGGCTTCGCGCGCGGGCTGCTCGGTCCGGCGGCCGGTCCCGGTGACCGGCGCCGAGCGCGGGCACTGGTGCCCTGGCTGCTGGAGCAGGCGGTGCTGCGCGGCCACTCGGCGCTCGAGATCGGTGAGGTGGTCGCGGGGCTGGAGCGGGCCGGCCTGCCCGACGCGGCCGCCGCACTCCAGGAGGTCGTGGTGGACGGCCGGGTGATGGCCTTCCAGGACGAGATCCCGGACAGCCACCAGTCCGCCGCCTCGGCCGAGGACGAGCCCCCGACCCGCACTCTGCTGGCCCTCGAACGCCTCGCGCTGGCCGAGGAGAGCCTCGCCGACGGCCTCGTCAGGATCATGTCCACCTTCGTCCCGGGAGAGGACGGCGACGAGGAGGCGGACGAAGCCGCGGCCGACGCCGAGGAGCCCTCGGCCGACGTTTCCACGGCGAAGGTTTCCACGGCGGACGACGGCGACGAGGGCCACGACGACGGCGGCGAGGGCCGGCCGCAAGAGGTGCAGGAGGTACGGACGGCTCCGCGCGCCGCCGGACCGTCCGCCTGGGACGCCGCCGCCGCAGCCGCTCCCAGCTCCTCGGCCACCGCGCTGATCAGGGCGGTGGCCGCCAATCCGCTGGTCCTGCACACGGGCGGCGAGGCGGCCCGCGCCGAACCCGCCGCACTGCTGCACGCGGCGCACGGCCTCGGCCTGCGCGTCTGGGCCGTGACCTGGACCGATCAGGGGCGCGACAGCCTCACCGCACTCCTGCCCGGCGCCGGGCGCGCCGAAGGGGCCGACGCCGAACGCGGTGAAGGGCCCGGTGAACGGCCCGGCGAGGTGCCCGGTGAAGGGCCCGGTGACGCGGCCCGCACCCGGGTGGCCACACTCGCCGACCTGCTCTCCGGCGCGGCCGGTCCCGGCCGCGCCGAGGACGGTTCGCTCGCGCTGGACGTCCTGGTCGTCCTGGACGCCCCGCTGCTCGACGTCGAGCTGGCGGCCACCCTGCTGGAGGCCCTGGCCGACGGCACCCGGCTGGTGCTCAGCGGCGACCCGGGCCAGCTCTGGTCGGCCGGGCCCGGACGGTTCTTCGCCGATCTGCTCGCCGCGAAGGTCTGCCCCGCGGTGGCCTCCCGGACCCCGGACTTCGGTCCGATCGGCGAACTGGTCTCGGGGGTCGGCATCGGCGAACTGCAGAGCGTCGAGGCTCCGGAGAAGGAGGTGGTGATCGTCACCGCCAAGGACGGCGCCGAGGCCGTGCACCGCGCGATCCAGCTGCTCACCGACTCGATCCCGCGTGCCCTGGGCATCCCGGTCGAGCAGGTGGTCCTGCTGACCCCGGGCCACGGCGGCAGTGCGGGCACCCGGGTGCTGAACACCGCAGCCAAGGCCCGGCTCAACCCCGGCCCCGGCCGGTTCGGCGGCTTCGACCCGGGCGACCGGGTGGTGTACTCGCCCGCCCCCGGCGTCACCCGCCCGGGCCGGGTCCTGGACGGCGACGCGTCGGGGCTGCACCTCGAACTCTCCGACGGCACCCGGCTGACGGTCACCCCGGCGCAGGCCGCGAAGCTGCGGCACGGCTGGGCGCTGACGGTCCATCAGGCCGTCGGCCGGCGCTGGCCGGGCGTGGTCGCGGTCCTGCCGGACGACGCGGCCGGCGGGCTGACCAGGCAGTGGGTCTACACCGCGTTCGGCCGCGCGGAGCGGCACCTGTCCGTCGTCCACGCCGCGGGCCAGGCGCTCCCGAAGGCCGTCGCCGAGCTGCCGGCCCAGCCTCGCACCACCCGGCTCCGGTCGATCCTGGCGGAGCAGACCGGTCAGATGTAGCCCCGGCGGGCGGGCCGGCCCGAGGGTGGCTCCGCCCGCCCCTGGCCGTCCGGGCGGCGCCGGAGACTCCGCCTCCGGCGCCGCTCACCGCGGTCCGCCTGCCGGTCAGGCCTCGCCCTCGAAGAGGTCGAGGTCGTCGTCGTAGACCTCGCTGACGTCGAAGCGACAGATCAGCAGCTGCGGATCAGCGCCGTCGAAGGGCTCCGGCAGCCACTCCCCCGGCTCGGACGGCTCGGACGCGGCGACCCAGAGCGTCGAGTCCCCCTCCTCCAAGCCGAACTCCTCGCAGCGGGCGGCGATCTCGTCCGGTTCGTACTCCCCGAAGAGCACGCCGATCGCCGCATTGACCCCGCCGTCCTTGCCGCCGCCGGGAGTCAGCGTGCTGTCCACCCGCTCGGCCTGGGCACGCAGCCGCTTGGCATCGGTGATCAGATAGTCGCGGCGGATCAGCACGCTGATCGCCTCTGGCTGGTCCGGGCCGACGTAACCGCCGGCACTCTCGTCCCCGGGGACCTCGAAGGGCGTGACCTCGTCGTAGACCTCGTAGAGGATCTGGTCGTAGGCGATGGCCGCCGCTGCGAGCTCCTCATAGGCGGCGGCGACAGCGGGATCCTCCGCTGCTGCGGGGGCGGAGACCGCTTGCAGATGGCGGTCGATGGCTGCCTTGACCGCCTCGGCGGCGGCGCGTACCTCGGCGATGGTGAGCTGCGCGGCATCAGACATGGTGCTGACGCTATCTCCCCGGGGGGACGACACGCACAGGGGATATCGCCTACACCCGTGAATTCCCGGCAACTTACCCCCGGATGTCCGGTCCGGGCGGTTCTGTGACCGCACGGTCCGACCCCTTCCGGACCACCCTCTTCCGGACCACCGGCGGATCCGCCAAGGCTCCACCACCGCCCGCCGACGGCCGCACCGTGCACGATCACTCGCCCCCGACCCGCGCATCGCGGCGGCCCGACCTGGGTATCCCTTCCGCTGCAAGACACCTGATTGTCTGTCAGCAACGCCCGCGACGGCCTCGCAGGCAGCGGCGGCTCCCCGGCCCGGCTCGCAGGACCGGTCCGGTTGCCACAGGCAGGTCGTACCCTGGCCTCCAGACGTTCCGCAGGAGGAGAGTTTTGACCCCACCCAAGCTGGTCCGACAGCCCGAGTACGAGTACCAGTCGCTGCGCATGCCGCGCGGCACCACCCGAAGCGCGGCCCGGCAGCTGCTCACCGACCACGCCGAGTACGGGAACTGGGAGTTGGACCGGCTGCGGCTGTTCCCGGACGGCAGCCGCACGGTGCTGTTGCGTCGCCGGATCATCCGGCAGGTCAGGAGCTGGTAGCGGCGGGTGCGGGGCGACAGCCCGTCGGGGTGACGGCTCCGGTTCGACTCGCGGGCTCCGGCCGCCGGGCGGGTCGCCGATCGCGCGTATGACCACTCGGGCCGACGACGCCCGAGCCCTTGGCCACCCCCGTGCCCGGCCGGTCGGCTGCCGCCGTCCCGCGCCCCGGCGGCCGGGCCTCCTCCACCCTCACCGGACGGGCGAGCGCCCGCAGCCGTGAACAGCACGACTGCGGGCGCTCGGGTGGGCCCCGACCGGTCGCCCGCCCCCGGGACAGGAGTCACCCGGGGGCGGAACGGGACTCGTGCGGGGCCTTACGGAGCTCCGCCGTCCTCTGGGTGGGGTTCAGCGGGCTCCGGCACGGGAGCGGCGGTAGAGCACGCCGCCGCCGAGCAGCAGCGCCACTCCGGTCGGGGCGATCAGCTCCAGCCCGGCCGCACCGGTGGAGGCCAGGTGGTCATGGCCGGCGACGGGTGTCTGGTGGGGCGTGCCCTCGGGCGGCAGCGACACCGACGTGGCAGGCGGATTGCCGCCCGTGCCGGTACCGGTCGGCGGGTTGTCGGTCGTACCCCCGGGCGGAGTGTCAGTCGTACCCCCGGGAGGGTTGTTAGTCGTGCCCCCAGGCGGGTTGTTAGTCGTACCCCCGGGCGGAGTGTTGGTCGTGCCTCCGGGCGGAGTGTTGGTCGTGCCTCCGGGCGGAGTGTTGGTCGTGCCTCCGGGCGGAGTGTCGGTCGTACCCCCAGGCGGAGTGTCAGTCGTACCCCCAGGCGGAGTGTCGGTCGTACCCCCGGGCGGAGTGTCAGTCGTACCCCCGGGTGGGCAGTCGTCGGTGGGCTGCGGGGGTGTCGGGGTGACGTTGGTCCCGCCCTGGTTGTCGCAGCCGTTGCCGAAGGCCGGGTTTCCGGCGCCGACCACGTTGACGGAGTTCCCGCAGGCGTTCACCGGGACGCTGACCGGAACCTGGGCGGTGTTGCCGGAGACGACTCCGGGGGAGGTCTGCGCGCCTCCCACGGAGGAGGCCCCGGAACCCGTGTGCACCGGACCGTGCTCGCCCGTCGCGACCTGCCCGCCGCCGCTCTGACCGCCGTGTGACACGTTCCCGCAGTCGTTCCCCATCGCCGGGTTGAGCACACCGACCACGTTGACCGTGTTGCCGCAGGCGTTGATTGGGACGTCCACGGGGACCTGCACGCTGTTTCCGGAGCCCACTCCGGGCGAGTTGGCCGCACCGCCGTGGGCTTCGGCACTTGCGTACGCGTAGCCCGCGGTGGAGGCCAGCACACTGCCGGTGGCGACGGCAGTGAGGATTCCTCTCTTGGCGACCTGTCGCATGTACTCCCCTGACTTGTGATTGTCGGAAATTCCTGACGAAGCTGCTGCCCGTCCACGGGACAACGAGAGCCGACCGCAAAGGTTGAGCCGAACGGAAAACGTTCACCCAATCGTGTTGCGAGGAGATTGCATACTGACTCGCACCCTGGGTAGGCAGGAGAACGCCCCCGGGCGGAGCCATCCGCCGCCCGGGGGCGCGTGAATCAGTCGCCCGGCTCAGCCATTACCGCGCGAGCTGTCGGACCGCCCTGCGAGAGCTGCCGCAGCGGGCTGCGGCGAGCTGCTCAGAAGTTCTGGCAGTTGTTGCCGAAGGCCGGGTTCAGCAGGCCGATCACGGAGATGGTGTTGCCGCACAGGTTGATCGGCACGTGCACCGGGACCTGGACACTGTTGCCCGACAGCACACCCGGGGAGTTGACCGCCGCACCCTGGGCCTGCGCACCGTCGTGAGCGGAGGCGACACCGGCACCCGCGAGCGCCAGACCACCGGCGGCGGCGACAACGGCAACGATCTTCTTGACCTTCATGGTTCCTCCTGGCCGTTCCCGGCAGGTCTCCGGGGCGGCTGATGTCGATTCGTCATTCCACAGCCCGGCTCCGAGCTGCCATATGGGTGAACGACGAGGCGGCAAACGGGGTACGGAGGCGATCACCCATTCACCCGCAACGGTTACATCTCGCACAGGCAATCGACCCGCTGTTCCGGGATTTATCGTTTCTTCTTAGCCCTCTCCAGCAGGCTTCAAGTCATTCGCTCCGACAATGCGCGCAGCAGCGCCGGCAACGCTCGGGCGATGCTGCGGCGCGCCCTCGGCCCGCTCGGCGGAGGATGCCCGCACGGACGCTCCGGACATGCGGATGGCCCGCCCCGTGCTTCCGGGGCGGGCCATCCGTCGGACTCCGATCCGTCGGACTCCGTACCCACCGCGGGCTTCATGCCGCCCGCGGACTTCGTGCCGTCCGGTCAGCAGGCGTCGATGAACCGGTCCAGCACCCGGGCGCCGAACTTCAGCCCGTCCACCGGCACCCGCTCGTCCACGCCGTGGAACATCCCGGCGAAGTCCAGGTCCGGCGGCAGCTGCAGGGGCGCGAACCCGAAGCAGCGGATCCCCAGGTCCTGGAAGGACTTCGCGTCCGTGCCGCCGGAGAGGCAGTACGGCACCGCGCGGGCGATCGGGTCCTCGGCACGCAGCGCGGACTGCATCGCCGCGACCAGCGGCCCGTCGAAGTCGGTCTCGATCGCCTTGTCCGAGTGCAGGCTCTCGCGCTTCACCCGCGGGCCGAGCACGCGGTCCAGCTCGGCCAGGAACTCCTCCTCGTAGCCCGGCAGGAAGCGCCCGTCCACGTGCGCGGTGGCCTGGCCGGGAATGACGTTCACCTTGTAACCGGCACCCAGCATGGTCGGCTGCGCCGTGTTGCGCAGCGTGGTGCCGATCATCTTGGCGATACCGCCGAGCACCCGGAGCGTCTCGTCCATGTTCTCCGGGTCGAGCTCGACCCCGAGGGCGTCCGACAGCTCGTTCAGGAAGGCCCGGACGGACTTGGTGATCCGCAGCGGGAACTGGTGCCGCCCGAGCCGGGCCACCGCCTCGCACAGCTCGGTGATGGCGTTGTCGTCGTTCTCCATCGAGCCGTGCCCCGCCCGGCCCTCGACCGTGAGCCGCATCCAGTGCATGCCCTTCTCGGCCGTCTCGATCAGGTAGAGCCGGACATCGTTGTTGACCGTGAACGAGAAGCCGCCGACCTCGCCGATCGCCTCGGTGACGCCCTCGAACAGCTCCGGGTGCTTGTCCACCAGGAAACGGGCGCCGTAGGTGCCGCCCGCCTCCTCGTCCGCGAGGAAGGCCAGCACGATGTCGCGCGGAGGCTTGCGGCCGGTCCGCAGCCGGTCACGGATGACGGCCAGGGTCATCGCGTCCATGTCCTTCATGTCCACGGCGCCACGTCCCCAGACGCAGCCGTCCGCGATCTCGCCGGCGAACGGGTCGTACGTCCAGTCCGCGGCGTTGGCCGGCACCACGTCGGTGTGGCCGTGGATCAGCAGCCCGGGACGGGAGCGGTCCTCGCCCTCGATCCGGACCACGGTCGAGGCCCGGCCCTTGGCCGACTCGAAGATCTGCGGCTCCAGGCCGAACTCGGCCAGCTGCTCCGCGACGTACTCCGCCGCGGCCCGCTCCCCCGGCCCCGAGCCGTCACCGTAGTTACTGGTGTCGATCCTGATCAGGTCACGGCAGATCTCGGCGACCTCCGACTCAGCCGTCACGCCCGGGACGGCCACCCGCTCCGCCTTCGACTCGCTCAAGGTCACGGTCACTCCTCGTCTCAAGCCCGCCCGGCGCACCTCCACGCCATCCGCGGCCCCACGGCCGCGGCCCTGCGGGCACGCTCCCGCCATCCTCCCCCAGCAACCGCCCCGTCCCAAGGGCAATCCCCCGGATCGAAGCCCGTCGGGGCTCGCGACGGACGATTTTGGATCCTCAAGCCGATCTTGCTACAGTTATCCATGTCAGCGCGGCACGGAAACGAAAACCGCAACGACAGACACCTAGTCCGGGTGGCGGAATGGCAGACGCGCTAGCTTGAGGTGCTAGTGCCCTTTATCGGGCGTGGGGGTTCAAGTCCCCCCTCGGACACCAGTGAATCGCTGGTCACGACTGTGACCAGCGATTCTTGCGTATCTGGTACCTGCCGGGCCGTTGCGATCACTACTCGGCGCGAGGCGATCACCCCCGGCCTTGGTCTGCAAAGCCCTGCCGCATTTGGGATCCACATCGCCCGTGCCGACATGAACCACCTGCAACGATGCGCCGTCACGGCTACCGGAGAAATCCGACGGTGCACCAGCTGACGCCGCCGTTCGGTGGCTCCGCGTCGACGGTGTGTGACGTCCTGCGGGAGCCGGGCCCGTTCCTGGCGCAGGAGCCGACGCCCCGTCCGGAGCGGGAGCGGACGGGTCGTGGATCGTGGACGGCGCCCTGATCTCGGCGCGCGACCGCTCCGTCGGCGCGTCCGACCGCGACTACCGCGTTTCTCCGCATGACCACCCGATGCGCCGCGCCGTGTAGCAGGCTTTGGTGGCGGTTTGTGTCGATAAGATAGTTTTTGTGATCATTAGTGATCGGCTGCGGCGTCTCCGTTCTTCCGGCGGGCGCTCGGAACCTGTTCTGCTTGCGCCGGTGATCCTGACCGTCGTCGTCGCCAGCCTGGCGTTCGCGACGCCCAGGGAGGTCGCCTTCAGCCGCATCCTGACCGCCGCACCGGCCCTCGCCGCGTGCATGTGGCCCGTGCTTCCCACCGTCCTGCTGGGGATGTTCTGCCTTCTGATCATGATCGGCCTCAGCCTCGTCTACCCGGACCTGGGGACGTGGTACACGGTGGGGGCGATCGTCGCGGTCACGGTTGCGGCCGCGTACGCGAGCCACATCCGGCTCCAGCGGGAGACGACCCTCCTGCACGTCCGACTCGTCGCCGACGCAGCGCAGGAGGTGGTCATGCGCCCCTTGCCACGCTTCGTCGGATGCATCGAGATCGAGTCGCTGTATCTCGCGGCAGCGGCGCACGCCCGGATCGGCGGCGACTTCTACGAAGCCCTCGACACGCCGTACGGGGTTCGGCTGCTCATCGGCGATGTGCGGGGCAAGGGCCTGTCGGCGGTGGGGTCGGCCGCGGCAGTGGTCAACTCCTTCAGGGAGGCCGCCTACGACGAACCGGATCTGCGCGGCGTCGCCCGACGTCTGGAGACCAGCAGTTCCCGGCACAGCGACGCGTACGCCGCCCAGGACTCGCCGGAGCGCTTCGCCACCGCCATCCTCGCCGAGATCCCGCAAGACGGCGGCTGCCTCAGACTCCTCAACTGCGGGCATCCCCCGCCGCTGCTCGTGCACTCCGGGCAGCTCGGCGTGCTGCAGCCCACAGCTCCCTCGCCGCTGCTCAACCTCGCGGAGCTGATCGGCGACCACTACAGCGTCGACTCCGTCCCGTTCGCCCCTGGTGACCTGCTGCTGCTCTACACGGACGGCGTGGTCGAGACCCGTGACCGCACCGGCGAGTTCTTCCCGCTACCGGACTGGCTGCGGCGGCAGACCCCGGCCGCGCCCCGCCAGCTTCTCGACCGGCTTCACCAGGACCTGGTCGACCACAGCAATGGCGGGCTCGACGACGACATCGCGGCCCTCGCCGTACGCCTGCGCGAACACCCGAACCGCGAAGCTCCTCGTCCATCCGACTCGGGTGCCGCTTGACGACCGGAGACGGCACACCACTACAAACGACCCCGTCTCGTCACCCGACGTCCGCGCATTCCGTCTGCGCCCCGCGCGGGTAGGTGCGGGGGCGCGTGAGCTTGCGAGCTCGGCGACGTCTCGCAGGCCCGCGTGGTGCTGACCCGGTCCGTAGCGGCCGGGCCGGCCCGCGGTCAGCAGACGGCCAGTGGGGACGTACGGGCCGCGCGCAACAGGTCACGGGCGCGGGCGGCGCCTCTGGAGTTGCGCCCCACGGCAGCCGGGTCGAGTGCCGGACCTCTGCCCGAGGCAAGCCCAGCACAGGAGCGGCAGATGCCGGGATCCGGCACGGGCGCTTGGCAGCGGTGACACTCGTGGCGGGTGCGCGGCGGCGTGACGGGAGCCGGGGGCGCAGGCATCCTCCGCTCCAGCCGCTTGCGCAGGAACGCCACCGGGGCGTGGATGCGCTCGGGCAGCCCGGCGAGCAGCGCATCCTGGTCTGATCCGCCTCGCATCGCTGCGTAGCACGACGATCCAGGTCCTACCGCTCGACTGCGAGGAACACGGAGGATACGAAGGCCCGTTCGTCCTGCTTACGCCCAAGGGCAAGCAGCAGGTCGCGTACCTGGAAGTGCAGGACGTCAGCCGCCTGGTCGCGGAGGCGGATGAAGTCCGTATGCTGGCTGCGCGTTACGGGAGCATCCGAGGGCAGGCGCTCACCTCCGGTGAGTCCTTGGCCTTCATCGAGAAGATGCTGGGAGACACATGAGCACCGACACGCGACAGTCGGCCACGGACGGGCTGGTGTGGGTCAAGAGCAGCTACAGCGGCGGAAACGGTGGCGAGTGCGTGGAGGTCGCGGCTACCGATGGTGGCAGCGTGTTCGTCCGCGACTCCAAGGATCAGCAGGGGCCACACCTGATGTTCACGCCCGATCAGTGGGCGGCCTTTGTAGGCTTCGCCGCGGAGCTCTGAGGTCCCGGCCTACCTGCCGCCGGCCCGCTTGTCGACCTGCAGGTCGAGGCGAAGGCCCAGGGAGGGCCGAAAAGGTAGCCCACACGGTGGGGCGGGACATGGGTACGGGTGAGCAACAGCGTCAAATCCCAGTCGAGTTCTACGTTCTTCTCGGGGAGCAGCACCTAGCCGGAGGCGATGCTCAATCCGACTCGTCGGCACTTCGGGACCGCCGCCGCTGCGGCTTTGATGGTCGCTCTGCGTTAGCAGCCCGTGGCCGGCGGGACTCAGTTCGCCCCGGGCCCCTCGACCTCCTGTCAGCCGGACAGGTTAATCTTCAGCTACTTATCACTGCGGCCCAACGGGCTTCCGCCTCAGGACATGCCCCCACCCGCACGACTCGCTTCGTGCTGCCTGGGGGCATGTTTTGCTGTTCCGCGGTTCCGCCAAAACCGTCGCCGCCGAGAGGATGGCCGGCACTCTCTTCATGCGCCTCAGTGAGAACTTCACGCATCGACATGGCTATCGCCCCAGCCCGTCCGAGATGCTGTCATGGGAGCGAAGCCTCCCCGCTCTCGCCGACACCCTGCTCGATGCGGGGTTGGGAGACGTGGAGGTACTGGTCGAGTACCAGCTGCCACTGACCAGCCGCCGGGTGGATGTCGTGCTAGCGGGGTTCCATCCCACGACGAAGGAGCCTTCGTACGTGGTCATCGAGCTCAAGCAGTGGAGCAGTGCGGAACCTGACGACGAGTCCCCGCGACTGTGTCGGGTCGGCGGCTATCCCGGTATGCGGCTGAATCCGATCGAGCAGGTCCGTGGCTACTGCGAGTACCTGGTGGACTTCAACGGTGCACTCGCCGACGAACCGCACCGGGTCTCGGGGGTCGCATACCTGCACAACGCCAACGAATTCGGGGCCCAGAGGCTGCGGGAGGTGGGCCAGGACCGCCACGGCCGATTGTTCACCGGTGAGGGTCGCGGTGCCCTGATCGCCCACCTGCGATCCCTACTCGATGTGACTCCCGGGGCGTCCGCGGCAGACGAGCTACTCAGGGCCAGGAAGGCACCCTCCAAGCAGCTGATGTCCGTGGCGGCTGCTGAGGTGCGCGAGCGCGAGCAGTTCGTACTGTTGGACGCGCAGAAGCTGGCATACGAGCTGGTACTTCGCGCCGTCGAACGGGCACGCCGCCAGGACCACAAGGAGGTGCTGGTCGTTCTCGGCGGCCCGGGGACAGGTAAGAGCGTGATCGCGCTCTCTCTCCTCGGTGAGCTCTACCGGCGGGGCCATTCGGCGCTGCACGCGACGGGATCGCGCTCCTTCACGTTGACGATGCGCAAGATCGCGGGAGCGCGAAAGCCCGCGGTCCAGAAGCTCTTCAAGTACTTCAACGATTTCATCAGCGCCGACAAGAACTCCCTCGACGTGCTCGTCTGCGACGAGGCGCACCGGATCCGGGAGACCTCGAGCACCCGCTGGACGCCTGCCGCCAACCGCACTGGCCGGGCTCAGGTGGAGGAACTGATCGACGCCGCACGCGTTCCAGTGTTCCTGCTGGATGAGAACCAGGTGGTACGCCCTGGGGAAATGGGTACCGAGGCGCAGATCGCGGCTGTGGCCCGCGCGAAGGGACTGGACGTTCGAGTGGTGCGTCTCGATGACCAGTTCCGCTGCGGCGGCAGCGAGGCGTATCTGACCTGGGTCGATCGGCTGCTCGGCCTCAAGAACGGCGGTCCCGACGTCTGGGAGCCCGACGAACTGGTGGATCTGCGCGTGGCGGACTGCCCCGACGAGCTCGAAGAGTTCCTGCGGCAGCGACAGGCAGAGGGGTACGGCGCCCGAATGACCGCCGGGTACTGCTGGCGATGGAGCCCCGAGCCCAGGCCAGGCGAGCCGCTCCCCCTGGACGTGAGAATCGGCGACTGGGAGCGGCCGTGGAACCTGCGCGGCGACCGCGGGTTGTCCGGTGCCCCGCCGGCGGCGCTGTGGGCAACCGATCCAACTGGCTTCGGGCAGGTCGGTTGCGTCTACACGGCCCAGGGCTTCGAGTACGACTGGAACGGGGTGATCATCGGTCCGGACCTGGTGTGGCGCGGCGACCGCTGGGTGGTGGATCGCACCGCCTCGAAGGACACCGTGTTCACCAAGGCGACCGACGACGCCGAGGTCGCCCGGCTGATCCGCCACACCTACAAGGTTCTGCTCACCCGGGGCATGGTCGGGACCATCCTCTACTCCACCGACCCGGAGACCCGGGAGAAGCTGCGTGAGTTGGTTCCCGGCAGGTCGGAAGCCATGCAGCGTGGGCTATCCGAAAGCATCGTCTGAAATCCGGCCAGGGCGCAAAGCCGGATCCGATCTGATAGATCCTGCCAGCTCAGCCGGTGCCATTGGTCCCGTGGACGGGGTCAGGCAAATACGGGCCCATCTGACGGGGGCCCATATCCTAGCCATAGGTGGCGAACCAGGTGCTGCGCAGCGGCCACGGGCTGCTGTTCGGCCAGGCCGCCCCGGGTGACACCCCGCTGGTGCCCGGCACCGGGATGTTCCGTGCGGCCACCGTCCCCACTCATATCCGGGCGGTGACTTCGACGTGCTCACCGACACCGGTGGCGCTCCCATCGAACGCGACGGCGCCGAAGCGCTGTTCGACCGCTGGGAGCAGCACGACGCCGACCTGCCCGGCATCACCCGGTCGTCAGCCCGGCCACCGCCCGGGCCGTGCGCCCCGCCGCTGCGCGCCGCTGGCCGGTCAGCTGCACTGCCAGTTGAAGACCGCCCGGTCGAAGCGCTTCGCGGCCAGGTCGGCGGGGCGGATCAGCCAGTACAGCGAGCCCATGTCGCCCCAGATCATGTCGGCGGCGGGGTCGCTGTCGATCTGGGCGAGCAGGACCCAGCACTCGGCCTCGGCCTGGAGTTCGGGGGTGTGCCAGCCAGCCCGGCCGTTGAGGACGGCGTGGGCGACCTCGTACTCGACCGGGTTCTGGATGGGCATCGGGTGGCCGCCTATGCGGTGCTGGCGGCCGTCCCAGGACAGGCGTACGGCGTCGGTGAAGTTGTCCCGCAGGTCTTCGTCGGTCTCCTGGCCGAAGGCGTCGGTGGTGGTGGGGTGCCAGCGGCCGGGCTCGGAGGCGGTGAGCCGGGCCGTGAGCCGTACCTCGCGGTAGGGCTCCAGGCCTTCGGGGGTGGGGTGGCTGATGGTCTCGGCACCGGCCGGGACGTACACGACCCGGGCGCCGGCCCAGCTGTCGCGGTCGTCGACCAGGACCAGGGCGTCGCCGTCGTCCAGCTGGCCGTCGAAGTAGAAGAAGAGCAGCGTCCCGTCCGGGGGCACGGGGATGTCCAACTCGCCCGTGGGCAGCGCCGCGCAGTCGATCGACGCGACGAAGGACAGCGGCCCGTTGCCCTCCCAGACCGGCCACTCGGTGCCGGGCGGCAGCTCGGGCTCACCGCCGAGCCGGCCGACCACCGGGCCGACCACCCCGGCGGGCGCGGTCGAGAGGCGGACGCACGGCCGCAGCAGGGCCGTCCACCTCTCGGCGCTCTCGGCCGGGAGGTGCCGCCTGGCGGCGGTGGTCAGTTCGGTGGTCCATGGTGCGGGGTGAGCGGTAGTCATGGGTAGATGATGCGCTATGTCCCTGACAGTGCCCTGGGAGCCACCGGTCGACCGCTGCCCGGCTGTACGGCACCGCGCTGGACATCGAGGGCGGAGTCCGTCCGCTGCCAGGCTCACCGTCCGAGGAGCAGCGGGGAGGCCGGGGCGCCGTGGGTGAGCAGGGCGGTCAGCGGGGTCGCGAGGTCGCGGGGTGAGAACAGGTCGGGGCCTCGGTAGTCGGCGATGTCCTGCCGGGTCCACCAGCGCAGCGCGGTGATGTTCTCGGCTGCGAGGTCGTGCTCGGACAGCGCGCCACGAGGGTCGAACGTGCTGGTGCGGATGAGGAAGTAGTCGTTGAGGCGCCCGGGCGCCGCACGGCAGCTCCACATCCGCCTGCCGCCCCGAGCGGCCGCATCCAGACACACCCGCCCGCTCAGCCGCGCAGACCGCACCCGCGAGGACCGCACCCGACAGGCCGTACCCGATAGATGCCGTTCATCACGGCGAGTCAGGCGGGTTGAAACGGAGGGCTGGAGCGCTGTCTCCGGGGTAGGGATCGGGATCGACGAGGTCTGATGCGAACACGTAAACCGGGCGCCACCCGGCGGCTACCCGGTGGTGGTCGCCGCGCCGCCCGAACGCGACACGGTTTCGGCCGAGCGTACTGCGAGGAGAGGTGGACGCCCTATGCCCCGATCAAGCGGAGCGGCCGCGGCGGCCGGGCGGGCCGGAGCGACCGGTGCCGGGCGGGCCGGCGCGACCGCAGCGGCCCCGAAACGCGGGCCCGGCCGGCGCGACTGGGGTGAACGCACGCTGGCCTGGGCCTTCCTGCTGCCCTCGCTCGTGGTCTTCGCGCTCTTCATCGGCTATCCGCTGGGCCGCACGCTGTATCTGAGCACCCATGGGAACGACCTGTTCGGTGCGCCGTCCCGGTATGTCGGAATGCGGCACTACACCGACCTGCTGGCCTCCGCCGAATTCCACAAGACGCTGGTCACCACCCTGCTGTTCGTCCTGCTGACCGTACTTCCCGGCGTGTTCGGCGCACTCGGCCTGGTGCTGCTGCTGGAGAGCCGGGTGCGCGGGGTGCGCTGGCTGCGGTCGGCGTTCGCGCTGCCGTTCGCCTTCTCGGTGGCCAGCGCCTCGGTGGTGTTCTCGGTCTTCTTCAACCCGGCGATCGGGGTGCTGAACGGGCTGCTGTCGCAGTTCGGCACCGGTCCCGTCGGCTGGCTCACCGACCAGCGGTACGCACTGCTCTCGGTCAGCGCCGCGACGGTGTGGATGAACCTCGGCTACAACGTGCTGGTGCTCTCCGCCGGAATCGGCTCGATCCCGCAGGAGACCGTCGAGGCGGCCCGGCTGGACGGCGCGGCGGGCTGGCGGCTGGCCCGGAGCATCACCGTGCCGCTGCTGGGGCCGCACCTGTTCTTCCTGATCGTGGTGTCCACCATCAACTCCCTGCAGAGCTTCGGCCAGATCCACATCCTGACCCTCGGCGGCCCGGACGGCGCGACCCGCACGCTCGTCTACTCGGTCTACGAGAAGGCCTTCGCCTACGGGTCCAGCGACTTCGGCACCGCGAGCGCCCAGGCGGTGGTGCTGCTGGTGGTCGTACTCGCCTGCGCGGGCGTCCAGTTCGGGCTCCTGGAGCGGAAGGTGCACTACGCGTGACCACGACCGAACGCCTTCCGGCAAGGGCCCGTGCCGCCCGCGAAGGCACCGCGCGGATACGGGAGTCGGCAGGCCGGGCGGCCGTCTACACCCTGCTGGGCGCAGCGGTGGTGACCGTCGCCTTCCCCGTGTACTACGCGTTCGCCGGGGCCGTCATGGGACCGTCCGAACTCTCCTCCTACCCGCCGGCGTTGCTGCCGCACTCGGTCACCGGACGGAACTTCGCCGGCGCTGTCGAGGTGATCCCGCTCGGACGGCAGTACCTCAACTCGGCCGTCACGGCGGGAGTGATCACGCTGGCGCAGCTGCTCACCTCGGTCCTGGCCGCGTACGCCTTCGTGTTCCTGCCGCTGCGCTGGCGGACGGCTGTCTTCGGGGTGTTCCTGGCGACGCTGATGGTGCCGTGGGAGGCCGTGATCATCCCCAACTACCTGACGCTGTCGGGGTGGGGGCTGGGCAACACGTACTTCGGGCTGGTGCTGCCGTTCCTGGCCTCGGGCTTCGGGACCTTCATGCTGCGGCAGTCGTTCCGGCAGTTTCCGGCCGAGCTGCGGGACGCGGCGCGGATCGACGGGGCGGGGCACTGGCGCTTCCTGTGGCGGATCCTGGTGCCGCTGAACAAGCCCTCGCTCGCGGCGATCGCGATCTACGTCTTCCTCTCCGCCTGGAACCAGTACTTCTGGCCGCTGATCATCACCCGTACCGCTCAGATGCAGACCCTGCAGATCGGGCTCGCCGGTCTGCGGGACGCCGAACGGGCCGACCCCGGGCTGATCCTCGCCGGGGTGGTGCTCTCGCTGCTGCCGACCCTCGCGCTGGTGGTGTTCGGCCAGCGCTTCATCGTCCGCGGGCTGACCGCCGGTGCCGTCCGCTGAACCTCCTTCACCCGAGAGGCAGTTACCCATGAGCAAGTGGAGTCTCAGACTGGCCGCCGGCCTGGCGGCGGCCGCCCTCGCCCTGACCGCCTGCAGTTCCTCCTCCTCGTCCGGCGACTCCTCCTCCGACGGCTCCGCGCCCGGTGCGGACGCGCTCGAACAGGCGCAGGGCGTCACCACCGTCACCTTCTGGCACGCGATGACCGGTCAGAACGCCACCGCGTTGACCTCGTTGGTGAACGAGTTCAACGCCGCCCACCGGGGCAAGATCGAGGTGAAGCCGCTCTTCCAGGGCACGTACGACGACGTGATCGCCAAGTACAAGGCCTCGGTGCAGCAGAAGGGCACGCCCTCGCTGGTGCAGGTCTACGACATCGGCACCCGGTTCATGATCGACTCCAGGCAGACCGTCCCGGCCCAGGCGTTCGCGGACAAGGACGGGTACGAGCTGGGCGACATCGAGCCGGGCATCCGCAACTACTACACCGTCGGCGGCAAGCTGGCCGCGATGCCGTTCAACTCCTCGATGCCGCTGCTCTACCTGGACGCGGACGCCTTCAAGGAGGCTGGCCTGGACCCGGCGAAGCCGCCCCGGACGCTCGCCGAACTCGGCGAGGCCGCCAAGAAGCTGACCAAGAAGGACGCGAACGGGCAGACGGTGCGGTACGGCTTCGGCGCGGCCGTCTACGGCTGGTTCGTGGAGGAGCTGATCGCCGAGTCCGGCGCCCCGTACTGCGACCAGGACAACGGCCGCACCGAGAAGGCCGGCAAGGTGCTCTTCGACTCCGCGCAGGGCGCGCAGGCCGTCCAGTGGTGGGCCGACCTGGTCAAGGGCGGGTACGCGGCCAACACCGGCCGGGTCACCGCCGACGCCCAGGCCGCCTTCAAGGCCGGGAAGGTCGCGATGCACCTGGAGTCCACCGGCGTGCTGCGCGGCTACACCGAGGCCGCCAAGTTCACCGTCGCCACCGCCCCCTACCCCGGGCTCACCCCCGACGGCCAGGGCGGACCGGTGATCGGCGGCGCCTCGCTGTGGATAGACGGCCCCGGGCACTCGGCGGCCGAGCAGCGCGCCTCCTGGGAGTTCGCCAAGTTCCTCGCCGAGCCCGCCCAGCAGGTCGCCTGGCACACCGGCACCGGCTACTTCCCGGTCAACCGCAAGGCCCTGGACGACCCCAAGGACAAGGAGTGGCTGGCCAAGTACCCCCAGTTCCAGACCGCCATCGACGAACTCCACGCCACCGAGCCCACCCCCGCCACCGCGGGCTGCCTGCTCGGTGTGATGCCCCAGGCCCGCAAGGGCGTCGAGACCGCCATCGAGCAGACCATCAGCGGCGCCAAGACCGCGCAGCAGTCCCTCGGCGACGCCGCCAAGGACCTCCAGCCCGCCATCGACAGCTACAACGCGTCGGTCGGCTGACCCACCACCGGGCCGGCCGGTCCCGCTCCCGCGGCGGGACGGGCCGCCCCTCTCACACCCGGGCTCCGGGCGGGGAACGCCCTTGTCGGTCCGCCACGAGAGGATGGCGGCATGACGATCACTCCCCGACTGGTGGCCAAGTACCCGATCCCGGACCGGGACGGCGCCCAGGCCCGGTCGGTGACGGCACCTGGATCACCGAGGAGTGGGACGCCCTCTTCCGCTGGCGCCGCTGACCTCCCCGGCGCCGCCGGATCCGCACACCCGGCACCCGCCCGGGTCCACCGGCCCGCCGCCTCCCGCCGCCCCGGCACGGCACGGCCGGGCAGCGGCTAGGATGACCGCGCGGGCCGTGACTGGCGCTTGGGTGGGGCACCACCGGGGAGCGATCCGCCTCCAGTTCCAGGACCGACCGGCAACACGGAGCGCGGACGCCGCGAGCCCCGTTGCCGCTCGGTCCGAGCCGCGCGCCTGGGCATCCCGTCCGCTAGACCCCTTGGACTGCCCATGACCGCACAGCTGATGACCGGTACCGACCTGGCCCGTGAGACCCTCGAGCGCGCCGCCGAGCGCGCGCGGCGCCTGGAGGCGGAGACCGGGGTGCGCCCGTGTCTGGCAACGGTGCTGGTCGGCGAGGACCCGGCCTCGGTCACCTACGTCGCGATGAAGCGCAACCGCTGCGCCGGGGCGGGTGTCGAGTCGCGGCACGTACCGCTGCCGGCCGCCACCACCACGGAGGAACTGGTCGCCGTCATCCGGGAGTTGTCCGAGGACCCCACCGTGCACGGCATCCTGCTGCAGCACCCGGTGCCGGCCCATGTCGACGAGCGGGCCGCGTTCGAGGCGATCGACCCGGCCAAGGACGTCGACGGTGTGACCATGGCGTCCTTCGCGAACATGGCCTTCGGCCACGAGGGCTTCGTCTCCTGCACCCCGGGCGGGATCATGCGACTGCTGGACGCGTACGGGGTCGACCCGGTCGGGCAGCACGCGGTGGTGGTCGGGCGCAGCCCGATCCTCGGCAAGCCGATGGGCATGCTGCTGCTTGCCCGGGACGCGACCGTCACCTACTGCCACTCCAGGACCGTCGACCTGCCCGCCGTCCTCGCCACCGCGGACATCGTGGTGGCGGCGGTCGGCAGGCCGGAGTTCATCAAGGGTGAGCAGCTCAAGCCCGGTGCGGTCGTGATCGACGCGGGGTACAATCCCGGCAACGTGGGCGACGTCGAGTTCGACGGGGCGATGGGCCGCGCCCGGCTGGTCACGCCGGTACCGGGCGGGGTCGGACCGATGACCATCGCCGTACTGATCGACCAGACCGTCGACGCGGCGGCCAGGCAGACGGCCCTCGTGGCGGCCTCGGTCTGAGGGGCACTCCGCCGGGGAGGACCGGAAGCAGCCGAGGCTGCCCCCGGGATCGGGGACAGCCTCGGCCTGTTCGCCGCCTGACGTACGTCAGTTGACGGTGTAGCTGTACGGGAGCGCCGCCAGCACCGAACCGGTCATGCCGATCTGGTTGTTGGCGGTGACCACGCCGTTCGGGGCGGTGACCAGGTACAGGACGCCCGAGACGGTGGTGCCCTTGGGGGCGGTCGGGGTGACCGTGACCTGGATGGTGCCGGTGGCACCCGGCTTGACGGTGACCGGGGTGGTCGCCTTGGCGCCGGCGTTCACCGCGAGGGTGTACGGGTCACCGGTGCTGGAGGTGATCGCCGGGTCGAACGCCAGGGTGTGCGCGGTCGCGGTGATGGTGGAGCTGCCGGCCGGCGCACCCGAGTTCGGGAACGGGCCGATCTGCTGGACCGAGGTGCTCCAGAAGCCCGGGACGATCGGCTGGGCGGCCGAGCCGACGGACTGCGCGACCGAGATGGTCGAACCGTTCTGGGCCTTCTTCAGGTCGCCGAACAGGTCCGGCGAACCGGTGGTGCCGCCGAGCTCCAGCTGTGCGGGGGTGGTCGAGGCCGCCACCGCGGTGAGCCGGTCGGTGCCCGGTGGGATCAGGAAGCCGGGGGTCTGGGAGCTCGGGCCGAGCGGCAGCGCGACCGTCCCGGAGGTGCCCTGCGGCACCAGCGGCAGGTCGACCTTCCGGTTCAGCCGGCCGTCGGCCTGGACGACCTGGGTGGCGCCGGTGTTGTTGGTGTAGGTGACCGTGACCGTGGTGGCCTTGCCCGCGGCCAGCTTCGCCTTGGCGCTGCCCGGCAGGTTGGCGGCGGCCTTGTTCTGGTCGAGCCCGATGGTGCCGGTGAACGGCTGGCTGAGCTCGGTGCCGCTGACCGGGTTGACGACCACCAGGGCGAACCGCCAGCGGCCGGGAACCGGGTTGATCGTGGTCACGGACAGGCTCGCGGCCTTGCCGGACAGGTTCCCGCCGGCGTCGAACAGCGCGTTGCTCTCGACATCGACCGGGGTGCCGTTCGGACTGATCAGGACGCCCTGCACGAGCACGTTCGGGTCCCCGCCGAGGGCCAGGCCGACCCGCAGGTCGCGGTGGCCCTTCGGCACGTCGAACGCGTAGGTGAAGCTCTGCGCGGGCGAGTAGCTGCGGGCGTTGCCACCGGTGATGGTGCCGGTGAACCTGCCGCCGGTGCCGTTCAGGTCGACCAGGCTGCGCAGTATGACCGGCACGCTGGTGGTACGGCCATTGGAGCCGGCGACGGTGATCGACTGGTCGCTGTCACCGCTGGTGGTGGGCGTGGTCAGCTGGACGTGCAGGGTCTTGCTCTGACCCGGCGCCAGCGTGGTGACCTGCGGGCTCACCGCACCGGCCGGAACCGCCCGCTGGAACGAGGTGTCCAGCTGGACCTTGCCGGTGAAGCCGTTGCTGCCGGCGGGGGTGTAGAGGACCGCCTTCCACTCCCCGGCGACCGGGTGCGGGACGTCCACGATGCCGAAGTTGGCCGAGACCGGGCCACCCTGCGGGCGGGTGTTGGTCTCCAGCCGTCCGGACGGGTCCAGCAGGGTCATCCGGACCACCGGGGTGACGGTGTTGCTGCCGGACTTCTGGGCGACACCCGGCCACGCTATCGACGCCGCCAGCCGGTCGGCGCCGGACGGGACGGTGAAGGTCACGTCGTGGTGCACCCAGGTGGCGCCGTTGGTGGCGTAGCTGAAGGTCGGGTCGGTGGCCGAGTCCAGCTGCACGTCCTGGTGGGACGAGCTCAGCGCGGCGAAGGTGCGGGTGGCCGCGCTGACGGTCTGCGGGCTGCTGCTGGTGTTGACCACGTTGACGTCGGCGGTGTGGGTCTGCCCCGGGTGGCCGGTGAGGTCGATCTGGCCGGTGGTGACGGCGACCGTGGAGCTGTCCTTGGCGCCGTCCGGGCTGCGGTAGCCACGGGCGGCCTCGACGGCGGCACGGACGTTCAGCAGACCCGCGCCCTGCTCCTGGGCCGGCAGGCCGAGGTCGGCGGCGGTGCCGGTCAGGAAGGCCTTGACCAGGGCCGGCGACGGGGAGGCACCCTTGTGGCTGTCCCGGTACGCCTGGATCACGTCGGCGGCGGCACCGGCGGTCAGCGGCGCGGACTGGCTGGTCCCGCCGAACGGCTGGATCGAGCTGCCCTCGCCCTTGTAGTCGGTGCACTCGGTGTACTTGCTGGTGTCCGGACCGCACAGCGACCAGTCGGCCTCGCCCGGGGCCACCAGGTCGACGGTCTTCCCGCCCTGGGTGATGCCGCCCGAGGAGAGCGCCGAGATCCGGCTGTTCGACCAGGTGCCGTTGGAGAACTGGGCGGCGGCGTAACCGGTCTGCAGGTAGGACTGGTTGTCGGTGGAGGCACCGACCGAGATCACCTTGGGGTCGGTCGACGGGGTGCCGATGGTGCCGTTGATGCCCGCGTCACCGCTGGACACCGTGACGGTCACACCGGCCGCGACGGCCTGGTCGTTGAAGAGCGAGATGGTGTCGTGCGCACTGCTGTCCGGGGTCACGTTGCTGCCGAAGGACTCGTTCAGCACGTCGACGTGCGCCACCGAGACCGCGTAGTCGATCGACTGCAGGATCGCGGAGTTCGGGAAGGTCTCGCCGCCGGCCTTCAGCGCGACCAGCGAGGCGCCCGGCGACATGCCCTGGATCCGGATGTTGCAGCCGGCCGGCAGCGGGTGGCTCGGGTTGACGAACTTCGACAGGTCGTAGCTCTGCCGCCCCTGGGCGATCATCGCGGAGGCGTCACCGAAGGCCTCGGCGGCGCCGCTGGGCGCGTCCCAGCCGTCGCCGGAGAAGTCCTTGTAGTCGATGACGGCGTGCGAGCCGTCCGGCCGGATGAAGTCGGGGTGGTTGGGGTCCAGGCCGTCCGCGATGTAGGCGACCTTGACGCCCTTGCCGTCCGCGATCTCGTTCGCACCGGGCGAGCCCTTGGCGCCCTGCACGTGCGTGGTGTACAGCGCCTCCGGCTCCAGCAGCGGCTTGTCCGGGTCGCTCGGGCAGATCGCGCCGCCGTACGGACCGCCGTCCGCGGCCTTGGCGGAGGCGGTGGCGTTCGGGGCGACCGAGGCCTTCGGGGCCTTGGCGCCCTTGCCGCCCCTGGTCTCGGCCGGGGTGGCCGGGCTCGTCGGGGTCACCGTGACCGTCTGGTCGGGGACCACCGAGGCGACCGCCGGGTTCGCGGCGAGCGCGGCCCGCAGCGCCGGGCTCACGGTCGCCGAGAAGGCGTTGCCGACCACGAAGCTCTTGATGTCGGTACCGCCCTCGGCCCTGACCTTGGCGAGCAGCGGCTCCTGAGCGGAGGCGGCCTGCTGCTTGCGCTCGGTCAGGTGCCCGGAGTCGGCCGGGGCACTCGGCAGCTGGTCCTTGAGGATCACGATGACCGGGGCCGGTGCACCGCTGTCGGCGGCTGTGGCGGACCCCGGCACGGCGGGCAGTGGCGCGCTCCAGGCGGTGGCCCCACTGGCCAGCACCATGGAAGCGGCGGCGGCAAGGGTGACCACTGCCAGCTGCGGTTTATGCCGACGGATCATTAACGTCCCTTCATCTGATGCGATGTCAGGAGCCTGTGTCCGAGCACACGAACGAGGGTCGGACGCATGCATAATCCTGGAACACCCGTCCCGACAGGCCCGCATTCCAGCGCATGAACGGACCCCGGGACAAGAGGGATCGACGGCGGACGACCAGGTGAACGCGCTGTGGAAATGCCCAAGGGCCGGTCAAGTCCGCAGTTCGGCACCGGCGTGTCGAGACCGTTTGAGCCGCCGTAAAAATTTTCTGACGACTTTTACCCGGTTGGACCGACTGACGGAACGGCAAATACGGACCAGACAGCGGAAAACCGCTCCAACCTCCTGACGGCGACCGGTTCCGGCCGCCCGGCGCGGGGTTGGCCCAGGTCGGCCCCCCGCGTCGACGGTTGATCTGATGAGGCGACACATAGTAATCAGCTGACCGGAAATCCGGTCCGGCCCTCCACGGCCGACCGGTTCCGCTAGCCTGGCGCGGGGGTTCGAAGTCGTGGTTCCGATCGTGGGGGTTGGGGACGTGGCGTCTGCTGGACGTGCCGGTTACGTGTGCTTCGCGGGGCAGGACTGGTGGTACCACAACCGGGCGCACTCCGACGTGCAGCTGATGCTGAAGCTGGCGGAGCAACGGCCGGTCCTGTTCGTGAACAGCATCGCGATGCGGATGCCGATGCCCGGTCGGAGTTCGCAGCCGCTGCGGCGGATCCTGCGCAAGGCGCGGAGCATGGCGCGCAAGGTGCGGCGTCCCGTACCGGAGCTGCCCGGCTTCGCGGTGATGACTCCGGTGCTGCTGCCGTTCTACGGCAGCCGGCTCGCCCGTGCGCTCAACGCCCGGCTGATCGCGCTGCAGGTCAGGCTGGCGGCCCGCAGTCTGCGGATGTCCACGGACGTCTGCGTGGTGACGATGCCGACCGCGGCCGATGTGGTGGAGCACCTGCCGCACCGCACCCTGGTCTACAACCGCTCGGACCGGCACTCCGCCTTCCCCGAGGCCGACACCGCCTTCATCGAGGTGCTGGAGCGGCGGCTGATGGCCACCGCCGACCATGTGCTGTACGTCAGCAGCGAGTTGATGGCGGCCGAGCACGAACTCACCCGTGACCGCGCGGTGTTCCTGGACCACGGCGTGGACCTGGACCACTTCACCCCCGAGGGCGCGGCGGAGCCGGCCGATCTGGCCGCGATCCCGCACCCGAGGATCGGCTTCTTCGGCGCGCTGGACGACTTCATCGTCGACTTCGACCTGCTGGCCCGGGTGGCCAAGGACCACCCGGACGCCCAGCTGGTGCTGATCGGCGACACCACCCATGACCTGGGCGCGCTCACCGCCCTGCCGAACGTCCACCACCTCGGCTTCCGCCCGCACGCCGAGGTACCCGCCTACGGCCGGGGGTTCGACGTGGCGCTGATGCCGTGGCTGGACAACGACTGGGTCCGGCACTGCAATCCGATCAAGCTCAAGGAGTACCTGGCCCTGGGCCTTCGGGTGGTGACCACCGACTTCCCCGAAGTGCGGCGCTACGCGGACCAGTTGGCCATCGCCCGCACGGCCGGGGAGTTCAGCGATGCGGTCGGCGCGCTCCTGGCCGCCGCCGGGAGCGAGGACGAAGGGGCGGTGCACCGCCGCCGGGGCTCGGTGGAGCAGGACTCCTGGGAGCGGCGCGCGGCCGAGCTGCGCGAGCTGATCGAAGGGCCGGCGGCGGGCTGAGGGGCACCGCGCGCACCGGACACGCAACAAGGAGACCAGCGTGCACAGCCGCTCTCGTTCCGCACTCGCCGCGCTGCTGGGCCTGGCCCTGGCGACGCTCCCCGCCTGCACCGGAAGCAGCCCCGGACCGGCTCCGCCGTCGCCCGGCGGAGCGCTCGGGCCGACCACCACGATGTTCGGCTCCGCCGAGCCCACCACCCCGGCGTTCGCCGATCCCGCCGCCACCACGCTGGGCGTCCGCTTCACCTCGACGCTGCCCGGTCTGGTGACCGGCGTCCGCTTCTACAAGGGGCCCGGCAACACCGGCACCCACCTGGGAGCGCTCTGGGACGCCCACGGCAGGCAGCTGGCCCAGGCCGCCTTCGCCGACGAGTCCCAGACCGGCTGGCAACAGGCGAAGTTCGCCGAGCCGGTGCGGATCGCGCCGGGTGCCACGTACACCGCCGGGTACCTGGCGCCGTCCGGGCACTACGCAGCCGCACCGAACGCCTTCGACGGCGGCCCGGTCACCCTCGGCTCCGGCCCGCTGACGGCGGTCGGCGGCGGCTTCGCCCAGGGCGGCACGCTGGCCTTCCCCGCCCAGTCGCACGAGAACACCGACTACTACGTCGACGTGACCTTCGCCCCGACCGGGTCCGTCTCGCACGTCCCGGACGCCTTCACCACCGCGTACTGGTCCAGGTGGCCGGCGACCGAGCGCTGGAAGGACTCTTCGAAGCTCCCGATCGGCGTCTGGATGCAGGACCCGACGACGCCCTTCGACGGCTCTGACGAGGCCCACGCCTTCGCCGCGCTCGGGGTCAACACCCTGGTGGGGCTGTGGGACTGGCCCGAGGAGGAGCACGGCCAGATCCGGGCCGCGACCGCCGCCGGGCTGGCCGTGATCGCCGGGGGCGGGGCCTGCGCCCCGGCACCGGGCGCCACCGGGGCCGCCGCCTGGGCCTGCGACACCGCGGATCTGCCGCTGGCCGCGCAGGCGGCAAAGATCGGCGGGGCCGCCCTGGCCGGCTACCAGCTCGCGGACGAGCCCGACATGAACGTCCCCAACGGCACCCCGACGGGGGCCGGCTGCATGCCGCCGGAGAAGCTGGCCGGCTTCGCCAGGAGCCTGCGGCAGCAGGACCGGACCCGGCCGGTGCTGGTCAACTTCGGCAGCGGGGTCGCGGGCGGTGCCCGCAGTCCCGGCTGCCCGACCGACTTCAGCGGCTACCCCGCCGCCGCGGACATCGTCTCGGTCGACTTCTACGGCGTCACCGACCCGTCCTCCCCCGCCCGCACCAAGGGCGTCCGGACGTACGCGGCCACGGCGGCCCGCGCCCGGGCGCTGGCGCCCGGCAAACCGGTGTGGGTCTTCCTGGAGACACCGGTGCAGATGCTGGGCGGCTCCGCCACCCCGTCGGGCGCCAAGGCCGCCTCGCCCGCCCAGGTCCGGGCGGCCGCCTGGGCGGCACTGGTCAACGGCGCGACCGGGCTGAGCTGGTTCTGCCACTCCTTCGCCGCCCAGTCCCAGCAGGTGGACGCCTGCCTGCGGGACGCCGGCTCGGCGGCCACCATCAGGAAGGTGAACGCGGACGCGCAGGCGTACGCCGGGTACTGGAACGCGCCGCCGCTCCTGGTCGGCGTCGCGACCCAGGGCGCGCCCGTGACGGCCACCCTCCGGAAGGCCGGCGGCCGCACCGCCGTCCTCGCGGTCGCCACCGACTCGCCCGAACTGCCCCGAGGCGGCCCGGCCACGGCCACCTTCACCCTGCCCGACCGCTGGAGCGGGAAGATCCGCACGGACGACGGCCGCACCCTCACCGCCACCGACGGCACCTTCACCGACCGCTTCGACGCCTACCAGCCGCACGCCTACACCCTCGACGGGAGTTGAAGCATGGAGCACCGGGAGGCCGCGAAGACCGTTCAGGCCCGCGACTTCAGGACCCTGATGGACCGGATCCGCATCGTCGGCGACGAGCCCGCCGAGCAGGCGCTGCTCGACGAACTCACCCTCCTCAAGGGCCCGTTCGTCCTCTCCTTCGTCAACGCCCATGCGGTGAACCTGGGGTGGCGCCGACCAGAGATGCTGGACGGGCTGTTCGGCTCGGACCTGCTGCTGCGCGACGGCATCGGGATGAAGCTGGGCATGCGGGTCTTCGGACGGCCGTACGGGCGGAACATGAACGGTACGGACTTCATCCCCGCCGCCTGCCGCGCCTACCGGGGCAGGCGGGTGGCGCTGTTCGGCACCCGCTCGCCGTGGCTGGACAACGCCCGCCGCACGCTTGAGGGTTGGGGGCTGACCGTGGTCGCGACCCGGGAGGGCTTCGACCCGCCGGAGGAGTACGTGCGGCAGGCCCTCGCGGCCGAGCCCGACCTCGTGCTGCTGGCGATGGGCATGCCGAAGCAGGAGGCGGTCAGCATGGAGCTGCGCGCTGCCCTCTCGCACCCCGTCCTGATCGTGAACGGGGGCGCCGTGCTGGACCACCTCGGCGGGAAGGTGCCGCGGGCTCCGCTCGCCATGCGCAGGGCCGGCCTGGAGTGGCTGTTCCGCCTGGCCGTCGAACCCCGCCGGTTGTTCGGCCGCTATGTGATCGGCATACCCGTCTTCTGTTCCCGGATGGCCGCCCTCCGGCTCCGCCCCTCCCGCTGAGGCCCCGCCTCACCCCCGGCCGCCTCACCCCCGGCCGCGGCACCGCCGGTGCCCCGGCACCGCCGCCGAGGCCTCACGCTGCCCGCGACACCGTTCGGCGCCCGGCACGGGAGCGCAGGTACTCGTCCGTCCAGAGGGTGCACGCCACCCCGCCCAGCACCCCGAGCGCGGCCACCCCCACCAGCCCCCGGCTCTTGACCCCGAGCACCGGCAGCGCGGTCGCCGGAACCAGCTGGTCACTGGTGATGTACCGCTGCTCGGGGATGTTCTTGCCCTCCTGCAGCCTGCGCAGCTCGGTGCCGAAGTGCTCGACGATGACGTCGACTTCGCGGTCGGCCCGCTTCGGATCGGCGCCCTTGACGCTGACCTCCACGGTGGGGACGACGTACGCCTCGGTCTTGGTGGTGCCGGTGTTCCGCGGTGCCAGGTCGAAGTCGCCGCTCACCCCGGCCTGCCTGAGCTCGACCGTCCCCGACGGGCTCTTCAGGACGGTGACCACCGCCGCCCCGATGATCGCCAACGACGGCCGGAAGTCCGTCATCCCGCTCGGGTCCTGCGGCGTCTCGGGGGGTTTGATCCGCACCACGGCGGCGGACCGGTAGACCACCGGAGGCTTCGCCACCACCACCGCACCGGCCAGCGTCAGCACCGCCGCCAGGGCGAGCACGTACCAGCGCCGCAGCAGCGCGCGCACCACTTTGCGAAAGGACATCGTCACCCCACCCCGTTGGCCATCCTGCCATCTCCCGGAACACGATTACGGCAGTTCGCGGATTGTTCTCCGCCCGCACGCCGGTTCCAACTAGGCTCGTACGGGGGTGTCTTGACAGCCAGCTCGGCATCGGCCGGGGCGACTGCGACACTGGGGTCAGCTACGGCCCCAGGGGGAGAATGTGTTGGACATGCGCGAGGTCCTTCGAGTGATCCGCAAACGCTGGTACGTCACGCTGCCGATCGTGCTGATCACGGTCGCGCTGTCCGCGGTGGCCAATGCCGTGCTTCCGACGTCCTACCAGTCGCAGTGCTCCATCTCGCTGTTGAACTCTCCGGACGTCGCCGCCGAGGCGCCGAACAACGGCAATCCGTTCCTGAGCTTCAGCCAGGCGCTCACCGTGACCGCCGACTTCCTCGGCCGCAGACTCAGCTCGGACGAGTCCGCCAAGGACCTCAAGGCCCGTGGACTGACCGGCGAGTACGGGGTGAAGCTGGCGGACAACGCGATGGGGCCCTTCCTCACCCTGACGGTGACCGGCTCGGACCAGGCGCAGGTGAGGAAGTCGATCGCGGTGCTCAACACCTATGCCGCCGACCAGTTGAAGGCGATCCAGACCGAGCAGAAGGCGCCGGCCGGTGCGCAGATCACCTCGACCGTGATCATCCCGCCGCAGCAGCCGCAGGCGCAGCTGAAGCAGAAGCTGCAGTCCGTCGCGCTGATCGGGCTGGCCGGCCTGGCGGTCGCCTTCCTGTCCGCGTTCGTCGCCGAGAACCTGGCGGGCGTGCTGCAGCGGCGCCGGGCGGGCTCCGGTGCGGCTGCCGCCGGTGCCACGACGGCGGACCGGGCGGCCGAGCCGTCGCTGGCCGCAGGGAGGTAGCGCCCGGATGACCGATCGTCAGGCCGCGGTCGAGGCCCCGCCGAGGCCCAGCCCGACCGCGGGCGCGGCCGCCCCGGCGGCCAGGGGCGCCTACGGGATGGACGCGGTCACGGTGCTCACCGGCTACGTCCTGCTGGCGATGTTCATCCCGTCCAACCTGGTGCTGCCGGGCATGGGCGGGGTCGGCACCCCGGCGAACGTCGTCGCCCTGCTCGCGCTGCTCTGGTACCTCGCCGCCTGGCTGACCGACCGGATCGTCCCGGCCAGGGGTACCCATGCCCCGCGCATCGCCCTGGTGGTGTTCGGCGCGGCGGTGCTGCTGGCGTACATCGCCTGTGCCGGCCGGCCCGCCGTGACCAAGGAGCTGCAGGGCGCAGACCGGGGGCTGATCGCCGTACTGGCCTGGACGGGCCTGGTGGTGGTGTCCTCCGCCGGGATCACCGACCGGGCCAGGCTGGAGGTGCTGCTGCGGCGGATGGTGGTGTGCGCGAGCATCGTGGCGCTGCTCGGCTGGTACGACTTCCTCACCGACACCAACATCGCCGCCTCGCTGCACATCCCCGGCCTGCAGTCGAGCGCCCCCGGGCTGGAGACGATGAGCCGGGGCGGCTTCACCCGGCCGCGCGGGACGACCGCCCAGCCGCTGGAGTTCAGCGGAATGCTTTCGATCATGCTGCCGTTCGCCGTGCAGCAGGCCTTCGACCCGGCCCGCCGCCACCGCGGGGTGCTGCGCCGCTGGCTGCCGGTGTTCCTGATCGCCGGCGCGCTGCCGCTGTCGGTCTCCCGCACCGGCATCATCGGCGTCGGCGTCGCCCTGCTGGCCATGCTCCCGGCCTGGCGACCACGGCGGCGCACGGCCGTCCTGGGCACGCTCGGTGTGGGCGTGCTCGGTCTCGGGGTGGCGATACCCGGCCTGCTGTCCACCCTGACCGGCCTGTTCAGCTCCTTCTTCGGCAACACCGACGACAGCACCCAGGCCCGCACCGGCGACTACGCCAAGATCTGGGACTACATGCAGACCTCGCCGTGGATCGGCCACGGCATGGGCACCTTCATCCCGGAGCTGTACTTCTTCACCGACAACATGTACCTGCTGACCGCCGCCGAGATGGGCGTCTTCGGCCTCCTCGCCCTGCTGCTGCTCTTCCTCACCGGACTGCACTGCGGCGGCGCCGCCCGGCGCCTGGCCGAGGACGACGCCACCCGCGAGCTCGCCCAGTGCTTCGTCGCGGCCTCCGCCGTGGCGCTGGTCATCAGCGCCACCTTCGACTCGCTGGGGTTCCCCATGTTCGCGGGCATGTTCTTCCTGCTGCTGGGCATGGGCGGCAACCTGCTCGGCGCCCTCCGCTCGGCGGCCGGAGCGGCCAGGTGAGCCTCGGCGCCAAGGTCCGGGCCGGTGCCCGGCTCAGTCTGCTGAACACCGTGGTCATCCGGATCGGCAACTTCGCGGCCGGTGTGGTGCTGGCCCGCGCCCTGCTCGGTCCGCGCGAGTGGGGGCTGTACGCCACCGGCATGGTGGCGCTCGGGGTGCTGCTCTCGGCCAACGAGATGGGCGTCAGTCTGGCGATCGTCCGCTGGGACCGGGACGTAGCCGAGTACGCCCCGACCGTCCTCACCCTCTCGGTGCTCTCCAGTTCCGCACTGTACGGGCTGCTGTTCGTCGCGGCCCCGGCCACCGCGCGGGCGCTCGGCTCTCCGGACGCGACGGCCATGCTGCGGGTGCTCTGCTTCTCCGTGGTGATCGACGGCCTCGCCTGCGTGCCCAACCAGATGATCGCCCGTGAGTTCCGGCAGGGCGCCCGGATGGTCCTCGACCTGCTCAACTTCCTGGTCACCACCGGCACCACGCTCGCCCTGGCCTACGCCGGCGCCGGGGCGATGAGCTTCGCCTGGGGTGCGCTCGCCGGCAATCTGTGCGCCCTGGCCGGCTGCGCCGTCGTGGTGCCCGGGGTGCTGCGCCCGGGCTGGAAGGCCGCCGAGGCCCGCGCGCTGATCTCCTTCGGCCTGCCGCTGGCCGGGGCCAGCCTGCTGGTGCTCGCCATGCTCAACGTGGACTCGGTGGTGACCGGCGCCCTGCTCGGCCCGGTCGCCCTGGGCTTCTACCAACTGGCCTTCAACGTCTCCAGTTGGTCGGTCCGCAGCATCTCCGAGGCCGCCCGCCGGATCTCCTTCGCGGGCTTCTCCCGGGTCGCCGACTCCCGGGAGGCTCTGGCGGACGCCTTCGGCCGGGGGCTCGCCGTCCTGATGGCAGCCGCCGTACCGCCGTGCGTCCTGCTCGCGGTCCTCGCCGAACCGGTCGTGGCGACCATCTACGGCGAACGCTGGGCCCCCGCCGCCGGTGCGCTGCGCTGGCTGGCGCTGCTCGGACTGCTGCGGATCGCCTACGAGTTGGCGTACGACTGCCTGGCCGCGGCCGGCCGGCGCAGCTCGCTGATCGCGGTCCAGGGCTGGTGGCTGGCGGCGCTGATCCCGGCGCTGCTGCTCGGCGCCCACCGCTGGGGCATCACCGGCGTCGGCGCCGGCCATCTGGTGGTGGCGGCACTGCTGGTGGCCCCGGCCTTCTGGTGGGCGATGCGCCGGGCCGGGGCGGGTGGCGCGGTGGTGCTGCGGGCGTGTGCCCGGCCGTTCGGCGGCGGACTGCTGATGGCGGCCGTCTCGCTGCCCGTCTACCACTGGTGCGGCGAGACCCGCCTGGGGATGTTCGCGGCGGGCACGGCGGCGCTGGTGGCGTACGTACCGGTGGTGCTGCCGATGCGCCGGCAGCTGCGCGGCGGCGGGTTGGAGGCTCCGGTGCCGCACGAGGAACGGGTTCTGGCGGCGGAGGGTGAACGGTAGTGGCAGTGCTCGTACGGCAGGCGAAGCAGGTGCTGCGCGGCACCTTCGGCTTTCTGCGCCTGATGGAGACCCGCAACAAGGCGGTGCTGGCCTGGACGGCCGTCGGGCTGCGCCGGTGGGAGGACGCCGAGGTCCGCCGGCTCGCGGCCGAGCTCGGCCGGCGCCCGTCGGCGCTGGTGGCGACGGTGATCCCGACCTACCGGCGCCCCGAGGGGCTGCGGCGCGCGGTGGCCAGCGCGCTGGCGCAGACCCTGCGGGAGCAGGTGGTGATCGTGGTGGACGACGGCGCCGGGCTGCCCGAACTCCCGGATGATCCACGGCTGTTCGCGGTCAGCCTGGCCCGGAACACGGCGGTGGCCGGTGTGGTGCGCAACGTCGGGATCCGGCTGAGCTCATCCAGGTACGTCGCCTTCCTGGACGACGACAACGAATGGGAGCCCGACCATCTGGAGCGCGCCGTCAAGGCGTTGAGCGCTCCCGGCGGTCCGGACGCCGTCTACACGGCGCTGCGCCGACTGCACCCGGACGGCAGCGAGATGGACGTCCTGTCCGTCCCCTTCGACCGGCGGCACGCTGCCGAGGAGGGCTTCCTGGACACCAACGCGGTGGTGGCCCGGCGCACCCGCGCGCTGCGGTTCAGTCGGCTGCGGCGGCCGCCGGAGGTGATCCCGCGCGAGGACTGGGAGTTGGTGTTCCGCTACAGCCGGACCCACCGGGTCGAACACCTACCCGTGCCGACCGTGCGCTACCTGGTCAACCCGGACAGCTACTGGTCCAGCTGGTCCGAGCAGCGATAGCTCCCGCCCGCACCGTCGCCGGCCGCCCTCACGCGGCCGGCGACGTCCGCGTTCAGGTCGGCTTCGGCTCGCACACCATGAAGACGAAGTCGTGCCCGAGCGAGGGCAGTACGGCGTCCTCGGCGGCGAAGCAACGCTCGATGAGTCCCGCCTCCTCCTCGCCGCCGTCGCGGAAGTTCTGCGCGATCCCGGAGAACGCCACGTGCAGCACCGTTCCGCCGTAGGGGCGTTCGTCCAGCACCCGGTAGCGGTTGCGGATCGCGGGCAGCAGCCGGGCCGCGTCCACGGCCTCCGAGGGATCGTCCAGCCGCATCGACAGCAGGCTCGGCCGCACCGCACGGCGCTTGATCCTCCCGTCCGCCAGTCTGCGCCGCTCGGGCGGGAGCCCCGCCAGCAACCGGTCGACCGCGCGCAGCTGGCCACTGGTCCACTGGAACCTGGTCGGCCCGACGAACTCGTCCACGATCAGGAGTCCGCCGGGGTTCAGCAGCCCGGCGATCCGGTCCATGGTCCGGTCCAGCCGGTCGAAGTGGTGCAGCGACTGCAGACCGAGGACGATGTCGTACTTCTCGCCCGCCTGCAGCAGTTCGCGGACGTCGGCGGTCCTAAAGCCCAGTACGTCGTCCAGGCCGAGCTCCTTGGCCTGGACGGTGGCGTGGGCGATCCGGTCCGGGGAGATGTCGATGCCGGTGATGTGGTCGAAGACGCCGAGGCGGGCCCAGATCACCTCGTTGCCGCCGGTGCCGCAGCCCAGGGACAGGGCGCGCAGGCCGGTACGGCCGGTCAGCCACCGGTCGGCGACGTACTCGGGGAACCCGATCTCGGGATCGCCGCTGGCGAAGGTGTTCCACCGCCGGACCACGGCCGGTATCGCCCACCACTCCTGCAGCGACGGGTCCACGGCGGACCAGTGGGCGACCACCCGCTCCGCACCACGGATCCGCACCTTGGACACCAGTCGGTCGAGCTGCCCCCGCCGCAGCTTCCGCCCGACGCGGTAGACGTCATGACGGTTCACCAGGTTGTTGAACACGGACTCCCTTTCCCCTCGCAGAAGTTGCACCGTTCCCGGGCGTGTCGGCCGTCGCCCCGCGGTTCTTCTAGATCCCCCGCAACCGCCAGGACTTCCACCACAGCCACTCCCGTCCCTTGGCCACCACGGCCGTGAGTACCAGCGGTTGCAGGTACGGCATCGCCCGCGCCCCGATCCGCCGCCGCAGCCGCAGACCCAGGTACTCGGGCAGCGTGCGGTAGGCCGGCCAGCACTCGGCGGCGAAGGCCACGAGTTCGGCCTCGGGGACCACGTCCGTGCGGCCCCGGTCGTAGGCGCGGACGGCCCGCCGCAGCGCGAGCCGGGCGAGCTTCCGGTTGACGGTGTCAGCGAGCCCGCGCGCCCGGGGGATCCGGTCGCCGCACTTGGCGATCACCGAGTCGTAGGCGGTCTTGTTCTGCCGCAGGTCGTCCATCTGCCCGCCGAACTCGGTGGCGGACATGTTCTCGCCGTGCCGCCGGTAGTACGCCTGGTCGACGCCCCTGAGGTAGCCGACGTCGGCACGCGCGGCGAGCCGCATCCACATCTCCACGTCCCCGGCGTGCGGCAACTCGGGGTCGTAGCCGCCGACTTCACGCTGCAACGAGGTGCGGACCACCACCTCGGGCGAGGTGATGCAGCCGTGCGCCTCCTTGAAGCGGCGCTCCAGCCACCACCCGCCCGGGTAGACGGTGGTGCCGCGCAGCCGGGTGCGGGCGGGCGGCAGCGGCTCGCCGTGCTGGAAGTGGATGGGGTGGCCGTAGGCGAAGCCGACGCGAGGATTGGCGTCCAGCAGGGCGGCGGCGCGGGTGAGTGCGCCGGGGGTGAGCCGGTCGTCGGCGGAGAGCAGCACGGTGTAGTCGCCGTCGGCCCACTCCAGCAGGCCCTCGTTGTACGTGGCGATGTGGCCCTTGTTGGTCTCGTGCACCCGGACCTCGATCCGGGAGTCGGTGGCGGCCAGCTTCCGGGCGACCTCGGCGGAGTCGTCCGGAGAGGCGTCGTCGATGATCAGTACCCGGACGTCGACGCCGGGTTGTTCGTCCAGCACGCTGCTCACGCAGTCGGCGAGATAGTGCCCGTACTTGTAGCACGGGATGACCACGCTCACGGTGCTCAACTTGGCTCTCGTCCTCTCGGATCGGGTGGGAAAAGGGGTCCGGGTGGGGAAAGGGGTCCGGTCCCGCCGCGCGGCGGGACCGGACCGGAGCAGGGGAGGTGTCACCCCGCGCGGCGGGCCGCCGGGGTGGCCGACCCGCTCGGCGGGGCGAGCGGCGCCGGTTCCCGGCCAGGGACGGCCGTCTGCGGCCCCTTGGCCTTGCCCAGCAGGCCGTTCAGCGCACCGCCGAGGACGTCGGTGAGCGGCTTCAGCGGAGCGGCGAGGTTCAGCACGGCGGGCTGTGCCGCGGCGGCCGGCCGGACGTTGGTGAAGACCGGGTCGACCCAGTAGTTGGTGGAGTTGAAGGTGCTGGTCGGGAAGCCGCCGGAGCCGTACTTGTAGACGCCGTTGGCGCTGCCCGCGCCGTCGGCGACGGCCCGCAGCGGGTACGCCGAGTAGCCCGCGGCGAGGTAGCCGTTGCTGGCGGAGTAGTGCCCGTTCGGCGCGTGGTAGGAGACCACGTAGCTGGTGCCCGCGGTGATCGCCACCGGGGTGGTGAAGTTGAGCTGCTGCCAGCCGGAGGCGCTCTCGCCCGTGAAGGTGCCGGTGGCCAGCTGGGTGCCGGTGTTGCTCCACAGCGTGGCGGTGTGGGTACCGGTGTTGGCGACCGACTTGTAGAACCGCACGCCGGTGATCCAGCCGTCCAGGGTGGAGGTGAACCGGGTGCCCAGCTCGACGGCGGCGCCGTCGCCCGAGTCGATGCTGGCCGGCGCGGCGGTGGAGTCCCACAGCGAGCAGGGGCAGTTGACCGCGGGCGGGGTGGCGCTGGTGGTGAAGGTCCAGGTCCTCGGGCCGCCCATCGGGTTGCCCCACGGGTCGGTGGCCTGGACGGTGGCGGTGTAGGTGGTGTTCAGCGCCAGCTGCCCGTTGGGGCGCAGCGTGGCGGTGGCGGTCGCGGAGTCGTAGCTCGTGCTCGCGGTGACCGGGGTGCCGCCGGGGCCGGTCAGGGTGAACTTGAGGGTGCCGGTGTCGATGGTGTGGTTGAAGGTGGCGGTCGGGGTCGCGGTGATGGCGACGCCGGTGCTGCCGGTGGCGGGTGTGGTCCCGGTGACGGCGGGCGGGGTGATGGTGTCCACCGAGGTGTCGAGGACGGCGTCCACCCAGTAGTTGGAGCTGTGGTAGCTGGAGTTCGGGAACCCGCCGCCGGTGTTGTAGCGGTAGAGCGCGTTGTCTCCGTCGGCTCCGGACATCAGCGCCTTGATCGGGTCGATCCCGGCGCCCTGGCTGGTGAAGTAGCCGTCGTCGTAGGAGTAGTGGCCGCCCGGGGCGTAGTAGGAGGCGATGTAGGTGGTGTTGGCCTTGACCGGGACGGGCGTGGCGAAGGTCAGCTGCTGCCAGCCGCTGGCACTCTCGCCGGTGAAGGTGCCGGTCGCCAGGCGGGTGCCGTCGGTGCTCCACAGGCTGCCGGTGTGGATGCCGGTGTTCAGCGCGGACTTGTAGAAGCGGACGCCGGTGACGGCGCCGTTGACGGTGGTGCGGAACTTGGTGCCGAGCTCGATCGCCCCGGCGTCACCGGAGTCGGTGTGGGCCGGCACGGCGGAACTGGGCCAGATGGTGCAGGGGCACTGCTGCGGGCCGACGGTCAGGTTGACGGTGGCGACCGGCCCGGTGTTGACGGAGTCGTTGACGCCGCGGACCTGGATCGAGGCCGCGCCCTGGGTGAGCGGGGTCCAGGTGTAGCTCCAGTTGGCCAGGCCGGTGGCACCCTTCCAGGTGGTGCCGCCGTCGACCGAGACCTCGACCCGGGAGACCTGGCCTCCGCCGAGGTCGGCGGCGGTGCCGCTGACGGTGACGGGCTTGAGCACGGGCACCGTGACGCCGGCGGCCGGGGTGTTCACGGTGACGGTGGGGCCGGTGAGCTCGGTGGAGGCACTGGCCCTGACCAGGCCGGACTGCAGGGTGGTCGGCTGGACACCCATGTCGGCCAGCAGGTTGACGGTCGCCTGCTGCATCCTGGGGTCCTCGTTGGTGGCGTTGCCCACGTGCAGGGTGTCCAGGCCCCAGGACCACTGGACCGTGCCGGACCCGAAGACCAGTGCCTTGGAGACCGGGTCGCGGTAGATGGTCGGGCTGTGGGTGGCGACTCCGTTGCCGTAGGTGTTGCCGTTGTCCAGCAGGTAGGTGCCGTCGGTGATGGTGACGGTGGTGGAGGAGAGGTCGATGGCGCCCGGCGGCCGGAAGCCGTTGTCCTCGTCCACGTCCCACTCGTAGCCGAGGGTGCCGGTCGGGAAGGTGGCGACCTGTCCGGGCTGCAGGTCGGCGATCGAGGTGTTGCGCCAGATCCGCAGCTTGCCGTAGGCGGCGGGGACGGTCATCGCGTCGTTGCGGTAGCCGTTGACCCGGAACAGCTGGCCGGTCACCGCGTTCTGCGGTTTGCCGCCGCCGCGTCCGGCGCCGACCGGGTCCATCCAGGTGCCGGTCCACTGGCCGCTGGGGTCGGGCACGCCGTCCACCCCGGGGATCTGGAGCTTGGTCTCCTTGTAGCTGACCATGGTCCGGTACGGGGTGGCCGTGCCGTCGATGGAGTTCTCGAACCGGGTGCGCCAGAACATCTCGTTGGCGGAGAAGAAGGCCAGGTCGACGCCGGCGGCCCGGGCGGCGGTCACGTTGTCGCGCTGCGCCTGGTTCCAGTACTCGTCATGGCCGTTGGACATGAAGACCTTGTGGTTCTGCAGCAACAGCCCCTTGGTGGTGACGTCGATGCCGGAGAGGTAGCTGACGTCGTACCCGTTGCGCTCCAGCCAGCCGATCATCGCGTACTCGGAGCCGTAGACGCCGTTGTCGGCGCCGATGTCCAGGGGGCGGTTGTAACTCACCTTGTAGGCGCGGCCGTCGGGTGCCGGGCCGGACCCGAGGTAGAGGTTCTGGCCGCCCCAGGTGTTGTACGCCTGCCAGGTCTCGTCGCTGGTCTGCACCACGACGTCGCTGTGGCTTCCCTCGTCCCGGACCACGAACGGGTAGGGCATCAGCCCGGTGCCGTCCGACTGCGAGATGTTGGCGATGTACAGGCCGGAGACCGCGTCGCCGGGGACCGTCCAGCTGGCGGTGACGCTCCAGTTGCCGCAGTCGACCAGCCCGGTGGAGCTGTCGGAGAGGCAGTTGGGCTGGTTCTTGGCCGGGAAGGTCGCGGTGGGCGAGGTCGGCATCCGCCGGGCCCGGTTGCCCTGGTACCAGCCCAGCCGGTAGATGTCGATGGTGTACGGGGTGGGCGAGTTCACCTTGAACTGGAGGCTGTCGCCGGCCTTGACGCTCTCGTGGGTGGTGAAGCCCTGGATGGCGCCCCAGGCGTTCGGGGAGTACCAGTCCGACATCGGGTCACCGGGCTTGGTGTTCTCGCAGGCGACCTTGTTGGTGACGGGCGGGGCGCACGGGTCGCCCGCCGCGTGCGCCGCCGGCACCGCCGCGAGGCCGGTGGCCGCGAGCAGCAGCACGGCGGCCAGCAGGGCTCGCAGGAGCCCCGCCGTGCCGTGTCCGCCGCGCCTGATGGCTGGACGGGGTGGGGATGTGTTCATCGTGCTGCCGTTCTTCATTGCCGTCGCTCCCCTGATGTGCCTATGAACTCCCGGGCACCGGCCGGGGCTTCGTCGCCCCTTCGGCTGCCCCAGCCGCCGCGCGCAGGAACCGGGCCGGACTGCCGGCCCAGACCTGGTACGGAGGCACGTCGTGCAGTACCACCGAGCCCATGCCGACCAGTGACCAACGGCCGACCGTGGTGTACTCGCGGACCATCGCGCCCGCGCCGAGGTAGCAGCCGCGCTCCAGCCGCACCCCGCCGCCGAGGCGGACCCCGGTGGCCAGCGTGACCAGGTCGGCGACCTCGGTGTCATGGGTGAGTACCGTCTGCGGCATCACGGCGACGTGCGCGCCCACCGTCGCCCGGGCGGTGATCACCACGTTCGCCAGCAGCACGCTGCCCGGCCCGAGTTCGGCGGCGTGGGCGATCTGTGCGCTCGGGTGCACCAGGGTGGCGTACCGGTCCTCGGGCAGCTTCAGCCGTTCCAGTAGGTCCGAACGACTGCTGTACACCCGGGGGTTGACCGTGCACAGCACCACCTGCGCGTCGGGCAGGTCGTGCACCGCCTCGGCCGGGCCGAGCACCGGGACGCCGTCCACCTCGCTGCCGTGCAGTGCCTCGTTGTCATCCAGGAAGCCGCGCAGCCGCCAGCTGTCGCCGGCCGCCCGGGCCGCCTCGGCGGCCTCCCGGCCGAAGCCCCCGGCGCCGACGATCACCAGGTCCCGCCTCAGCACGCGGCCTCTCCCACCCGGGCCGAGGCGAGCGGCACCAGCGCGCCGTCGCGCTCCAGACTCAGCTCGGCCGCCTCCAGGATCTCCAGCACCCGCAGCCCCGACCGGCCGTCGGTGAGCGGGGCGCGGCCCTGTCGGATGGCGGCGGCGAACTCCTCCACCACCCCGCGCAGCGCCTCCTTCTCACCGAGCGCGGGCGCGACCATGTCGCCGGAGCGGTAGTTGACCTGCCGCTCCCGGCGCTCCCCGTCGCCGAGCTGCTCGGGGGTGGCGAGGTCGACGCCCCGGTCGAACAGGGCGATCCGCTGCTGCGGGTTGAGGTCGTCCCAGATCACGGTGCGCTTGGAGCCGCCGACCATGGTGGTGCGGACCTTGGTCGGTGAGAGCCAGTTGACGTGCACGTGGGCGATCGCCCCGGAGGCCAGCCGCAGCGTCAGGTACGCCACGCAGGCCCGGCCGACGCCGAGCGGGTCGGCGCCCTGTGCGGCCACCGCGACCGGCCGGTCGGCCTCGGGCAGTACCGCGTCCAGGATCGACAGGTCGTGCGGGGCGAGGTCCCAGAGCACGTCCACGTCCTTCTGGACCAGGCCGAGGTTGATCCGGACCGAGTCCACGTACTGGATGTCTCCGAGCTCCCCCGAGCCGACCAGCTCACGGATCCGGCTGACCGCCGGCGTGTAGCAGTAGGTGTGGTCGCACATCAGCACCAGGCCGCGCCGCTCGGCCTCGGCGACCAGCAGCCGGCCCTCCTCCCCGGTGGCCGCGAGCGGCTTCTCCACCAGCACGTGCTTGCCCGCGCGCAGTGCGGCCAGCGCCACCTCCAGGTGGGTGCCGGCCGGGGTGGCGACGGCGACGGCCGCCACCCCGGGGTCGGCGAGCACCTCGGCGTAGTCGTCGGTGGCGGCCACCGTCGAGTACTCGCCCAGCACCCGCCGCGCCCTGGCCAGGTCCAGGTCGCAGAGCCAGCGAAGCCGGAACTCCGGCGAGGCCTGGAAGTTGCGCACCAGGTTCGGGCCCCAGTAGCCGGCCCCGACCACGGCCAGGCCCAGCGGAGGGGCTTGCGTCCGGGCGGTCGGCGCAGTGGCTATCACGTGACGGTTCCTTTCGGAGGAAACTGACGATACGTCAATCATTGCTGCCCATCCGGCAGGTGTGTCAGTAGGCACCCTTGCCGCGGGCCACGGCGCCCGTGGTGCGCAGCAGGATCCGCGCGTCCAGCACGTGGGACCAGTTGTCGACGTAGCTGAGGTCGAGCCGGACGGCTTCCTTCCAGGGCAGGTCGGAGCGTCCGCTGACCTGCCAGAGCCCGGTCAGTCCCGGCTTGACCAGCAGCCGGCGGCGGGTGACCTCGTCGTAGTCGAGGGTCTCCTCGGGCAGCGGGGGCCTGGGCCCGACCAGTGACATGTGCCCGGCCAACACGTTGATCAGCTGCGGGAGTTCGTCCAGCGAGTAGCGGCGCAGGAAGCGGCCGACGCCGGTGGTCCTCGGGTCCCCGGGCAGCTTGAACAGCGGACCGTCGCTGTTGACGTTGAGCTCGGCGAGCTCGTCCCTGAGCTCCTCGGCGTTCTGCACCATGGTGCGGAACTTGAGCATGGTGAACTGCTCGCCGCCCAGGCCCGCCCGGCGCTGCTGGAACAGCGCGGGCCCGGGGCTGGTGCTGCGCACGGCGGCCGCGACCACCAGCAGCAGCGGGGTGAGCAGCAACAGCCCGACGGCAGCGATCAGCCGGTCGAGGATCTCCTTCGGCAGCCGGACCAGGGCCGAGCCGACGGGGGCCCGCAGGTGCAGCAACGGCAGGCCACCGATGCTGCGGACGCTGAGCCGGGCGGCGGCGACATCGGTCAGCTGCGGGCTGATCAGCAGCTGGACTCCCTCAGCGGCCAGGTCCCAGCCGAGCCGGCGCAGCGCCATCTGGTCCAGGGCCGCGTCCGGCAGCACGATGACCATCTCGCAGCCGGTGCGGCGGACCACCGAGACCACGTTCTCCCGGCCGCCCAGTACGGGAAGTTGCGGGTCGGGCCGCCGGTCCGGCGCGGGTGCAGCGGTGAGGCAGGCGCCGATCAGCCGCAGGCCGTGCGGCGACTGCCTCGCCAGGGACTCGGCCAGCTCGGCCACCCCGCCGGGGTGGCCGAGCACCAGCACCCGACGCAGGTTGCGACCGGCCGCCCAGGCGGCCGCCACCCGCCACTGCAGGACCCGGCGCAGGGCCAGGGTCAGGGCGGCCGCGCCGGCCAGCGCGAGCACCGCGTCGTAGACCAGTTCGTCGCGGCCGAGGGCGAGTCCGGAGCCCAGCACGGCGATGGCGCCGAGCACCAGGGCGGCCCTGGTTATTCGGCGGTACTCCTCCAGGCCTCCGGCCAACTGCCGCTGCCCGTAGGCGCGGACGGCCAGCAGTGCGAGCGGCCACAGCAGCGGCAGCGGCAGGACGACCTCCCGCCGCGCGCCGCAGAACTGGGCGGCCGCGGCGGTGGCGGCCGCTGCCCCCAGGTCGAGGGCGACGAGCTTCACGAAATGGTCGTACTCCCACCGCCGTTGCGGCTCCCGGGGTGTGATGACATCACGAATACTCTCCGAACGTGCGGCCGACTCGACGGCCATGCTTCCCCCCTGGTGCGTCCGACAAAGGTTGCCCCGAACTGCGAATACGAGCGCCGGACACCGACATCCCCCACCGAAGGCCGTGTCGCTCGCGTAGCACCATGCGATCCCCACCGAGCAAGGTAGCGGCCCGCTCACCTCCCGCGAGGACAAATCGCAAACAATCTCTCCAACTATGTAGCCGTACCGTGGAGATGATGTTGAGGCGAATCCCTGACCGAGGTCCGCAATCCGTCGCATACTGGGCTCGCGCCTGCTGGAGGGGAATGATGAAGCCTGCGACGGTCGAGGTGATCGTGGTCACCTGGAACAGTGCCGAGGTCCTGCCCGGACTGCTGGACTCCCTGGAACAGGGGCTCCAGGGAGTCGAATGGCGGCTGACGGTGGCCGACAACGCCTCGACAGACGGAACTCTGACGCTCATTCAGGAGCGGATACCCGGGGCCAGGATCGTCCGGACCGGCTACAACGCCGGGTACGCGGCGGCGATCAACGCCGCGCTCGCCGTTCTCGAACCCCGCACCGCCGTCCTGGTGCTCAACCCGGACATCCGCCTCTCCCCCGGCTGCGTCGCCGCCATGCTGCCGCACCTCGACCGCCCCGGCACCGGCATCGTGGTGCCCCGGCTGCACGGCGAGAGCGGCGTCCTCACCCACTCGCTGCGCCGCGAACCCGCCGTACTGCGGGCGATCGGCGAGGCCGTACTGGGCAACCGGCGGGCCGGACGCTGGTCGCTGCTCGGCGAGACCATCACCGCCGGGGCCGCCTACCGCGCCGCCACCACCGCCGACTGGGCCACCGGTGCGGCCCTGCTGATCTCCTGGGACTGTCTGCGGGACTGCGGCCTCTGGGACGAATCGTTCTTCCTCTACTCCGAGGAGACCGAGTACGCGCTGCGCGCCCGCGATCTCGGCCACCGCACCCGGCTCGCCCCCGACGCCCACGCCGTGCACCTGGAGGGCGACTCCGAGGTCTCGCCCCGGCTGTGGACCCTGCTCACCCTCAACAAGGTCCGGCTGTTCCACCGCCGCAACTCCGCCGCCGCCACCGCCGTGTTCTGGGCGGCGATGCTGCTGCGCGAGGGCTCCCGGGCGCTGCTCGGCCAGGAGCGCAGCCGGCGGGCCGCCGCGGCCCTGCTCAGTCCCGCCAGGCTGCGCACCCGGCCGACCGCGGACAACCTGGTCTGACCGGTGTACCTCTCCTCCAGTCGGGCCGCCGACTCCGCGGCCGGGACCGGCACCGGATCTCCCGGCTCCCGCGCCGGGCGCCGGGTCGCCGCCAACGTGCTGGCGCTCGGGGTGGTCAGCTTCCTCACCGACATCTCCTCCGAGATGGTCAGCTCGGTGCTGCCGCTGTACTACACCTCGGTGCTCGGGCTGACGATGCTCCAAACCGGCTTCCTGGACGGGCTGTTCAACGGGGCATCGGTCTTCCTGCGGCTCGCCGGCGCCCACCTCGCCGACCGGTTCCACGCCCGCAAGCCGGTCGCGGTGGCCGGTTACGCGCTCTCCGCCGTGTGCAAGCTCGGCCTGCCGGCGGCGGGCGCCTCGCTCCCGGGCATCAGCACCGTGCTGGCCGTGGACCGCAGCGGCAAGGGCCTGCGCACCGCCCCGCGCGACGCGCTGATCTCGCTCTCCAGCACCCCCGGGGCACAGGGCCGGGCCTTCGGTGTGCACCGCACCCTGGACACCGCGGGCGCCTTCGGCGGTCCGCTGATCGCCTTCGCGGTGCTCTCGGCCGTGGCCACCGCCTATGACGCGGTGTTCATGGCGAGCTTCTGCGTGGCCGCCGTGGGCCTCCTGGTGCTGCTGCTCTTCGTCCGCGAGCGGCGCGGCCCCCGCGCCGAACGCCGGCCGCTCACCCTCGGCGCCGCCTTCGGCCTGCTGCGCGTGGGGGCCTTCGGCCGCACCTGCCTGTGCGTGATGCTGCTGGAGACCGCGACCATCAGCGACGCCTTCGTCTACCTGTCCCTCCAGCGCCAGGACGACCTGGCCGCCCGCTGGTTCCCGCTGCTGGCCCTCGGCACCGCCGCGCCGTACCTGCTGCTCTCGCTGCCGCTCGGTTCGCTGTCCGACCGGCTCGGGCCCTGGCGGCTCTTCCTCGCCGGACACGTCTGCTTCCTCGCCGTGCTCGCGCTGCTCGTCTCCTCCCGGGGCGGGCCGGTGGTGCTGGTCGCGGTGCTCGTGCTGCACGGCGTCTTCTACGCGGCCACCGACGCCCCGCTGATGGCCCATGCCGCCGCCCTGCTGCCCGCGCACTCCCGCACCTCGGGCTTCGCGGTGCTGCAGAGCCTCCAGGCGCTGGGGATGTTCGCCTCCTCGCTGCTGTTCGGCCTGGCGTACCGCTACTTGGGGCCGCGTCCGACCCTGTACGCCTTCGGCCTCGGCCTGCTGGTCTGCCTGGTGGCGTCGGCCGTACTGGTCCGCACGGCCCTGCCCCGCCCCGTGAACGCGCCGACCGCGAAAGAGGCGAATTGACCTTGACCCGCCAAGTCCCGTCCGAGACCGACCAGGACGGGCCGCTGTTCACCAGGGGCCGCGTCGCCGTCTTCGCCGTGGCCCTGGTGCTGCTCGCCGGCCTCGGCATCGGCTACGGCCTGCACGCCGCGCACCGCGCCGACCGCGGCATGCACCACGGATCCGGCGCGGCCCCCGCCGCCGGAGAGCTCGACCTCACCGGCGCACACGGCGAGCTGCTGTTCCGCGACACCGAACCGGGCCCCGGCTTCGGCCTGCTGGCCACCGTCGACCGCGCCGACCCCACCGGCCCGCGCACCGTCGGCCACACCCCCTGCGAGCGCGTCTACGCCGCCGCCGGCACGGTCGTCTGCCTCACCACCGAGTACGGCGCGATCCCCAGCCACCACGTCAGGATCCTGGACGCCACCCTGCGCGAGCGGCGCCGGATCGACCTCGGCGCGGGTGCCCCCAACCGCGCCAGGATCTCCGCCTCCGGCCGGATGGCCTCCTGGACGGTCTTCACCTCCGGCGACTCCTACGCCGCCAACTCCTTCTCCACCCGCACCTCCGTCCTGGACGTGCGCACCGGAGCGCTGACCGCGACCCTGGAGGACTTCTCCGTCAGCAAGGACGGGAAGTCCTACCTGCCGGCGGACCGCAACTTCTGGGGCGTCACCTTCACCTCGGACGACAACACCTTCTACGCCACCATGTCCCCGGTGAGCACCGGGAAGACGTACCTGGTCAGGGGAGACCTGGCGGCACGCCGGATGACCGTGCTGCGGGAGAACGTCGAGTGCCCCTCGCTCTCCCCCGACAACACCAGGATCGCCTTCAAGAAGCGTGTCTCCAGCGATCCGGTCCGCCCCTGGCGGCTGTACGTGCTGGACCTGGCGAGCGGCAGGGAGACCGAACTGACCGAGACGCGCAGCGTCGACGACCAGGCCGCGTGGCTCGACGACACCACCCTCGCCTACACCCTCCCGGCCGCCGGCGGCACCGGCTCCGACCTGTGGACCGTCCCGGCCGACGGCACCGGCAGCCCCGCCCTGCTGCTGCACGGCGGCTTCTCCCCCGCGCTGCTGCCGTAGCCCGGTGGCCGCTGCTTCCGCAGCTCAGTAGATCAGGTAGCCCGGCCGGTGCCCCTCGTCGGCGATCTCGCCGTTCGCCTGGGCCTTCAGCCGGTGCGAGAGGTCCTCCAGCGCGCGTGAAGCCGCCAGTTCCTCCCCGATCCGCGCCAGCGGGCGGTCCTCCACGCTGCGGGTCGCCTCGCCGTGCCCGCGCAGCCCCGGTGCCCGGGGTCCGACCAGGGACGCCTCGCAGACGGTGTGCACCCCGTCCTCGGAGAAACTCAGCTGCACATCCCACTGGTTCTGCATGGCGACCTCCCAAACCCCCTGCTGCCGTCGCTACCCCAAGCGTGCGCCCCGCCCCCGCCGCCTGCAAGGCACGGCTGCCCGGGCCCCGTCCGCCGCGCGGGCGCCGCGCGTTGACCGACCGTCAGAATGCTCCACCACCCGATCGGTCCACGTGTGCCGGAGCGGCCACTCGAGAACGAATGGTTATGTTTGGGGCCTTATGTCCATGTTTATCCGCGAGGTGATCCGCATGTCCCCGCATGAGCCCGTCACCGTCCAGGACCGCGCAGCCGGGATCCGGCCGGTCGGGTCCCGCACCGGAGACTGAGGGCGTCCCGGCCTTGCCCACCCCACACCCTTCGAAGCCCGAGGCGGTCGAGACGGCCACCCTCAGGCTCGCGAGTGACGTCGCCCGCGCCCTGAGGGGCGCGGGCGACGTCGCGTTCCGGCTGGAGCAGCACCCGCAGGGCACCGAGGCCGCCCACCTCGGTGCCGTACGGGCGCTCGGAGCCGACGCGCTGACCCCCTTCGTCGTCGGCCCGCACACCCTGGGCCCCGGCGACGTCGCCCTGCTCACCGAGGCCGTCAGCGCCGTCCCCGCCCCACGGTCGCTCGACCCCGCCATCGACCGGCTCTGGGGCCTGCGCGACTGGGCCCTGTGCCGCACCCTGACCGCCCTCGGCGTCGACCCCGAGGGCTGGGACGGGCTCGCCGACATCCACCGGTACGGCCTCGCCGCACCCGCACCCGCACCCGTCGATCCGGTCCAGCGGATCGAGCCCCGGCCCGCCGACGAACCGTGGCCCGCCTGGACGGCCGGACTGACGCAGCTGTCCTCGCTGGCCCTGCCCGGACTGCACTGCCCGCAGCGCGACCAGGCCAGGCGCCGCCGGCTGGACCTCGGCCGGGGCCTCACCCACGCGCTGCTCCGCCGCGACCTGCTGCGCGCCGCCCGGCTGGCCCGCTGGCTCTCCCTGGACAGCGCCACCCGTCCCGAGCCGCTGCTGGGCGCCGCGCTGGCCCATATCGAGGTGCTCGCCGCCGACCAGCCCAGGACGCTGCTGGAGACCACCCTGGCCCACCGGACGGCCGACACCGACCGGTACTGGACGGGGGCGCGCTGATGGACCCGCTCGACCTGCACCTGCCCCGCCAGGTGGGCGCCCGCGCCCTTGAGTGGCTGGACCGCTGCCACGGCTCCCTCGCGCTGGACCCGGCCGTGCCCTGGTACGAGATCGACGAGCCCTCCCTCGGGGCGCTGGCCGAACTGGCGCTGGCCGCCGCGACGGTCCGGCGGGAGTCGGTGGGCAACCCGGAGACCGCCCGGACCGCCGACCGACTGCTGGCCTTCAGCTGGCGGCAGTTCCACGAGGGCGAGCTGCTGTACGAGCTCCAGCGGCAGACGCCCGCGGCCACTCACCCGATGGAGATCTACTCGCCGCTCGCCGCACTCGGCTACCGCCACCGCGCCCTGGACCGGCTGCTCGCCCACCTGTCCGCCACCAGGGCCGCCCAGGTGCCGGAGCACTCACCGGGCCGCCGACTCGCCGCGGCCGCCGCCGCCCGGCGGATCGGGCTGCCCGGCCACCACGACCTGGCCGAGCTGACCCGCCGCACCTGGCTCGGCGGCGTCCCCGAGCCCTGGATGCTGGACGGCCGGGGCGCCCGCGGGGTCACCCGCACCGTCTTCCACCTCACCGACCGGGGCGCCGACCCGGCCGGCCTGCCCGCACACCTGCAGCGTTATCTGCACCAGTGGCTCCCGGCCTGGCTGCAGGCCTTCACCGAGACCCGCAGCTGGGACCTGCTCGGCGAACTCCTCGCCGTCGGCGCCTGCCTGGAGCAGCCGCTGTTCCACGCCGAGGCGTGGGCGGCCCTCGCCCGGGCACAGCAGGCGAACGGCATGCTGCCGGGCGGCGCCACCCGGCCGCCCTCCGGCCCCGAGCGGGCCTACCGCGGCCACCGCCCGACGATCACCGCCGCAGTCGCCGGCACCCTGGCGGCCTCCCGGGCGATCGGCAGTCCCCGAGCGGCGGGGGTGGCCAGTTGAGCGAGCGAAGCCCCTGGGCGCACCTCCTCCCACCAGCCGGCCAGCCGGCCCGAAGCGCCGAACTCACCTCCGCCGCCGGTGCCGAAAGGGAGGAGCGCGGGCCCCTCGCCCCCAGCCTCCGGCCGGGTGGGGGGCACCCCCCGGCCGAAGGCTGGGGGATGTACCCCCGCCCGATGGCGGGCAAGGAGGGCGAGCGACGACTGTCGGCTCCGACCCCACCGATCAGCGGCTCCGCCGCGGGGAGCGCCCGGAGGCGAGCGGGTGACTATTCATTCCCCCTACGGGCGGCACACGGCGTGACCGTACCCGTGGTGCGCGCGAGAATGGGGTGAGGTGACCTCCCAGGGAGGGAGCGCGGACATGGCCCGCTCAGTCGGTATCGACCTCGGTACCACCAACTCCGTCGTCTGCATCCTGGAGGGCGGCGAGCCCTCGGTGATCCCGAACGCCGAGGGTGCCAGGACGACACCGTCCGTGGTGGCCTTCAGCAAGACCGGCGAGGTGCTGGTCGGCGAGGTCGCCAAGCGCCAGGCGGTCACCAACGTGGACCGCACCGCCCGCTCGGTCAAACGCCACATGGGCGAACCCGACTGGCACTTCCCGGAGTCCGGCGACATCGACGGCAAGCGGTACACCGCGCAGGAGATCTCCGCCCGGGTGCTGCAGAAGCTGAAGCGGGACGCCTCCGCGTACCTCGGCGAGGAGGTCACCGACGCCGTGGTCACCGTCCCGGCGTACTTCAACGACGCCCAGCGGACGGCCACCAAGGAAGCGGGCGAGATCGCCGGTCTGCGGGTGCTGCGGATCGTCAACGAGCCGACCGCGGCCGCGCTCGCCTACGGGCTGGACAAGGAGAACGAGCAGACGATCCTGGTCTTCGACCTCGGCGGCGGCACCTTCGACGTCTCGCTGCTGGAGATCGGCGAGGGCGTGGTGGAGGTGAAGTCCACCAACGGCGACACCCACCTCGGCGGGGACGACTGGGACCAGCGGGTCGTCGACCACCTGGTCAAGGAGTTCAAGAACGGCTACGGCGTGGACCTGTCCAAGGACAAGATGGCCTCGCAGCGCCTGCGCGAGGCCGCCGAGAAGGCCAAGATCGAACTGTCCTCGGCCACCGAGACCACCATCAACCTGCCCTACATCAGCGCCTCGCCCGAGGGCCCGCTGCACCTGGAACAGCGGCTCAGCCGGGCGGAGTTCCAGCAGCTCACCGCCGACCTGCTGGAACGCTGCAAGGCGCCGTTCCACCACGCGATCGAGGACGCGCGGATCACGGTCAAGGACATCGACCACGTGATCCTGGTGGGCGGCTCGACCAGGATGCCCGCCGTCACCGAGCTGGTGAAGGAGCTCACCGGACGCGACCCGCACAAGGGCGTGAACCCGGACGAGGTCGTCGCGATCGGCGCCGCGCTGCAGGCGGGCGTGCTCAAGGGTGAGGTCAAGGACGTCCTGCTGCTGGACGTCACCCCGCTGTCCCTCGGCATCGAGACCAAGGGCGGCATCATGACCAGGCTGATCGAGCGCAACACCACGATCCCGACCAAGCGCTCGGAGATCTTCACCACGGCCGAGGACAACCAGCCGTCCGTGCAGATCCAGGTCTACCAGGGCGAGCGCGAGATCGCGGCCTACAACAAGAAGCTCGGCATGTTCGAGCTGACCGGCCTGCCGCCCGCGCCGCGCGGCCTGCCGCAGATCGAGGTCACCTTCGACATCGACGCCAACGGCATCATGCACGTGGCCGCGAAGGATCTCGGCACCGGCAAGGAGCAGCGGATGACCGTCACCGGCGGGTCCGCGCTGCCGAAGGACGACATCAACCGGATGATGCGCGACGCGGATCAGCACGCCGAGGAGGACCGCCGCAGGCGCGAGGCGGCCGAGACGCGCAACCAGGCCGAGCAGCTGGTCTACACCACCGAGAAGCTGATCCGGGAGAACCCGGACAAGATCCCCCAGGATGTGAAGAGCGAGGTCGAGCAGCCCGTGGCCGAGCTCAAGGAGGCCCTGAAGGGCACCGACGACGCCGCGATCCGCACCGCGCTGGAGCGGGCGAGCACGGCGGCGCAGCGGATCGGCGCGGCGATGTACGCGCAGACCCAGGCGCCAGGCGGCCAGGCGGGCGAGGGCGCCACCGGCGGGGCCAGGGAGGACGAGGTGGTGGACGCCGAGATCGTCGACGAGGACCGGCCGAAGGGGACGTCACCGTGAACGACTCCCACGAGGGCGAGCCCTCCGGCGAACTGGTGCTCTGCGGCGCCCGGCACCGCGCCGAGCCCGAGTTCACGCCCGTCCGGTCGCGCGCCGATGAGGAGGTGCCGACGACCCCCGAGGAGCTGACGGCCCTGCTGGCCGAGCGGACCGCCGATCTCCAGCGGGTACAGGCCGACTTCGAGAACTACCGCAAGCGGGTGCGGCGGGACCGGCTGGCCGTCCGGGAGATCGCGGTGACGAACGTCCTGCTCGGCCTGCTGCCGGTGCTGGACGCCCTCGACCGGGCCCGCGAGTTCGGCGAGGTCACCGGCGGGTTCCAGGCCGTCGCGGACGAGCTGGCCGACCACCTCGCCGCACTCGGCCTGCTCGCGTTCGGCGAGGTGGGCGAGCGCTTCGACCCCACCCGGCACGAGGCCCTGGCCTACCTCCACTCCCCGCAGGCGGCCGCCCCGGTCTGCACCGCCGTCCACCGGTGCGGCTACCGGGTCGGCGGCCATCTGCTGCGCCCGGCCCAGGTGACGGTCACCGCCCCGCCCGAGCACGGCTGACGGCCTTCGCGCCGCGCACACGGGCGATGATCTTGAGCCGTCCGCCGCCGGGCCGGGCATCGCAGCTGCGCTGGATCAACACCGGGTTGTCGTAGGGGAGTTGGGGACGTCCGATAGTCCCGCGCACCGCCCCTCCTCCGGGGACTGCCCCGTGCCCCGGGGCTGTCGGTGCCTGCGGGTAGCGTGGTGAGGGTGAGGGAGCAAGCAGGCTGGACCGCCAACGGGCTGCACTGGCACAGTGGCCACCCGTATCTGAGCGCGCGCAACGGCGAGCGGGAGCACGAGCGCGCGGTGGCTCCAGGCGACCGGATCGGCTGGCTGCTCACCGGCCCCCGCCGCTGCACCGGCGTCCGGCTCCCCGGCGAGCCGCAGCGCCGCCCCTGCCCGCACGGCGCGACCATCGCCCCGGACGGCGCCGCCGTCCAGTGCCCGACCTGCCAGAGCGCGGACCGCGGTCTCGCCCTCGCCCGCGACCAGATCCTGGACGACGGCCGCACCTACCGGCTCTACCTCGCCTGGCTCGGCACCGGCCTGCTCAAGGTCGGTCTGACCGCCGAACAGCGCGGCACCAGCCGCCTGTTGGAGCAGGGCGCACTCGCCTTCACCTTCCTGGCCCGCGGCCCGCTGCCCGGCATCCGCCGCGCCGAACTGACGCTCTCCGGCGCGGGCCTGGCGCGCGAGCGGTACCGCAGCCCGGCGAAGACCGAGGGCTGGTGGCATCTGCCCGGCCCCGCACGGCGGCACGGCGACCTGGCCGAGGCGCGCGGCGAGGCGCTGCGGATGCTGGCCGACCACCGCATCGAGTGCTTCCCGGACGGCGAGATCACCGACCACGTCGAGCTGTTCGGGCTCACGGACGGCGCCCCCACCGAGTACCGCGAGGTCGCCGGCCTGTCCGACGGTGCCGTACTGGCCGGGACACTGCGCCGCCCGATCGGCCGCCACCTCTTCCTCGACCAGTCCGACGGCGTGCCGCTGCTGCTGGACACCCGCCGCCTGGCCGGCTGGACGCTCTCCGCCACCGACCGCCCGGCGGGCCCCGGCCTGGACCTCCGCCCGCGCCGCCGCCCCGAGGCACCGACCACCCAGGACGCGCTCTTCTAGCACCCCGACGGGGGACGGGCGCGCTGCGCCGTACGGATGCCGCCCGGTCGCGAGAACACGGAGTTCCACGCGGCCACCACCGTGGTACGGGCGGCGTGAGCGGCGGGCGGCTGCCGCGAGGGCCGTACGACCGCGGGGTGGCCGCCGGGCGGCCGGTGTGATCGGAGCGGGTAGGCGTCCACCTCGGCGAGGTGGCGGGCGCGGGTCGACGGCTCGTCCGGGAAGGACGCCTCGGAGGAGTTCCGCGCCAGCTTGCGGATCTGCTCGCCGGTGAGCCCGAGGACGGCGGCCGCCCCGGTGGGGTTCCGGTCGACGTAGCCGGGTCGTCGGAGTTGACGGTGGCGACCGGACCCGCGTCCAGCATCCGCCGCAGCGGGTGGTCGGCGAGGGCGTCGACGCAGCGCAGCCGCACGTCGGAGAACGGGCAGAGGGTCAGCCGGATCCACTCCCGGACGAGGTGTTCCAGACTCTGGAAATATCTGACGAGTCAGTTACTGTTGTGTCAGGTGAATCGCCCGCACCCTTCTCCAAGGCAGGTTTCCCATGCGACTCGTCTACGTCCTCGACGCCTACTGCGGCTGGTCCTACGGCTTCGCCCGCACCATGGCCACCGTCGCCGACCGCCACCCCGGGCTCCCGGTCGAGGCGGTCTCCGGCGGCCTGTTCACCGGTGCCCGCCGGGTGCCGATCCGGGAGTTCGGCTACGTCCGGGGCGCGAACGCCCGGATATCCGAGCTGACCGGCGTCGAGTTCGGCCCGGCGTACGAACGGCTGATCGCCGACGGCTCGTTCGTGATGGACTCCGAGGACGCCGCGCGCGGTCTCGCCGCGCTGCGCTCGGCGGCACCGGCCCGGGCCGTCGAGCTGGCCGCCGACCTGCAGCAGGCCTTCTACCGGGACGGCCTGAGCCTCTCCGACCCGGACACCTACCGGAAGGTCGCCGCCGACGCGGGCCTGGACGCCGACGCGGTCGTCCGCTACTTCGAGTCCCCCGCCGCCGCGGCCGACGCCGCCGCCGACTTCCGCCGTGCGGCGCAGCTCGGCGTCGAAGGCTTCCCCACCCTGCTCGCGGTGGACGGCCGCCGCGCCACCGTCCTGGCCGTCGGTCACGCCACCGTCGCCGAGGTGGACCGCCGCCTCGCGGCGCTCTGAGCGTCCGCTTCGGCCCCATGAGTCGCCCACGATCCCACCATCCTCAGGAGATCCCGATGAGCACCCTCGACTTCAAGGTCATCGACCTGGACTTCCCGGTCGGTAGCAAGAACAAGACCGCCACCCTGGTCACCGGCGAGCGCGAGGCGCTGCTGATCGACACCGGCTTCACCCGGGCCGACGGCCACCGCCTGGTGGCCGAGGTGCTCGACTCGGGCAAGGAGCTGACGACGGTCTTCGTCAGCCATGGCGACCCCGACTACTACTGGGGCGCCGAGGTCCTCGCCGACGCCTTCCCCGCCGCCCGGCTGGTCGCCACCGCGCCGGTGATCAGCCACATCCGGGCCAATTTCGAGGGCAAGCTGAAGGCCTGGGAGGCGGTCGGCGCCAACCGGCCGACCCGGCTGCTCGACCTGGAGCCGCTGGCCGGCGACCTCCACCTGGAGGGCCACCGCTTCCAGCTGATGGGCGGGGCCCCGGCGCTTCCCGACCGCCACTACCTCTGGCAGGCGGAGCACCGCGCGGTGCTCGGCGGCGTCCTGGTCTTCCAGCGGGAGCACGTCTGGACGGCGGACACGCCTCGGGCGGAGCAGCGCACCGCCTGGATCGAGCAGCTGAACGAGATGGAGGGGCTGGACCCGCGCCTGGTCGTCCCCGGTCACCGGCTGCCCGACTCGCCGGCCGACGCCAGCGCCATCGCCTGGACCCGCGATTACCTGCTGGCCTTCGAGGCGATGCTCCCCGCGGCCGCCAACGGCACCACCGTCACCGAGGAGCTGGTCGAGCGCTACCCGGGCGCGGGCATGCTGATCGCGGCCCAGATCGGCCCGAAGGTCGCCAAGGGCGAGATGGCGTGGGGCTGACCATGGACTCGACCGCGACCGCCGTGCTCTCCACCGCCCCCGCCGATGTGGTCCGGCGGCAGTACCTGGCCTCGGCGAGCGGCGACCTCGACGCGCTGCGGGCCACCCTCGCCCCCGACGTCGAGTGGACCGAGATGGCCGGCTTCCCGCTGGCCGGGACGTACCGCACGCCCGCCGGGGTCACCGCCAACGTGATGGAGCGGCTGGCCCGGGACTGGGACGGCTGGGTCGTCCACGACGACCGCTACGTGGTGGACGGCGAGAACGTCGTCGTGCTGGCCCGCTACACCGCCGTCAACCGGGCCACCGGCAAGCCGCTCGACGTCCGGGTCGCGCACCACTTCGTGGTCCGGGGCGGTCTGATCGTCCGGTTCGAGCAGTTCGTGGACACCGCGGAGGTGCTGGCCGCGATGCGGCCCTGAGGCCGGCCCCGCCCGGTCCGCCGGCACTCGGACCGACCGGCGGCAGGGCCCGCGACGTCGTTGTGTGCCGGCCCCGTCGCCGGTCGGTCTCACGCGATTGGACGGCCGGTGCGGCCGCCCGGGACGATTGGTCCGGGCACCAGTTCGATCAACCAGGGAGGGCTCGCGGTGGCGGAGCAGCAGATCAGCAGCGGGGCGCAGGCCGCCGCCGACCCCCGGATCCGGGCGGTCGGGGTCCTGCTGAGCGCGTCCGCCCTGCTGGAGCACCAGCTCGGCACCGCGATCCAGCGCGAGGCCGGGATCAGCCACTCCATGTTCGAGATCCTGCTGATCCTGGCCGAGCGGCCGGACGGCGCTCCGATGAGCGAGCTCTCCGGGCGGCTGGTCGTCACCAGCGGCGGCGCGACCCGGCTGGTCGACCGGATGGTCCAGGCCGGGCTGGTCGAACGCCGGCCGTCCCCGAGCGACCGGCGGGTCCAGCTGGTCACCATGACCGAGCAGGGCGAGGCGGCCCTGGTGCGGGCCGCCCGTGCCCACGTCCGCGAGACCGATCGCCAGCTGTACGCGGCGCTGCCGCCCGAGGAGCTGACTGCCATGATCGGCGCGCTCGACCAGGTCGGGCGGCATGCCCGCTCGCTCCTTCCGCCACTGCGCTAGGTCTCCTCGGTCATGACGTCGGTGACCGCCGGGCGCCGGGTCGCGGGCTCTCCAGCGCACGGCCTCGCACCCCCTTCAGCACGGGGCGGTCGCCTTGCCCTCAGCGCTTTTCCCCGCATCCCCGGGCGCGGCCCCTTATTCCGAACCGACACCTCTCCATGGCACACTCGGGACTCGTGCACACCACCAGCCAAGCGTCCAGGACGATCCGGGCCGCGGTCTTCGCCGCCCTGGTCGTGCTGCTGGCTGCCCTGAGCCAGGTGGTGCTGAGCGGCCGGCCGCTGCCGGTCAGCGTCCTCGGCGGGGGTGCGCTCGCAACCTTCCTGGTCGCGTTCGTCTGCTCCGGCGCCGAGCGCGGCTTCGGCCGGATCCTGGCCCTCTTCCTTCCGACCGAGCTGGCGGTCAACGTCCTGTTCGACCTCGGGCAGGCCACCTGTCCGAGCGGCGAGGCCGCGCTGCACGGCAGCCGCAGCAGCCTTGAGGAGCTGATCTGCGGCGGCGGTTCGGTCGGCGGCTTCCTCACCGATCCGGCGGCCACGGTGACGTCGGTCGGCGGCCTGTCCGTACTGCTCGGGCACGTCCTGCTCGCCGTCCTCGCCTCCTGGTGGCTGCGGCAGAGCGAGCGAGCGCTGCGCGGCCAGGCCACGGTCGCCCGGGCGCTCGGCGAACTGCTCGCCGGCAGCTGGCGGGTGCTGCGTCTGCGCGCCCCGCTCCCGGCCCGGCCGGTGCTCCGGCTGCGGATCCCCCGCGCCAGCCGCGAGCGGATCCCCGCCGAGCCGGTCCTGCTCCGCCCCGCCGTCCGCCGGGGGCCGCCGGCCTTCGCGCCGGCCTGCTGAGCACCGTCCCGCACCTCACGCAGGCCCCACCGCTCCCGGCGCTTCGCCGGAGCGTGCCCAGCCGTATCCGGACCGCGTGAGACAGGAACCGCACCACCATGAGCAACCAGCAGAAGTCGAACAAGTCGGCCACCGAGCGCCTGCGCGAGCAGCGGCTCCGCGAGGAGAAGGCCGAGAAGACCCGCCGCCGGGTCGTGCTCGGCGTGGCCTCCGCCGTGGTGGTGGCCCTGGCGGCGGGCGTGGCGATAGTGGTGAGCCAGCACGGCGGGGGCAGCAGTGCCGCCGCGGGGCCAGTGGTGGCCCCGGCCAACACCTCCGGCCCGGACGGCACCGTGATCACCTACGGCAAGGCCGACGCCAAGCACACCCTGAAGATCTACGAGGACTTCCGCTGCCCGATCTGCGAGCGGCTGGAGACCACCGACGGCAAGACCATCCAGCAGCTCGCGGACAACGGCACCTACAAGGTCGAGTACCACCTCGCCACCTTCCTGGACGCCAACCTCGGTGGTAAGGGCTCGCACAACGCGCTGGCGGCGGCCGGTGCGGCGTTGAACGAGGGCACGGACAAGTTCAAGCAGTTCCACGACGTGCTCTACGCGAACCAGCCGGACGAGCGGACCGACGGCTTCGGCGACGTCAACCACCTGCTCGACCTGGCCGACAAGGTCCCCGGTCTGAAGACCGACGCCTTCGTCAAGGCGGTCAAGGACGGCACCTACGCCCCCTGGGCCGCCAAGGTCTCCCAGGCGTTCAACGACAGCGGCGTCAGCGGCACCCCCACCCTGGTGCTGGACGGCAAGACGCTGAACGTCTTCGACGGCAGCGGCACCCCGGTCAGCCCCGATCAGTACCAGGCGCTGGTCCAGCAGACCGTCTCGGCGGGCTGAGCCGATGCCTCGTACCGACACCGTTCCCGCCGGCCGCAGGCTGGCCTGGCTGCTGGTGGTCACCGGCGTGGTCGGGCTGGCCGCCTCGGTCGAGCTGACCCTGGACAAGATCCGGATCTTCCAGAACCCGTCCTACGTCCCCAGCTGCAACATCAACCCGATCATCAGCTGCGGCTCGGTGATGCGCAGCGCCCAGGCCGCGGTCTTCGGCTTCCCCAACTCGCTGATCGGGCTGGTGGCCTTCGGTGTGGTGATCACGATCGGCGCCGCGGTGCTGGCCGGCGCGGCGTACCGGCGTTGGTTCTGGCTCGGCCTGCAGGCGGGCGTGATCTTCGGGGTCGGCTTCGTCACCTGGCTGATGACCCAGACGCTGTACTCGATCGGCGCGCTCTGCCCGTACTGCATCGTGGTCTGGACGGCGATGATCTCGCTGTTCTGGTACACCACCCTGCACAACCTGCGCAGCGGTGTGATCCCGGTGCCGCGCGGCCTGCGCCCGGTGGTCCGGGAGGCGGACCGCTACCACTGGGCCGTTCCGGTGCTCTGGTACGCGGTGATCGCGCTGCTGATCCTGGACCGGTTCTGGTACTACTGGCGGACGCTGATCTGACGCTCCGCCCGAACACTGCGCGCCGCGACCCGGGCCGTCTGCCCGGGCCGCGGCGTTTTCGGCACCAGGCGCAGCACCGATCACGCACGGCGGCCCGGGAGCCGGCCGCAAACCCGGCAACCGGGGTGCCCTCGACCCGACCGCTCAGTCCGCGTCGGCCAGCTCGGCGAGGTGCTCGAAGGCGGACCAGGTAGCCCGGTCGGGTGCGAAGCATCCCCCGAGATCGATGTCGTGCAGGCCCTCGTCGTAGGGAATGGTGACGATCTCCCCGCAGCTCTCCGCCACTTCGGGCACCGGGCTGAAGCCGCGGTCGGCATGGGTGGGCCAGGTGTGCACCACCGCCACCACGCTGGACCGGGCGAGCGCCCGGTAACCCTCCCATTCGAGCAGTTCCAGCAGCGCGGCCGTGTCCCGCAGGCCGCGCTCCGGACCGTCCACCAGTACGAGCCGGTCGGCCGTGTCCAGGACGGCCCGGACGTGGGTGTCGAGCGTGGGTGCCCGGCAGGTGGTGACCGCCGTCTCGTAGTGCTCCCGCAGGACGCCCAGCACCTTCCGGTACTGCTCCCCGGTCAGCGCGTCCTCACGGCGGCCTCCGCCCAGGATGTGCACTCCGTCCGGACCGGGGCTCAGGTACTCCCGCAGTGCGGTCCACGCGGGTGGGTCCTCGTCCTCGGCCAGCCGCCACAGCCCGTCGGACACCGTCTTCTGCCCCAGTGCGCTCAGGGCGTGAGCGCCCCGGCCGGAGTCCAGGGCGACCACCGGCCGCCCGCCGGAGCGGGCGAGCACCGCTCCCAGCACCACGGCCGTGGTCGCCAGCCCGACGCCCACGGTGGGCGAGAGCACGGCGATCCGGTGGAACCGGGCCGGCGGCGGTGGCGGCTCGGCTCCGCCGCCGTGCTCACCGGCCGACCGGACCCGGGCGGCGTCGCCCGCGGTGGCGCCACCGGGGGCCGCCACCGGCCGTGGGCCCACCGACTGGTGCCCGTTCAGCAGCGCCCGTCCGCGCTGGGACATCCAGGCCGTCAGCCGGCCGTCCTCGGCCCCCGGGCCCACGCGGCCGCGGAAGTCGGCGACGATCCGGTCGAGGCCGGGCCTTCTCCCGGCGTCCTCCCGCAGGCAGTGCGCGACCAGGGTGAGCCAACTGCGGTCCTGCAGGGTCGGCTTGCCGACCATCTCGCCCCAGATCAGCCGGTAGTCGTCCCATTCACGGACCGCCGGGTCGAACTCGCGTCCGGTCGCGCAGTAGTAGAGCACCTCCCCCAGCGCGTGGACGAGGCTGCCGACGGACAGCCAGGGCGGCCTGCGGAAGACCGCGGCCCAGGACCGCTCGTCGCTCAGCAGACGGGAGACGGCAGGGTCCCCCCGCCAGTCCAGGATCACGGGCGCGTCCCCGGTGACGACGATCCGGTCCAGGTCGAGGCGGGCCGGGGCGATCCCGGTGTCCAGCACTCGGCGCAGGGCGATGGCCAGGTGCAGCGCGAGGTGGTGCAACAGCTCGGAGTTCAGCAGCGGCCCGCAGCCGTCGACGAACTCCCGCAGGGTCGGCGCGGGGCGCCCGGCGGGGGTGAGCGGGACGGTGGTGGCCAGCCAGGGATCGAAGTCGTCCGCCCCGACCGCGACCACCCTCGGGGCGTAGCGGGTACCGACACCGTGCAGGTTCCGGGCTTCGGCCCGGATCAGCCGGATGCGCTGGCTCTCGTGACCGGGGATGATCCGCAGGCTCACCACCTCCCCCCGGTCGTCCGCACCGACGTACGTCCATTCCTCGGTCGCCGACCGTCCGAGCACCCGGTAGGGGCCGGCGGCGTACGGGTCTCCCGGAGCCCGTGGGAGCATCCTGCCCCTCGCCGCCAGGGCGGCGGCCAGCGGCGGGAGTTCGACCGGATGGTCGGCCGGGCCGGCCGCCGAATGCGCCGGTGCTGCGGACTCCCGGACTCCGAGGCGGTGCAGCAGGGTTCGGCCGGCCCAGGCGAACGGGGTGTCCGCCTCGGGCTCCGCCGGGCCGGCGCCGGTGTCGAGCCAGCTCGGGAAGTCCGCCGAGCGGCCGACCAGGGCGTCGAGCAGCCTGCCCACCTGGCGGCTGACGTCGAGCAGTTCGGCGGTCGGCACCGAGTCCAGCAGCACGTCCTTGACCGGCCCGGGGAAGTCGAACGCCCGCTGGGCGGCGGGCCGTCCGGCAGCGGGGGCGGTGGGGCGCAGCAGACCGCCGAGGACGACCTCGGCGAGCGGCACGGCATCGGTGGTGCCGAGCAGGGTGGCCTGGATCAGCCGCATCACCGGGACGGTGACCGGTGCGCGGGCGGCGAGGTGGGCGGCGAGGCGATGCGCCTCGGGGGAGGCCGCGCGCTGGAACCGGTCGAGGCGCAGCCGGGCCAGGGTGTCCGGATCGGGCCGGATCGCGGCGGTCCGCCGGGCGGCGGTGGAGCGCGGTTCCCACAGCGGCAGCCGCACCCCGCCGCCGGGTGCGGCGAGGAACCGGGACCAGTCCGTCAGCGCGGCCGGGGTGAGGTCCAGTACCGGGATCGGGATGCCGGTCGCGGCTTCCCCGGCCGGCTGCCAGTCCGCGTTGCGTGCGCCGGGGTGCGGGGCCCGCACGGCGCCCTGCCCGGCGGCCAGCCCCGTCCCCGGCCACATCCGGCGCGGGAGGGCGTGCAGCACGGCGGTCGGCCCCGAACTGCCCCACCGTTGCAGCACGGTGTGCATCCGGCCGTCCCGCCAGGCCGCTCCGGCGCCGTCGCTGAACAGCAGGACGAGGGTCTCCCCGGTGGGGTCCGCCAGCACCGCGGGGTCGAGCGCGCCCGCCGGCTCGGCTCCGTACGGGCTGCTCACCAGGCGGATCCCGCCCGGGTTGCGGGTTCGCAGCCCGTGGACCCGCACGTCGCGGAAGGCGCCGCTGCGTTCCAGCAGCAGCCGCAGGTCGGTCACCGTCCGCTGCCAGAGCAGCATCGAGATGCCGTCGTCCACCACCAGGTCGCAGCGCAGCCAGCGTTCCCGGGCCGGGCGGAGGACCACGTCCAGCAGGCCGCCGTCGGCGGTGGCGGCCACCGTGGCCGCTTCGTCGATCTCGGTACGGCGCCGGCTGGGCCGGTGCCGCTTGAGCGGGCGCAGGGCCCGGCCGAGCGGCAACTGGTCGGGCAGGCCGTGGAGTTCGGGGACGCGCACCGGCTGGAGCCGGGCGGTGCCCGTCAGCCGGTCCGCCGTCGGGCGGTCGGTGGCGTGCAGCGGGCGGGCGGGGGGCGCGGGGGCGGGCGGTGTGGCCTCCGACCGTGGCAGCGGGTCGGGGGCGGCCGAGGCGCTGGCGGCGGGCGCGGGGGCGGGCGGTGCCGGACGCGCCTGTTCCGGACGGGCGTTGGCGACGGCGGCCAGCGGGGCGCGGTGGTCCGCCGGCAGCCGGCCGGCCAGCCAGAGCGCGTCGAGCAGCTCCTGTGGGGCGAGTTCGACGCCCGCGCTCGCCAACACGTCCAGTACCGAACGTAGCTCCACCGCCGCCTCCCCTCTCAGACCGCTCCGCCGAGCCTGCGCAGCACCGCGTCGAGCAGCTCGCCCGCGTCCAGGCCGATGCCGCCCTTGCGCAGGAAGACGGCGTTGAGCAGCTGGTCGGTGGCCAGCTCCCCTTCGGCGCGCCGCTCCAGGAAGGTGCGCAGCACGTCCTCGGCGCCCTCGAGTGCGTCGGGGCCCAGATGGGCGGCGACGATGCTGCGCAGCCGGGCCTCGTCCGGGTCGGGCAGGTCCAGGCGCAGGCAGCGGCGCAGGAAGGCGGGCGGGAAGTCGCGTTCGCCGTTGCTGGTGATCACCACGACCGGGAACTCGGTGCAGCGGATCCGTCCCCGGACCACCCGGGTGCGGCGGCCCCCGCCGTCCGCGGTGAGCACGTCCGCCTCGGCCTCCGCCTCGGGGAGCCGGGCGAGTTCGGGGATCTCGAAGGCGCCCTCCTCGAAGGCGGTCAGCAGGTCGTTCGGGAGGTCCACGTCGCCCTTGTCGAGCTCGTCCACCAGCAGGACCCGGGGGCGCTCGGCCGGGACCAGCGCGGTGCCGAGCGGCCCGAGGCGGACGAAGCTGCCGATGTCCGGCTCCGCACGGGCCCGTTCGTGCGGGAGGGCGCTCTCGCGCAGCAGGGTGCTCTCCCGAAGGCGGCCGATGGCGTCGTAGCGGTAGAGGGCGTCCTGGAGGGTGGAGCGGCTGTTCACCGGCCAGTGCAGGACCTCGCCGAGGCTGAGTTCATGGGCGATGGCGTGGGCGAGGGAGGACTTCCCGGTGCCGGGGTGGCCGGTGACCAGCAGGGGACGGCGCAGGTGGAGTGCGGCGTTGACGATGTCGGTCTCGGTCCGGTCGATCAGGTAGCGGCCGGCCGGTGCGCCGTCGGGCGTCCGGCCGAAGCTGCGCCAGGGCGGGGCCGGGGGCATGGCGGGTGTCCTGGCCCGGTTGTCGCCGCGGAACAGCCACCAGTCGGGCGGTGGGTCACAGGGGCTGTTCGGGCTTTCGGACGGCTGGTACGGGCTCATCGTTCGCGGTCCCTCGTCATTCGCCCTCCTGGGCAAGGTCGTTGTCGTACAGGTCGTCCGGGTCGCCGAGTTCGAGTACCGGCGGCGGCGGCCGGTCCGGGTCCTCCCAGGCGAGCACGGGCCGCAGCGGCCGGGAGCCGTCGGCGAAGACCTCGGTCCGGTAGCGGCGGACCCGTTCGGGTAGCCCGAGGGCCGGGCCGTCCGGTGCGAGCGGTTCGAAGTCCTCGGCCCGGTAGGCGGTGTGCCACTGCCGGTCCCAGAGCACCACGGGTACGCCGAGCCGCAGGCAGTCGGCGGCGAAGGCGGTGCGGCGGGCCCGGTCGGCGGTGCGCAGCACCACCCTGGCCGCCTGCTGCTCGCGCTGCACCGCGCCGGTGACGTGCCGGCGCTCCCGGCAGCGCTCGTCCAGGTGGAGTGCGGCCGTCGCGTCCAGGTACTGCCAGCGGCGGCGCAGCCGCCTGGCGCGCTCCTTGGCCTGGACCGGGGGGAGTTCCCCGGCCAGTCGGACCACCATCCGGTAGGCGATGCCGAGGGGTTCGGTGTCGGCGTGCCGGTCCTGCGGGTCGGCGCTGTCCCAGGCCTCTACCGGCAGGCCGAGTTCCGGCTCGTCGAGGAAGATCTCCACCAACGGGTCCTCGGCGGCCGGTTCGACGGCGGGCAGGTCCTCGTCCCAGGTGGCCAGGACGGTCCGGATGAACCTGGCGACCTCGTCCGGGGTCAGCGGCCCGGGGGTGGGCGCGGGGACGGGGCGCAGCATCCGGTCGCCGCTGTCGGCCCAGGCGGCGCAGCGGAACCTGCCCTCCCCGCTCTGCCCGGGGTACTCGTAGCGGGTGAGGCTCACGGCGATCCGGGGCCCCGCCGTCGTGCCGTCCGTCCGGGCCGAGGCCTGCCGGGACGCGGCCCACTCGGCGGCGGTGGCCCGGTACTCGTGCAGCACGTCGGTGCCGATGCCCAGCCGGGCGGCCACCCGTCCGCACCAGGAGCGCAGCTCCGCGCCGTGCTGGGGCTCCCGGGCCCCGTCGGCCCAGGCGGCGTGGTACTCGACCGCACGCAGCAGCGGTGGCACCCGGGGTGTTCCGGGCCGGTCCACCGAGTTGCCTCCGGTGTGGCGCTCCAGTTGCGCGATCAGGCCGTCCAGCAGGCGCGCGGCCCGGTCGCGGCGGTACGCGTCCTGGGCCGCCGGTTCGTCGGCGGGCAGCAGGAGTTCGGGCGGTAGCCGGACCTCGGGGGCCGCCTGGCCGATCGCCCGGACGAACACGGCGGGATCGGTGTCCGCGAGGGCGTCGCGCAGCCAGCCGTACTCACCCGGCGAGAGCAGGGCGGCCAGGCCGGTCGACCGACCGACGGCCAGGAACTCGGCCGCGCCCGGGTGCCGGGCACCGAGGTGCTCCACCAGGGCCGCCAGGCCGCGCGGTTCGGTGGCGAGCAGGTGCGCGAAGCCGTCCGCGTCCGGCCGCCACCCCGGCGGGACGTGCCGGCTGCACTCCCGGGCGACGGACCGGGCGGGCACGTCCGCGCCTTCCGCACCGGGCAGGAACTGGCGTATCAGCATGGCGAGTCGGCGCTGCAGCGGGTCCACCGGCCCCGGGCCGTCACCGCCGAAGGGGCCGTCGGTCGGGAGCAGGGCGGCCGCCGCCTGAGGACCTAGGGCGTTCCTCAGCTCCTCGGCGATGCGCTGCCAGGAGATCGCGAAGCTCCGGTCGTGGAATCCTCGTCCCACCGTGCCTTCGGTGGACCGGAGTTGACCGACCACCAGCCCGACCACCGCCTCGTCCTCCGGCGACCAGAGCGGCCCGCCGCTGTAGCCGGGGCCGATGACCGGCCCGCCACTCGCCTCGACGTCCAGGTAGCAGACGTCCGGACCGGTGTACTGGACCCGGGTGTCCACGTACGACATCGGAAGCCCGTTGCCGTACCAGGCGCGGACCTTCTGCTGTCCGGCCATCGGGCCCCAGCGCTGGGGGCGGACGCCGGCGGGCGGGGCCGCGACGAGGCTCAGGACCGCCAGGTCGCCCTGCCAGCCGAAGGCGCCCTCGGGCACCCGCTCGCCCTCGGGCGTGCGCGGCGGGATCCAGGAGGCGAGTTCACCGTCGACGATCCCGCCCCGGAAGGAGATCCGCAGGGTTACCGGCCCGGGGTGGCCGGGGTCGAACCCCTTCCGCCGCAGCGCCATGTTGACCACATGGGCACAGGTGAGCACCGAACGCCCCGACAGGAACACCGCACCGCCGCACACCTCGCCGGTGTGCGCGTCGAGTACCGAGGCGTACGAGTCGAGCAGCACCTGCTCCGCCGCGCACGCCCCGTGCTCGGACCAGCCCATGCCCCCGGCTACCGTGCCGAGGGCACGGCCGACGGGGCGGCCGGACCGGGCGGCACGGCCGCGCCGCCGGCCCTGTCCGTACCGCCGGCAGCCGGCTGCGGCGGGAGCTGCCAGGTCGCCGAGACCTTCAGGCTGGACTCCCCGCTGCCGCCCACCACGGCCAGCTTGAGGTCGGTGCCGAACCGCACGCCGAACTCCACCGACACCGTGTCAGGACGGTCCGGCACCCCGGCCACGGTGTCGTGCACCTCCTGCAGCAGCGGCACCAGCGGGCGCAGGGCGGCGCGCAGCGAGCCCTGCGCGAGCCTGGTCACCCGCCCGGCCCGCCGCTCGCCGTCCTCCTGTGACCCCTCGCCCTCGGTGTCCCGCCCCACCGCACGACCGCCCGCCATCCCGGGCGGCAGGCTCCCGTACGGAACCGGGGCCGGAGCCGGGGCCGGGACGGGAGCCGGTGCGGGATCCGCCGCCGGCTCGGTGGCGGGGAAGGCGTGCAGCATGACTGACGTACCGTCAGTGAAGGCGAATTCGAGGAACGATGACATGTCCCCGATTCTGCCCACTTCCGCCGGTCCCCGCAGGCGGATCAGCAAGATCACGACTCCTGGGCCGGTCACCCGCCCGACTCCCCGTCAGCCCGGGAGTTCTCCGGCCTTGGCCGGGTCCGTGAGGCCCGCCATCGGGTCGCGGGGCCGGGCGAGCACCTGCTCGGGGGTGAGCCGGAGGTCCTCGGGGCTGCGGCAGTTGCGCACGGCGGTCCAGGTGAAGGGGACCGACACGGCGGGCGTGGGCCCGGCGCGCAGCGAGTAGGGGGCGGCCGTGGTCTTGGCGCTGCTGTTCTGCGACCAGTCGACGAAGACCCGGCCGTCCCGCAGCGACCTGTCCATCCGGTCCACCACCAGGTCGGGCCGGTGGGCGCGCAGCCGGGCGGCGAGCCTGCGGGCGTAGTCGGTGGCGGCCCGCTCCGGCACCGGGCGCAGCGGCACCAGCAGGTGGAGGCCCTTGCCACCGGACGTCTTGGGCCAGGCGGTGAGGCCGTCGGCGGCGAGTTCCCGGCGGGCCAGCAGGGCGACGGTGCAGCAGTCCACGATCGTGGTGCCGGGCCCCGGGTCGAGGTCGACGATCAGCCGGTCGTGCTCCTTGGGGTCGTACCGCCACTGCGGGACGTGGATCTCCAGTGCGCCGAGGTTGGCCGCCCAGAGCAGGGTGGGCAGGTCGGCGACGACGACGTGCCGCAACGTCTCCGCGCGGTGCTCGACGTCGAGGGTGGTGAGCCAGTCGGGGGCGCCGGGCGGCACCCGCTTGGCCCAGAAGCGCTCGCCCGCGACGCCTTCGGGCAGGCGCAGGAAGGAGGCGGGCCGCCCGGCCAGGTGGGGCAGCAGCAGCGGCGCGGCCTTCAGGTAGTACTGGAGGGCGGCGGCCTTGGTCCAGCCGGTCTCGGGGTAGTAGACGCGGTCGAGGTGGGTCAGCCGCAGCCGCCGTCCGTCGATCTCGGTGACGGTGGCGCTGGGGCCCGGGACGGCGGGCACCGCGTCACCGCCGAGGCCGGGGGCCACGGCGGCCACCGGCCCAGCCGAGCAGCCGGCGGGCGGTGTAGCAGGTGACGATCCGCTCCGGCCCGATCCCCGCGGCCTCCGCTCTGGCGCAGCCGTACGGCTGCCAGTCGAGCTGACCGGGTGCGTGGGCGTCGGTGTCGATGGCGAACAGGCAGCCGGCCCCGGCGGCGAGCCGGAGCAGCCGCATGGGCGGGTCGCGGCGCTCGGGCCGACAGTTGATCTCCACGGCGGTGCCCGACTCGGCGCAGGCCGCGAACACCTGCTCCGCGTCGAACCGCGACTCGGGGCGGGTCTTCCCGTCCCGGCCACCGCCGACCAGCCGGCCGGTGCAGTGGCCGAGCACGTCGGTACGCGGATTGCGGACGGCGGCGAGCAGTCGGCGGGTCATCGGCATCGGCTCCATCCGCAGCTTGGAGTGGACGGAGGCGACCACCACGTCGAGCTCGTCGAGCAGCTCGTCCTCCTGGTCGAGACTCCCGTCGTCCAGGATGTCGCACTCGATGCCGGTGAGCAGCCGGAACGGCGCCAGGCGCTCGTTGACCTCGGCGACCGCGTCGAGCTGTCGGCGCAGCCGGTCGGGGCTGAGTCCATGGGCGACCGTGAGGCGCGGCGAGTGGTCGGTGAGCACGGCCCAGGAGTGGCCGAGCTCGCGGGCGGCGCGCGCCATGGTCTCGATCGGGCTGCCGCCGTCCGACCAGTCGGAGTGCAGGTGGCAGTCGCCGCGCAGGGCGGCGCGCAGCCGCTCGCCGCCGGTGGCCAGCGGGTGCGCGGCGCGCTGCTCCAGCTCGGCGAGGTAGGCAGGGGTGTGTCCGGCGGCGGCCTCGGCGATCACCCTGGCCGTGGTCGGACCGATGCCCTTGAGAGCAGCGGCCCCAGCAGCCAGAGTGGAGACATCGGGGTCGGCCGCGAGCCGGGCCCGGACGGCCTCGGCGGCGCGCCGGAAGGCCTGCACCCGATGCGTCGAGGACTGCTCGCGCTCCAGCAGAAAGGCGATCCGCTCAAGCGCCCGAACGGGGTCCATGTGCCGGAGGTGCCCGGTGCGGCAGCTGCGGAAACCCGGCGTTCGGGCAGCTCGCACGGGGCGCCGCCGGGATGTCGCGGCGGCCGTTCGGGGGATCCCCGGGCAGCTCCGTCCGGGGGATCCGCCAGGCGGCCGGGCGCGGCGGCCCGGCCGTCCGGCGATCCGGTACGGCGATCCAGTCGAGGGGGGATCCGGGGGGCTCGTCCCGGGGGGCCTAGGAGGAACTGCCATGCATGACCCCCACACTCCGCAGCACCGCTCCGAGGGCATCCCGCCACTCGCCCTGGAGACGGACGTCCTGCTGCGCGAGCTCTCCCAGCTGCACCGCACCCGCCACGAGACGTTCCTGTACGGCTCCGAGGAGGCGCTGCAGCGCCACACCCTGCGCACCGGTCAGCTGGAGGCCGAGTACCTGCGGCGATTTCCGCTCCGCCAGGTGACCTCCGGGCGGACCAGGACCGGCGCCCGCGCCCGCGAGGCCGCCGCCCGCGCCGAGGCACACCCGGAGTGAGGCCATGCCCATCGCAACCGTGAACCCCGCCACCGGCGAGACCCTGGAGACCTTCGAACCGCTGGGCCCGGACGAGCTGGAGCTGCGCCTGGCCAGGGCCGAGGCCGCCTTCCGCGAGTACCGCACCACCACCTTCGAATTCCGGTCCCGGCTGCTGCGCCGGGCCGCCGAGGTGCTGGACGACGACCGGGACCGGCTGGCCCGTACCGTGACCGTCGAGATGGGCAAGCCGCTGGCCCAGGCCGCCGCCGAGACCGCCAAGTGCGCCCGTGCCCTGCGCTGGTACGCCGACCACGGCGCAGCGCTGATCGCGGACGAGCGGCCCGCCGAGGACGACGTCGCCGACTCGGGTGCGACGGCCGCGTACGTCCGCTACCGCCCGCTCGGGGCGGTGCTGGCCGTCATGCCGTGGAACTTCCCGCTCTGGCAGGTGGTGCGGTTCGCGGCGCCCGCACTGATGGCGGGCAACGTGGGCCTGCTGAAGCACGCCTCGAACGTGCCCCGGACGGCGCTGGCGCTGGAGGAGGTGTTCCACCGGGCCGGGGCGCCCGAGGGCTGCTTCCAGACCCTGCTGATCGGCTCCGGCACGGTCGCGGCGGTGATCCGGGACCGCCGGGTGGCGGCCGTGACCCTCACCGGCAGCGAACCGGCCGGCCGCTCGGTCGCGGCCGTGGCGGGCGACGAGTTGAAGAAGACCGTGCTGGAACTGGGTGGCAGCGACCCGTTCGTGGTGCTGCCCAGCGCGGACCTGGACGCCGCCGTCCGCACCGCCGTCAAGGCCCGCACCCAGAACAACGGGCAGTCCTGCATCGCGGCGAAGCGGTTCATCGTGCACGCGGACGTCTACCCCCGGTTCACCGGCGAGTTCGCCAAGGCGATGGGGGCGCTGCGGATCGGCGACCCGCTGGAACCGGACACCGACATCGGCCCGCTCGCCACCCGGCAGGGGCTGGACGACCTGTCTGCACTGGTCTCCGACGCGCTCGCGCGCGGTGCCGTCGCCGAGTGCGGCGGTGAGCGGCTCGCCGGGGCGCTGGGGCAGGGGTGGTACTACCCGCCGACCGTGCTCACCCAGGTCACCTCCGCGATGCGGATCCACCAGGAGGAGGCGTTCGGACCGGTCGCCTCCGTGTACCGGGTGGACAGTCTGGAGGAGGCGGTGACGCTGGCCAACGACACCCCGTTCGGCCTGAGTTCCAACGTGTGGACCACCGACCCGGGCGAGCAGGAGCGGTGCGTGCGCGACATCGAGGCGGGCGGCGTCTTCTTCAACGGGATGACCGCCTCGCACCCCGCCCTGCCCTTCGGCGGCGTCAAGCGCTCGGGCTACGGCCGCGAGCTGGCCGGGCACGGCATCCGCGAGTTCTGCAACGCCACCACGGTCTGGCTGGGGCCCACGTAGCAGGCCACCGCGAGGCTCGTCCGCCACCGCGAGGCTCGTCCGCCGGCCGGGGAGCGTCTCCACGCGCTCCCCGGCCGACGCGGCGCCGGACGCCGGCGGTGGTGTCGGCCTGGCTGCGACGCGCGGGCCGTGGGGCCGGTCAGGAGACCGCGTGCAGGCGCCGCTTCGGGCGGGCCGCCCCCTCCAGGGCCTGCTGGAGTTCGTCCCGGGTCATGCCGGAGCGGCCCTGAGTCCGCCGGACGGGTGGCAGGGGCGGGTCCGCGGGGCGGGTGGACGGCGTGCGGACGCACCCTGGAGGGGTGAGCACATCCGCCCGCCCGTCCGCCGGACCGGGGCCGCTCCCCGAGTCGCTCAGCCCGATGCTCGCCAGTTCCGGCACCCGCCGGGAGTTCGACGCCGGCTGGATCCTGGAGCGGAAGCTGGACGGCATCCGCGCGCTCGCCTACCGCGACGGCGAGCTGGTCCGGCTGGTCAGCCGCAACGGCAAGCCGCTGGAGGCCGGTTACCCCGAACTGGTCGCCGCCCTGGCCGCACAGCCCGTCCAGCGCTTCGTGGTCGACGGCGAGATCGTCGCCCTCGACCACGGCGTGACCAGCTTCGAACTGCTCCAGCGCCGGATGCAGCTGCGCGACGCCCGCCGGGCCCGGGCCACCGGGGTGCAGGTCACCTACTACCTGTTCGACCTGCTCCACCTGGAGGGGTACGACACCACCCGGCTGCCGTTGCGCTCACGCAAGAAGCTGCTGCGGCAGGCGATCCGGTACGGCGGACCGCTGCGCTTCACCGTCCACCGCAACGGCGACGGCCCGGCACCGCTCGCGGAGGTCTGCGCCCGGGGCTGGGAGGGCCTGATCGCCAAACGCGCGGACAGCCCCTATGTGCAGCGGCGTTCACCCGACTGGCTCAAACTCAAGTGCTCGGCCGCGCAGGAACTGGTGATCGGCGGCTTCACCGCCCCCGCGGGCAGCCGGGTCGGCTTCGGCGCGCTGCTGCTCGGCCACTACCGCGACGGGCGGCTGCACTACGCGGGCAAGGTCGGCACCGGCTTCGACACCGCCACCCTGCACCGGCTGCGCACCGCTCTCGACGCCCTCGCCCAGCCCGCCTCCCCGTTCGCCGGGCCGGTGCCGGAGCGCACCGCCCACTGGGTCCGGCCCGAGCTGGTCGCCCAGGTCGCCTTCACCGGGTGGACCCGCGACGGCCGGCTGCGCCACCCGCGCTTCCTCGGCCTGCGCGAGGACAAACCACCCGGCGACGTGGTCCGCGAGCCCTGACCCGCGCCCGTGCCGCCCTTCCCGGCCCGGGAGCGGGGGCAGCGGGGTCCGAGGCATCGGGGAGTGTGACGAGTGACACTGAAGGCATGGACGAGTCGCATCGGCCTGCCAAGGGGGACATCTTCACCCCGCCCGTGGTCGTGCGCCCACCGACCCGTGGCGCGCGGCCGTACCGCCGGGTGGAGATCTACGGCCGCCTGGTCGGCAAGGCGTACGACGAGGCCGACGTGTCCGAGTTCATCCGCCGCGCCGGAGTCGACGATCCCGATCTGGACGACCCGGATCTGGTCGGCTGGCGCGGTGGCGGCCGTACGGTCTGGTCCGCCGAGCCCGCCCCTCGTCCCGGGGAGCCGCCGACCGGGCCCGGGGGGAGCACCTCCGAGGAGACCGTCTCGGAGGAGACCGTCTCCGGGGGTACCGCGGGCGGGAACACCTCCCCCGTGGAACCGACGACGGCACCCGAACCCGCCGAGTAGTTACCTAGCCGTGCTGCTCGCGTACTGTCGCGTAACAAACCCGCTTGGTATGAAGCTATTCAGATGCGCCCCGCACACCCGTTTCACACCTCTGAATCCCAGGGCGAATTCCCGTACCGGTATGCAATCAGCGGAGAGTCTGCGCAGGCCATGGCCACTCTCAAGTAACCCTCAAATCTCGACCAGTCCCCCGGCCCCACCGGCCCACAACTCCGCACACAGGGAGGCAAATTGACGCCAGGATTCATCCGTCATTCATCGGCGGAGCGGCTCGGAATATAACTATTCGGAGTCATGGGCTGTTCTCGGGGATTCCCGCGCGCCTAACCTTGGGCAACTCTCAACCCCCTGCCATCACCCGAGAGGTCACCTCCCCCATGGCACATGTTGACCAGCTCGCCCCGTCAGTCTCCCCGCCGACCGGTTCGTCTTCCGGATCCGGCCGCTCCCTTCGCCGTGAGGTCGGTCTGATCGGGCTGCTCTGGGCCTCCGTCGGTTCGATCATCGGATCCGGATGGCTCTACGGCGCCAAGAACGCCGTGGTCGCGGCCGGCCCCGCCGCGACCATCTCCTGGGGCATCGGCGCCGTCGCGATCGTCCTCCTGGCCTTCGTCCACGCCGAGCTGGGCGGGCTCTTCCCCGTCGCCGGCGGCACCGCCCGCTACCCCCACTACGCCTTCGGCGGTCTGGCCGGCATGTCGTTCGGTTGGTTCTCCTGGCTGCAGGCGGCCACCGTGGCCCCGATCGAGGTCGAGGCGATGATCGGCTACGCCGGTCACTGGGACTTCGCCAAGGGCTTCCTGGCCGCCAACGGCACCCTCACCGCCAGCGGGTTCACCGTCGCGGTGATCCTGATGGGCGTCTTCGTCGCGGTGAACTTCCTCGGTGTCCGGGTGCTGTCGCACACCAACAGCATCGCCACCTGGCTGAAGATCTTCGTCCCGCTGTTCACGATCTTCGTGCTCGCCGTCACCCACTTCCACGGCAGCAACTTCACCTCGCACGGCTTCATGCCCTTCGGCGCCAAGGGCGTGCTCGCGGCGATCAGCACCAGCGGCATCATCTTCGCCCTGCTGGGCTTCGAGCAGGCCATCCAGCTGGCCGGTGAGAGCAAGAACCCCAAGCGGGACATCCCCCGCGCGGTGCTCGGCTCGGTCGCCATCGGCACCCTGATCTACACCCTGCTGCAGGTGGTCTTCATCGGCGCCCTGCCGGTCTCCGCCTTCGCCAAGGGCTGGGCCAACCTGGACTTCCCGGGCATCAGCGGTCCGTTCGCCGGTCTCGCCACCGTGGTGGGCCTCGGCTGGCTGGCGGCGGTGCTGTACTTCGACGCCATCGTCTCCCCCGGCGGCACCGGCCTGATCTACACCACCTCCACCTCGCGCATCTCCTACGGCCTGAGCCGCAACGGCTACGCGCCGCAGCTGTTCGAGAAGGTCGACAAGCGCGGTGTGCCGTGGTTCGGTCTGATCATCTCCTTCGTCACCGGCGTGATCTGCTTCATGCCCTTCCCGAGCTGGCAGGAGCTGGTCGGCTTCATCACCTCCGCCAGCGTGCTGATGTACGCCGGCGCCCCGCTGGCCTTCGGCGCCCTGCGCCGCCGGCTGCCGGACCGCGAGCGCTCCTACCGACTGCCGTTCGGTGAGGTCATCGCCCCGCTGTCCTTCGTGGTCGCCAGCCTGATCATCTACTGGACCGGCTGGACCACCCTGGCCCGCCTGGGTGCCGCCATCGTGATCGGCTACCTGCTGCTCGGCTCCTACGCCCTGTACGCCACCAAGAAGGGCCTGCCGAACGCTCCGCGCCTGGACTGGAAGCCCGCCCAGTGGCTGCCGGTCTACCTGCTGGGCCTCGGCGTCATCTCCTGGCAGGGCGGCTTCGGCAACGGCACCGGCAACATCCCGATGTGGTGGGACATGGCGCTGGTCACCGCGTTCTCCCTGGGCATCTACCAGTGGGCGATCCGGGTGGCGCTGCCCTCCGACGCGATCGAGCAGAACATCGAGGACGTCGAGGTCGTGGACGAGGGCGGCCACTGATCACCCTCGACTGATCACCGGCCACTGTCCGCGGACCGCCGATCCGGCCGTCGACCTCCAGGTCGCAGAGCCCCACGGCCGGCCGGCACCTTCGACCAGCGGCCCGGAAACCCAGCCCGGTCGGGCCCTCCTTCGGGAGGGCCCGACCGGGCTTCCGCGTTCCGGCCGGCCGGGTCCGGGCCCGTAGGAGGGGAATGCTGCGGTTGTGGGAGTGGCCGGTCGGTGTTCGTGTGGAAGCGGCCGCAGCGGGAGCCGCCACCGGCCCCGTCGGTGCGGCTCCGCCCCGGGAAGCGCCCGGAGGCGAGCGGGTGACCAGCACCGGCCGGCACCCACCGCGCGGACCGCCCTGGACGAGGACCGCCCTGGACGAGGACCGCCCGGAGCGCTTCCCGGCTGCCGGCTACCGCTGCCCGGAGTCCTGGTCCGGCCCGGGGAGCCGGATGGACTGGGCGTGGCGGAAGACGTCGTACGGATCCCACACCGCCTTCACCCGCTGCAGCCGCCGGTACGTCTCGCGCCCGTAGTAGAGCTCGTGCCAGGGCTGGTGGCCCTTCTTGTCAGGGGGGTTGAAGGCCGGGTCGGAGAGGTCGACGTCCGGATAGTTGACGTAGCAGCCGTCGGTGTTGCTCGTGGGGAAGACCTCGCCCAGGGAGGCGGGGACGCCGTTGGTGGGCGAGTAGACGTCCTGGTAGAACCTCCGGATCCAGCGCAGGTGGACGTTCTCGCTCTCCGGCTGGGCGTCCTGGTAGTCGCGGACCTGGTCGCCGGTCACGTCGGAGCCCCAGGTCCAGTACGCCTGGTACTGCAGCTTCATGACCGACGAGCGCTGCGGAACCGCCGTGGCGTCCCGGGGGACGTCGTTCACCCTGCCGCCGTAGGAGTCCACCTGGAGCAGGGCGTCGGGGTTCTGGTAGCCGGGATCGGTGAGGTTGCGGTAGATCGCGTCGATCTGGTGCTCGGTGAACCCCGCCGTCATGTAGGCGGACTTGTACTTGCCGCAGCGGTTGGGCCCGGAGGAGTTGAGGCTCTGGGTGGCGGTGAGCCAGGGCAGGCGGGTCGGCACGTACAGGGCGGTCTGCGCCGGGTGCTCGCCCATCTCGCTGTCCAATGGGCCCTCGGTGATCTCGGACGCGTCACCCGTCCGGAACTCCGGCGTGATCCAGTCGAGGAAGGCGTTCAGCCGCGCCGCCGAGTCGTCCCGGTCCCCGTCCATCTGGACGACCAGGCCGACCTTGCCGTTGCTCATGTGCGTCAGCTTCAGCAGGGTGAACATGTCCCGGTAGTCGTAGTCCCGGATGAAGTCGGGTCCCTGGAAGTCGCGTTCGCCGCGCTCCCGCTCGAACTCGAAGAACGTGCCGTAGCGCCGCAGCATGGCCTTGAACCGGTCGGGGCGCTTCTTGAAGCCGTCCCAGTCCCAGCTGAGCGACCTGCACAGCACTCGGGACGGCGGTGCGGGCAGGTCCCGGAACCAGTACCGGGTGATCACTCCGAAGTTGCCGCCGCCTCCACCGGTGTGGGCCCACCACAGCTCGCGGCCCGGGTCGTGCGGCTCCCGGGTGGCGATCGTGATCCGCGGTGTCCTGCCGTCGGCGGCCGTGACCACCTCCACCGCGTGGAGGTAGTCCACCGTCAGGCCGTGCAGCCTGGAGAGCAGACCGTAGCCCCCGCCCGAGACGTGGCCGCCGAGACCGACCGAGTAGCAGGAACCGCCGGGCAGGGCTAGGCCGTACGGGCGGTAGAGGTGGGTGGTGCTGTGCCAGTTGCTCGCGCCCGCCTCGACGCAGTACGCCTTCATCGCCGGGTCGTGGTACACCCGGCTCATCTGGCTCACGTCGATGATCACCCCGACGTCCGCGGAGGAGACGAAGTCCTCGTAGCAGTGGCCGCCGGAGCGGACGGTGATCCGGCGCTTGCGGAGTTCCGGACTGGCGAGGTAGTCACCGAGCGCCGCCACCACGTCGTCGGTCCTGGTGGCCACCACGATGTACTCCGGCTCGGCGATCCACCGCTGGTTGAACCCCCGACGCAGCGCGTCGTAGCGGCGGTCCCTGGGACCCACCTCGATCGGTCTCGACGCCGGCATGGCAACCCCTCGGACTGCAGTAGGACGACTACGGAGCGCTACCGAACGCTAGCACTCGAATGCGGCGCGTCACCCCCCCGTTCGGGCGAAATCCCCGCGGGCCGACCGATCCGTTGACAGCTCGGCATCGGCACCCGGATGCTAAGCAAGCGCTTAGTCACTGCTCCCGGTGCGGCCGCCCGCCCTCCACCACCGCCTCCGCCACCGCCCCCCAGACGAGGAAGTCCATGAGCGATTCCCCCGAGACCCCGCCCGGCCTCGACCTCGCGCGGCTGCGCGACCGACTCGACGCCGAGCTGCCCGGCACCGTCCACGGACCACTGCGCGCACGGCTCTTCGAGGGCGGCAGGTCCAACCTCACCTATCTGCTGGAGGACGGCACCGACCGCTGGGTGCTGCGCCGTCCGCCGCTCGGCCACGTCCTGGCCACCGCGCACGACATGGGACGCGAGCACCGGGTCCTGGCCGCACTCCACCCGACCCGGGTGCCGGTGCCACGGCCGCTGCTGCTGGTCCAGGACGAGTCGGTGATCGGCGCGCCGTTCTACCTGATGCAGTACGTGCCGGGCACCCCGCACCGGGACGCGGCGGCGCTCACCGCGCTCGGACCGCAGCGGGTGCACGCACTGGGGCTGCACCTGGTGGACACCCTGGTCGAGTTGCACGCCGTCGACCCCGCCGCCGTCGACCTGGCCGACTTCGGCCGCCCGGCCGGCTTCCTGGAGCGGCAACTGCGCCGCTGGGGAAAGCAATTGGACGCCTCCCGGAGCCGCGAGCTGGCAGGCATCGACGAGCTGCACGAGCAGCTGGCCAGGACCCTCCCGGCCTCCCCCGAGCCGGCCCTGGTGCACGGCGACTACCGGCTGGACAACGTCCTGGTCGGCGCGGACGACCGGATCACCGCGGTGCTGGACTGGGAGATGTCCACCGTCGGCGACCCGCTCACCGACCTCGGGCTGCTGGTGATGTACACCGAGCTCGCCCGCCGCTACGACGGGATCCTGCCCGGCGCGGCCCTCTCCGAGGGCTTCCCCGACAGCGCGGGGCTGGTCGGCCGCTACGCCGCCGGTTCCGGACGGGACGTCTCCGCGCTCGGCTGGTACGTCGGCTTCGCCTCGTTCAAGCTGGCCGTGGTGCTGGAGGGCATCCACTACCGCTACACCCGGGGCGGCACGGTCGGCACCGGGTTCGACCGGGTGGGCGAACTGGTGCCGGTCTTCGTGCGGTTCGGCCTCACCTCGCTGAAGGAGCGGTGACCGTGGACTTCTCGTACGACGCCAGGACCGAGCAGCTGCTCGGGCAACTCGGTTCCTTCATGGACGAGTTCGTCTACCCCGCCGAGCCCGTGCTGGCCGCGCAGCTCGCCGATCCGGCGCGTGAGCCGTGGACCGTACCGCCGGTGATCCGCGAGCTGCAGGCCGAGGCCAGGTCGCGCGGGCTCTGGAACCTGTTCTTCCACAGTGAGCACAGCCTGCCGGGCGAGCCGGGCGCGGGTCTGACCAACCTCCAGTACGCGCCGCTGGCCGAGCTCACCGGGCGCAGCGTGCTGCTCGCGCCGGCCGCGCTCAACTGCGCCGCGCCCGACACCGGGAACATGGAGCTGCTGGCCCAGTTCGGTGACGAGGCCCAGCGGAAACAGTGGCTGGAGCCGCTGCTGGCCGGCGAGATCCGGTCCGCCTTCGCGATGACCGAGCCCGAGGTCGCCTCCTCCGACGCCACCAACATCACCACCCGGATCGAGCGCGACGGCGACGAGTACGTCGTCAACGGCCACAAGTGGTACATCACCGGGGCGATGAACCCCGAGTGCCGGATCTTCATCGTGATGGGCAAGACCGACCCCACCGCCGAGACCCGCCGGCAGCAGAGCATGATCCTGGTGCCGCGCGACACCCCCGGCGTGACGGTGAAGCGCGGGATGACGGTCTTCGGGTACCGGGACGACGACCACGGCGGCCATGCCGAGATCGTGTTCGAGAACGTCCGGGTCCCCGCAGCCAACCTGATCGGCGAAAGCGGTTCCGGCTTCGCCATCGCCCAGGCCCGGCTCGGCCCCGGCCGGATCCACCACTGCATGCGGGCGATCGGAATCGCCGAACGCGCACTGGAGTTGATGTGCCGCCGGGCCTCCGAGCGGGTCGCCTTCGGCAAACCGCTGGCCGCGCAGGGCGTGGTGCAGGACTGGATCGCCGAGTCGCGGGTGCGCATCGAGCAGGCCCGGCTGCTGGTGCTGAAGACCGCCTGGCTGATGGACACCGTCGGCAACCGGGGCGCGCACACCGAGATCCAGGCCATCAAGATCGCCGTACCCGCCGCGGTCGAGTGGATCCTGGACAAGGCCGTCCAGACCCACGGCGCGGCCGGGGTCGGCCAGGACACCCCGCTGGCCCAGCTCTGGGCCGGCATCCGCACCCTGCGCCTGGCGGACGGACCCGACGAGGTGCACAAGCGCTCGCTGGCGCGGCGCGAGCTGCGGCGCCACGAACGGTCCGACGAGCGATCGGAAGAGGTGGGCTGAGCTGTCATCGGACCTCCGAGCGCGCATCGGGGCACTGCTGGCGGCCCACGATCCCGCCACCACCGGGCGCCCGGACTTCCTGCGGGCCCGCTTCGACGCCGGCCTCGCCTGGGTGCACTTCCCGGTCGGGCTCGGCGGACTCGGCGCACCGCGGGCCCAGCAGGCCCTGGTGGACGCAGTCCACCAGGCCGAAGGCTGGGGGGATGTACCCCGCCCGATGGCGGGCAAGGCGGGCGAGCGACGACCGTCGGCGCCGACCCCGCCGATCAGCGGCTCCGCCGCGGGGAGCGCCCGGAGGCGAGCGGGCGAGTAAGTGGCTTCCGGGCTCAGGCGAGGACGGCGATCCGGCCGACGGAGTCGCCGGCCGCGACGCGCTGGACCGCCTCCGCGGCGCGCTCGAACGGCAGCCGTTCACTCACCAGCGGCCGCACCACGCCCTTGGCCGCCAGTTCGGTCAGTTCGGTGTGCGCCGCCCGGACCGCCTGCGGATCCTTGGTGTTGTAGAGGCCCCAGTGCAGGCCGAGGATCGAGTAGTTCTTCACCAGGGCGTGGTTGAGGGCCGGGGACGGGATGCCGCCGCCGGCGAAGCCGACCACCAGGATGCGGCCCTCGAAGGCGATGCATTTGGTGGAGCCGGTGTAGGCGTCGCCGCCGACCGGGTCGAAGACGACGTCGGCGCCGTGCCCGTCGGTGGCCTCCTTGACCACCGTCACGAAGTCCTCGGCCCGCCGGTCGATCACCAGGTCGGCTCCCAGCTCCCGCGCCCGCTCGGCCTTCTCCGGCCCGCCGACCACCCCGATCACGGTGGCCCCGGCCGCCTTGCCGACCTGGACGGCCGCACTGCCGACCCCGCCCGCCGCGGCGTGCACCAGCAGGGTCTCCCCCGGGCGGAGTCCGGCCCTGCGGTGCAGGCCGAACCAGGCCGTCTGGTAGCCGATATGCAGCGCCGCCGCCTCGGCGTCGTCCAGTGCGGCGGGTGCCGGGAAGGCGCCGTCGGCGGCCATCAGCGTGTACTCGGCGAAGGCTCCGGCCGGCAGCAGCGGCGTCCCGATCACCCGCTCCCCGGCCCGTTCCCCGCCGACCACCTCGCCGCAGAGCTCCACCCCCGGGGTGAACGGCAGCGGCGGACGCACCTGGTAGTGGCCCCGGCACAGCAGCGCGTCCGGGAAGTTCACCGCCGCCGCCCGCACCCTGACCAGCAACTGGGCCGCCCCCGGCTCGGGTTGCGGAACGTCCAGGCGCAACTCCATGACGTCCCGCGGCTCACCGAGCGCGCCGACCTGCCAAGCCCTCATTCCGTTCGTCCCTTCTCGCCCTGGTACCCGTCGATGCGCTGCTGAAGCCGGTTCATGCCGTCCAGCCAGCGGTCCGGATCGCCGGCCCGGGCCGTGTAGTAGTCGCCGACCTCGGGGTGCGGCAGGATCAGGAAGGTCTCCGACTCGATGCCGCGCAGCAACTCGGCCGCCACATTAGCCGGTTCGAGCGCGGACTCGGCGAGCAGCACCTGCCCGGCGGGCCCCGAGTCGGCGAGCATCCTGGTCCGTACGCCTTGCGGGCAGACGGCGTGCACCCGCAGGCCCCGGTGGCGGTAGCTGGCCGCGAGCCACTCGGCGAAGGCGAGGGCGCCGTGCTTGCTGACGGCGTACGGCGCCGACCCGAGCATGGTGAGCAGCCCGGCGGCGGAGACGGTGGCGACGAACCGGCCCTCGCCGCGCTCCAGCCAGTCGGGGAGCAGCAGTTCGGCCGCGCGGACGTGGGCCATCACATTGACCTCCCAGGCGCTGGCCCAGGCGGCGGGTGAGGCGTCGGCGCCCCCGGCCGGGGCGACTCCCGCATTGGCGCAGAAGACGTCGATCCGGCCGAGTGCGGTCCGGGCTGCGCCGATCAGCGCGGCGACGCCCTCGGCCGCCGCGGCGTCACCCGGCGCGGGGATGCCGCCGATCCGGGCCGCGACCTGTTCGGCCGCCTCGGCGTCCAGGTCGTTGACCACCACCCGGGCTCCCTCGGCGGCGAAGGCCGCGGCGATGGCGGCGCCGATGCCGCGTCCGGCGCCGGTGACGACCACGCCCTGGCCGGCGAGCGAGGCACTCACATCCCACCGCCGAGGGTGACGCCGCCGTCCACCACCAGGGTCTGGCCGGTGATCCACCCGGCGTCCTCGGAGAGCAGGAAGGCGACGGCTCCGGCGACGTCCTCGGGCAGGCCGAGCCGTCCGAGCGGGTAGGCCCGGGCGACCTCCTCCTCACGGCCGTCGTACAGGGCCTCGGCGAACCTGGTCTTCACCACGGCGGGGGCGACGGCGTTCACCCGGACACCGGGGCCGAGTTCGGCGGCGAGTTCGGTGGTGAGCCGGATCAGCGCCGCCTTGCTGACGCCGTACATGCCGATCCCGACCGAGCTGCGGATGCCCGCGACGGAGGCGACGTTGACGATCGCGCCGCCGTGCTCGCCCATCCAGGCGTCGCGGACGAGCCTGGTCCAGGCGAGCGGCGCGAGCACGTTGACGCCGAGGATCTTGGCGGCGGTGTTCGGTCCGGCGTCCAGGATCGAGCCGTACACCGGGTTGATACCGGTGTTGTTGACCAGGTAGTCGAGCCGTCCGAAGGCCTCGACGGTGCGCTGGACCGCTTCCTGCTGGTGCGCGTCGTCGTCCGCCTTGCCGGCCACGGCGATGGCGGGGCCGCCGAGGTCGCGAACGGCTTCGGCGAGCGGTTCGGGGTTGCGGGCGGTGATGCAGACCTTGGCGCCGCGTTCCACCAGCGTGCGCGCGATGCCGAGGCCGATGCCCCGGCTGGCTCCGGTGACCACGGCCACCCGGCCCTTGAACGAAGGGGTCATCGCCATTCCTCTCGACAGCAGCAGGGCATCCGGGCCTTACCGGTCCGGCTGAGCGGCCTGCGGGCCCGTGACCAAGCTGCGGGCATCTGACTAAGCGCTTGCTTAGCATGTTGGGCACGCGCGACACTGTCAACCACCGCCGCCCCCGGGAAGCCCCGGGCGACGGGAGGGACCGAGCCCATCTGCGAGGATTGCGCCATGACCGATCAGGCAGCCGCCGATCCCCACCCCTGGGATCACCTCGAAGTACCGGCCGGCGAGCGAACCGAGGCCGCCCGGCGGCTGCTGCTCGCCGCCGTGGACTCCTTCGCCCGGCGCGGCTACCACGCCACCACCACCCGCGACATCGCCACCGCCGCCGGAATGAGCCCCGCCGCGCTCTACATCCACTACTCCTCCAAGGCCGCCCTGCTCTCCGAGATCAGCCGGACCGGCCACCAGGCGACCCTCGACCTGGTCGAGCGAGCCGAGGCCGCCGGCGGCGACCCGGTCGAGCGGATGCGCCGCCTCGCCGAGGAGTTCACCACCTGGCACGCCCGCGGCCACACCGTCGGGCGGATCGTCAACCACGAGCTGCACGCCCTGCCGGAGGAGGACTTCGCGCTCGTCGCCGAACTGCGCCGCCGGATCGAGGACACCGTCCGCCGCATCATCGAGGCCGGCGTCGCCACCGGCGCCTTCACGGTCCCCGACGTCCGCACCGCCGCCCGCGCGGTCACCTCACTCGGCATCGACGTCTCCCGCTGGTACAGCGAACGCAGCACCGAAACCCCGGAGGAACTCGGCCGCCGCTACGGCATCCTGGTCCTCCGCATGCTCGGCGCCACGGTCTGAGCCGGGTGCCGGGCCGCCGGACCTCGACCGCTCGCAGGCTGTCGGCCACCACGGCCCGAGCCTGGCAGGCGGCTCAGAACAGCGGCGCCCTCGGGCGACTCCCGTTTACTCGGCCCTGCCGGTCAGCGCCCCGCCCCAGCCGGACATGATGCGGTGTCAGCACCGGAAGCTACCCTGGCGGCCATGGACTGGCTCGAACGGGTGGCGAAGCTGAGACGGTGGACGAACAACGAAGTCCGCGCTCCGCACAAGCCGTTGCTGCTGCTCTACGCCCTCGGGAGCTACCAGCAGGACACCGACGGCGAACTGCGTTACAGCGTGGTCGAGGAGGAGCTCAAGCGGCTGCTCGCCGAGTACGGGCCGTCGCACCCGACGACCCCGGCCTACCCCTTCCACCACCTGGTCAGCGACGGCGTGTGGGAGGTCAGAACCGACCAGGGGCAGGGGAGTCCAGGCAGCGGAGTCGGGGTCCTGCGCTCCAGCGGAGCCACCGGCAGGCTCGCGTCCGACCTGCGGACGGCGCTCGCCAGGGAGCCGTCGCTGCTGGGCCGGTTGGTCCGGGTGCTGCTGGACACCCACTTCCCGCCGTCCCTGCACGTCGACCTGTGCGAAGCCGTCGGCCTCGACCTGGAGCTCGCCGAGACCGGGGCCGTGCACGGTGCGGATGCCGCGGCGCGGCGGCAACGTGATCGGCGGATGCGTGAACTCATACTCACCGCCTACGAGTTCCAGTGCGCGTTCTGCGGCTACGACGGGGCGCTGGGAGCGAGCACGGTCGGGCTGGAGGCCGCACACGTGCGCTGGTGGTCGCACGACGGGCCGGACGAGGTCGACAACGGCCTGTGTCTGTGTTCGCTGCACCACAAGCTCTTCGACAAGGGGGTCCTGGGCCTTGGGGACGGCCACCGCATCCTCGTCTCCCAACGGTTCGTCGGCCGCAGCGAGGCCAGCCGACAGCACGTGCTCGCGCTCGCCGGCCGGCCGGTCGTCGGCCCGCAGCCGGGCGTCCCACCGGTGGCGAGGCGGCACCGCGAGTGGCACGCCCGGCAGGTCTTCCACGGCACACCCCGGGTACCCGTGGACCGGCCCGTGCACACCGGCTAGCAGGGGCGGCGAGTTGCCATGGTGTCGAGCACTCCCGCCGTTGCCGTCGGCTACCGATCGGACGGACCTCCCTCGGCCCGGGCCCGGGTCAGAGCCTCGACCCTGCGGTCAGCTGGGAGGCCAGGGAGATGAAGGCGCGGATCTTGGCGCTCTCGGTGTCGGTGCGCCAGACCAGGGCGCCGTTGGCGGGTGCCATGCCGGTGAGGGGCCGGTGCGTCACGTCCGGGTGGCGGTAGAGGCGGAACAGTCCTTCGTGGGTGGCCCAGACCATGTCGAAGGCGGCGACCCGACTGAACGCCTCCTGGTAGGTCCGGCCGCCGGCTCCCCGGGTCAGCGGCTTCCCGAGCGGGGTGAACGGGGGTAGCAGGTCGAGGCGGAGCGCCTCCGGCAGGCCGGCCGGGCCGTCGAGCACCACCCAGTCCGCCAGGTCCTCGATGTCGACGCTCTCGTGGACAGCCAGCGGGTGGCCGGTGCCGACCGCCAGGACGCGCCGGTAGGAGACCAGGACCGGGCCGACTCTCAGGTCCGGCTCGGCGACCGGGAGCAGGGTCAGCAGCACGTCCACCTCGCCACCGCGCAGCGGCCCGTGCAGATCGGCCCACGGCACCTCGACCGTGCTGATGTCGCAGGCCGGGTGGCGACGTCCGAAGACCGCGACCACCTCGGACAGCGGCGGGCCGTTCAGACAGCCGAGGAAGCCGACCCGCAGCGTGCCGACCACCCCCTGGGCGATGGTGCGCGCCTCCTCGAAGCTCGTCCTGAGGCCCTCGTAGGCGGCACCGAGGCTGCGCCGGGTGTGTTCGCCCAACGGGGTGAGTGCGACCCGCCGACTGGTGCGGGTGAACAGCAGTCCGCCGATCCGGCGCTCCAGCGCCCGGATCAGCTGGCTGACCCGGGACTGGGACAGCCGTAACCGCTCCGCCGTGCGGCCGAAGTGCAGTTCCTCCGCCAGGGCGAGAAAGGTCTCGATCTCCGTCAGGTCCATCGCCATCCCCCGTATCGATCAGCGTGGCTGATGGATTGTGCTCCAGTTCGACATTGATCGTCCATGGACCCGCTGCCAGGCTGGCGGTGACGAACAGTCACCTAGCTGAACGATTCGACGTGGAGTCATTCGTGATCGTTGTCACCGGTGCCACCGGCACCGTTGGTTCGAAGGTCGTCGCCGGGCTGCGCGAGCGCGGTGAGAACGTGCGGGCGCTGGTCCGCAACACCGCCGACGTCCCGGCGGAGTGGGACGGGGGAGTGGAACGGGTCGCCGCCGATTTCGCGGATCCGGCCTCGCTGGACGCCGCGCTGGCGGGTGCGGACGTGATCTACCTGCTGGTCGCCGTGCACTCGGAGATGGCCGCGCACGAGCGGAACGTGATCGACGCCGCGGTCCGCACCGGGCGGCGCCCGCGGATCGTGCTGCACGGCGCCGCCGGGCTGGAGCACCGCCCGGAAGGGGTGCGGTTCGTCGGCGCGCACGTCGCCGGGTACGACCACCTGCTGGCCAGCGGGCTGCCCTGGACCGTGGTGGCGCCCAACGGCTTCTACCAGAACTTCCTCGGCCAGGCCGAGTCGGTGAAGGCCGGCCGGCTGGCCGTTCCGGGCGGCGAGGGCGCGGTGTCGTACGTCGACGCGCGCGACGTCGCCGATGCGGCCGTACAGGCGCTGACCACCGAGGGGCACGAGGGCCGGATCTACACCCTGACCGGCCCGGCCGCGCTGACGCACGCCGAGATCGCCGCCGAGCTCGGCACGGTCGCCGGGCGGACGGTCGAGTACCTGGCCGTGGAGCCCGAGGCGGCGCTCACCGAGATGCTCAAGGCGGGCTGGGACGCCTGGCGGGCCGAGGGAATGGTGGAGCTGTACGGGCTCTACGCGGCCGGGCACGCCGCCACGGTGAGCGCGGACGTGGAGAAGCTGACCGGGCGGCCGGCGCGTTCCTTCGCCGACTTCGCCGCCGAGCACTCGGCGGTCTTTGAGTGAGCAACCGATCCTGCGGGCGGATGACCGGGTGAACGGTTGACCGAACCGCCCGTCATCGCGGACCGGCGGGCCGGCCGGCAGGGGCGCGAGCCGCGCCTTCACACGCCGGCCGGCCCGCGGACGCGAGGCGCACCGCGGTCCGAGCGCGCCACTGCCGGACGGGCTCCCACCGGGCCGGACGAGCACGCCACCACCCGGACCGACGCCCGCTTCGACTTCGACCACCCGCTCACCGGCGCCGAGCAGCTGCCCGAGGCGATGCACCGGATCTTCGGCCACCTCGGGCACTGACCGGCTCCCGGTGGCACGGACGCGGGTTCCGTACCGGGGACGTCGTTCCGCACCACCGACGCGGGCTCCGTACGGCCGGCGCGGGCTCCGTGAAGCCGCCGCCGATCGCGCCCACCCAGCCGATCACGCCTACTGGTTGCTGATGACCGAGAACACGCCGCCCTCCGCGTCGCGCAGCCGGGCCACCCTCCCGTACGGGGAGTCGCTCGGGTCGTCCACCACCGCCCCGCCGAGGGCGATCGCGTGGTGCACCGCGGCATCCGTGTCGGCCACCGAGAAGAACACCTCCCAGTGCGGGACCACCTCGGTGGCCGTACGCAGCGCGGCCACGCTGCGGCCCTCGGAGCGCAGCACGACCCGCTCGTGCTCGTAGCGCACCTCGAAGTGCGCCGGGTCGCGGCTGTCCCAGAGGAAGACCTCGCCGTAGAAGAGCGCGGCGGCGAACGGGTCCACCGTGCGCAGCTCGATCCAGACGGCGGCACCGGGAGAGTCCACCCAGGCGGCGCAGCCGAGGTCGCCCTCCCAGATGCCGAAGGCCGCACCGAACAGGTCGGCGGCGAGCGCGACGCGTCCGGCGTCGAAGGCGAGCGGGCCGACCGCGACGGTCGCGCCGCGCTCCCTCACCCGGGCGGCGGCCTCGTCGGCGCTCTCGATGCCGAAGTACGTGGTCCAGGCGACGGGCGGCTGCCAGTCCCCGGCGGCCACGCCGATGCCCGCGACCTCCACGCCGTCCACCACCGCGCGCAGGTACGGCCCCCAGCGGTCGGGGCCGGGTTCGAAGGTCCAGCCGAGCAGTGGCCCGTAGAAGGCCCGGGCGTCCTTGAGGTCGCGCGCCATCAGGCTGACCCAGCAGGGGGTGGCCGGTACGCAGCGTACGGTGACGGTTTGCTCGCTCATTCGGACGTACCCCTTCCGGTGCCGGCAGGTCTCAGCGTAGGGGCAGCACCGGGCCACGGCACGGTCCGCCTCGCGGGGCCCCGGGCAGGTCGGGCGCCGAGGCGGGCGCCGATCGTCCGGCTACGGCCGACGCCGGGGGACGGCCCGACGGTACCCGTGACGCGCCCGGCGCGGCGGAGCGCCCTCGGCGGCCGCGCCGCGCTCCGGCTCAACTGGGCTGCCAGCCCTGCGGGTCGACACCGCCGGGGATCGGCGCGGCCTGGTCGTAGGGGGCGCGGGTCAGTACGAAGCTGCCGATGTCCAGGTGGCTCACCGCACCGTCCGCCGACCGGATCACCCGGAGCGTCTCCCCCGCGTAGTAGCCGTCCAGGCCGGTCCAGGTGCCGTCCGGCTCGGCCCGGAAGCGGGATCCCCGGCCCGCGCCGCCCATCGGTGCGAGCTCCAGCGCGCGGTCGGCGCGCAGCCGCAGGACGTGGGCCGAGGGCCCCCAGTACCAGGGGCCGGTCAGTGCGACCAGCTCCGGATCGGCCTCTGGCAACGGGCGCCAGGGCTCCGGGAGGCGGGGTTCGTGCTCGGCGACGATCCGGATCAGATCGGCGGCGATCACCGGGACGGAGGTCCCGGAGGTCGCGTTGGACAGCACCACGGCGGCCAGGTCGTCCTCCTCGCTCACCCAGAGCGTGGCCAGGAAGCCGGGCATCGAACCGGTGTGGCCGAACAGCACCCTGCCGTCCTCCCGCCACAGTTGCACACCGAGCCCGTACGAGGAGGTCCACTCCGGTCCGTCCGGCTGCGCCGCGGGACGGCGCATCTCGGCGACGCCGGCGGGGCTCAGCACCTGCTCGTGCCCGGCGGCCAGGAACGCCGCCCAGCGGGACAAGTCCGCTGCGGTGGACCAGAGTTGACCGGCCGGTGCCATCAACCCCGTGTCCTCCAGCGGTTCGGGCAGCATGACGTCCGCCCACGGGTGCACCGCGAACCCTCCGGCGTGCGGCGGCCGGGGTGACAGGGTGGTCTGGGTGAGGCCGAGCGGGTCCAGCACCTCGCGGCGCAGCACGTCGCCCCAGGGCTTCCCGCGCAGCCGCTCGACCAGGGCGCCCAGCAGGGCGTAGCCGGTGTTGGAGTAGTGGTAACGGCGGCCGGCCGGGTGCCGCATCGGCTGCTCGCCGAGCACGTCCGCGAGTGCCGGCCGCAGGGCTCCCGGTGTCCGCTCCCACCAGGGACCCGGCGTCTCGGAGGCCAGGCCGGAGGTGTGGGACAGGAGTTGGGCGATGGTCAGCCGGCCGACGGAGGTACCGGGCAGGTGTCGCTCCAGCGGGTCGGTCAGCTCCAGCAGGCCCTCGTCCCGCAGGCGCATGACCAGCACGGCGGCGAAGCTCTTGGCGAGGGAGCCGATCCGGTACTGCACGTTCTCGTCCGGCCGGTGGTCGTCGATCATGCTCCGTCCGTCGGACCAGATCAGCTGCCCGCCCCGGACCACCGCGCCCACCAGCGACGGTGTGCGCCCCTCCGCCTGCCCGACGGCCAGCCGGTGCAACAGGGCGCGCCGGGTGGCGGGCAGCAACTCATCGACCGAAAAGGACATCTGACCCCTCGTTCCTGTTCGTGTCCGGCTCGGAGCGGCCGACCATACCCGGGCTCCGCCGGACCCGCCTCCCTTTTCCCGGGGCGCCGTACGACCGTGCACGGCCCGGGCGGTGCTGCCGCCGATCCGGCCGCCGGGTGGGCGGGGCGGCGGAGTGGTTCCGGGCGGCACGGGCAGCGGGGAGCGGCGCGCCCCGGCGGCACGGGCGCCGTCCGGCCGCCGGTGCCGCACAGTCACCACCCGATCAGATTCACGGTTCGCCGCGCGACCGCACGGAGAAGAGAGTGTGATGGGGATGCGGTAGCGGGCCGACGGACGTGAGGAGCTGGGGATGGAGAGCGCGTACGTGATCGTGGGTGCCAGCCTGGCGGGGGCCAAGGCGGCCGAAACCCTGCGCGAGGAGGGTTTCGAGGGGCCGGTGGTCCTGATCGGGGACGAGCAGGAGCGCCCGTATGAGCGCCCGCCGCTCTCCAAGGGGTACCTGATGGGCAAGACCGCGCGGGAGAAGATCGACGTCCACTCCCCCGAGTGGTACCAGGAGCATTCGATCGACCTCCGCCTGGGCACCACCGTCACCGCCGTGGACCCTGCCGCGCACCGGGTGACGCTGGCCGACGGCAGCAGCATCGGCTTCGGCAAGCTGCTGCTCACCACCGGCGCGAGCCCGCGCCGGCTGCAGGTGCCGGGCGCCGACCGGGAGAACGTGTGCTACCTGCGCCGGGTCGAGGACAGCGACCGGATCCAGGCGTTCCTGCGGCCCGGCGCCAGGGTGGCCGTGATCGGTGCCGGGTGGATCGGCATGGAGACCGCGTCCGCCGCACGCGAAGCCGGCTGCGAGGTGACGGTGCTGGAGCGGTCGGAGCTACCGCTGCTGGGCGCCCTGGGCCGGGAGGCGGCGCAGGTCTTCGCCGATCTGCACCGCGACCACGGGGTGGAGCTGCGCTTCGCCGTCCAGGCCACGGAGATCACCGAGCACGGGGTCAGGCTCGGCGACGGCACGCTGGTCGAGGCGGACGCGGTGATCGTCGGCATCGGGGTCACCCCGAACACCCGACTCGCCGCCGCGGCCGGGCTGAGGGTCGACAACGGCGTGCTGACCGACCAGCACCTGCAGAGCTCGCACCCGGACGTGTTCGCGGCCGGCGACGTGGTCAACGCCTTCCACCCGCTGTACGGCAGGCCGGTCCGGGTCGAGCACTGGGCCAACGCGCTGCACCAGCCGAGGACGGCGGCGCGTTCGATGCTCGGCGAGGAGGCGGTGCACGACCGGGTGCCGTACTTCTTCACCGACCAGTACGAGCTGGGCATGGAGTACACGGGCTACGTCGAGCCCGGCGGCTACGACCGGGTGGTCTTCCGGGGCGACGTGCCGGGGCGGGAGTTCATCGCCTTCTGGCTCTCCGGTGACCGGGTGCTCGCCGGAATGAACGTCAACATCTGGGACGTGACCGACGCGATCCGCGACCTGGTCCGCTCCGGACGCCCCGTCGACCCGGACGCCCTGGCCGACCCGGACACGCCGCTCGACCGGACCGGCCGGCCCCGGCAGGGCTGACCGATCCGGTCGGAGCCGGATCCGGTCGGAGCCGGAGCCAGGGCAGGGCCGGGACGGGACGGGACTCGGGGCCGAGACGGGAGTCGGGGCCCGGGCGGTTACGCCGACGGCGCGCTCAACCGGCCCGGCCGGTGCCCGAGTTCATCGCGCCGAGCTACTTGAGCTCGTCGTGCGCCTTGGTCAGCAGTTGCATCGCGAGGTCGTTGAGCGCTCTGGCCCCGGCGACCTCCTCACCGACTCTGGGCTGCGGCGCGTCGGCGTGGTGCCGGGTGCTGTAGCCATGGGAGCGGACCTCCGTACCGTCCGGGAGCCGGACCAGCGCGACGGCCTTGGTGCGGTCCCCTTCTTCCTGGAACTCCAGCTCCACGTGCCATCCGACGAGTGTGTGCATCATGATCGCCACCTCCACGGGTTTCCGCTATCCAGCGTGCTCCGGGCTGCGGGCGCTCGCCACCCGCCCCGGTGACCCGACGGCCGGGGAGGACTCAGCGCCCCGGCGGCGCGGGCGGTGCGACTCGCGGAGGTGGAGTGCCTCCGCCGGCCGCGGCACCGCCGCCGGGGACTCGGCTCGGGCCGGCTGCGGTGGGGCCGCCGGGCTCGCAGGCCTCCCGTTCGGTCTCGGCGTGCACCACTCCGGCGGTGCGGGCCGGGCTGCCGGGGAGGACGCGCCGGGGGCGTCCGCACCGTGGACGGAGCAGCGGTGTCCGGGGCGTGACTGCCGTCCAGACCGTGATCCCGGCGGCGGCAGGGTGGAGCGGTAGCGGTCTGGGGCAGGTCCGGGCGGGTGCGGCCCTCGCCCCAGTGTCCCCGGACGGTCGGCGGGCAACCGAGGGGCTATGTTGAACGCGTTCAGTTTTGCCGTAGAGTCTGCTGCGGCAGTGTTTTGAACACGCTCAAGCGCGGCGCCGACCGGCGACGGCCAGGCCCGCGCGCGTCCACACAAGGGGTGGGACCGTGACCGCACTGGTCAACCTCATCGTCATGCTCGGCATGTTCGTCGTGATACCGATCGGGCTCACGCTCATCGACGGCCCCGGCACCGCCCGGGCGGCCCGGCTCTGGCCGATCGCCGCCGCCGCGGGCGCGCTCGCGCTCTGGCTGCCGCGCGGGCCGGGCGCCGCCGTTCTGGGCTGCGGCTACGCCTGCGCCACGCTGGCGCTGGCCGCGCTGGCCCCGCTGCGGCTGCGCCTCACCGGATCCCTCGCCCCCGCCGAGATCGCCACTCTGACCGCGCTCGTGACACCCTCGGTGGCCGGCGTCGCGCTGGTCGCCGAACGCTCCGGGCACCGGCTGTTCGGCTTCGACCTCAGGATCCTGGCGCTCACCGTGCCGCACTTCCACTTCGCCGGATTCACCGCCGCGCTGATCGCCGGCCTCCTCTGCCGCACCTCCCCCGACCGGCTCGCAGCCCGGGCCGCGGCACTCAGCGTCCCGGTCGGCACCCTGCTGGTCCTCGCCGGGTACTTCGTCGACGACTGGGCCCAACTCCTCGGCGCCGTCGTGCTGACCACCGGCATGTGGCTGGTCGGACTGCTCACCTGGCGGGACCTGCGCTCCCGCACCTGCTCGAGGGATCTGCTCACCGGCCGGCTGTTCGCCGTCTCCTCCGCGGTGCTCGTCGCCACCATGGTGCTCGCACTCTGGTGGGCCCTCGGCCGAGCCGCCGGCTTCCCGCACCCCACACTGACCTGGATGGCCGCCACCCACGGCCTCGGCAACGCGCTCGGCTTCGCGCTCTGCGGACTGCTCGCCTGGCGCCGGACCAAGGAGCTCCACCCGTGACCAGCAAGCTCAACTACCCGGAGGTCGGCCGTACCACGGTCCCCGGCCAGGCACTGCCCGCCGGCTACAACCACCTCCACCACCGGGTCCTGATCGGCCACGGCCGGGACGTCCTGGAGGCCGCGGGCGCGGCCGTCACCGGCTGGCGGATGCACCGTGCGGCCGGAGTCCGGATGCGGACGACCGCGGTCCGGGCGGAACCGGGGGTCGCGGTCGAGTGCGCGATCGGCATCGGGCCGCTCCGGCTGACCGCGCCGTGCGAGGTGGTCTGGAGCAGCTACCGGAGCGACCGGATCGGCTTCGCGTACGGCACCCGCAACGGGCACCCCGAGTGCGGCGAGGAGTCCTTCGTCGTCGAGATGGGCCCGGACAAGGCCGTCTGGTTCACCGTGACCGCTTTCAGCCGGCCGGGCCGCTGGTACACCCGGCTGGTCGGGCCGATCGTGCCCCACCTGCAGCTGTGTTACGCCCGGCACTGCGGCCGCACCCTGCGGCGGCTGGCCGGCTGCGGCTGAGCAAGCGTTCGAAGCGTGCGAGGAGCGGAACGACCGGCGGCGACCAGTGCCAGGCCGAGGCCGTATCCGATCACCGGCGGGACACCGAAGGAGGTCCGGCCGCGGGCGACCGCGCCGAGCAGCGCAGCGGCTCGCATCCGCGCCGCAGCACCCGGCGCGTCGCCGGCGTACGCGCCGACCGCGAGGGCGGCCCGGGCACCGCGGCCACCCCGTCCACGGGAGCTCTCACCGGCCGAGCCGCCGCAGGGCCCGCCCGGCGCGCAGGACGGCCCCAACCGGGCGCACCCACAGTGCCGCGCATGCGTCGACCGTCCACACCAGTGTCCGGATCAGCGTCAACAACGTCCTTCTCCCAACGGTGTTCTGGCCTTCCCGGCGCGGTACGGCGAGAAGTACCGGTTGAGCTGGCCGGCCTCGCACAGCTGGCCGTCGGCCTCGGGCACGCCGAGCGAGTGCTCGATCGCGCCCCGGTGGCGGGCGAACACCGCACCGGACCCACCGGTTTCGGCGGCCCGGCGAGCCAGGTCGAGGGCCTCCCCGGTCGCAGCCGGCCCGACGCCGGGCCCGGCCGAGCTCGCCGGCGGCCAGGACACTCTTCCCTCCAGGCAACGGGGCGGGAGTCGATCCGAGGGCGGGTGCGCGCGCGTCCAACCGCCGGGAACTCGCGGGCCGTCCGGCCGTGCCACAACCTAAGGCGGCGGTTGATCTTCGCGCACGCGCGACCCCGGTCACACGCCGGATGGGCCACCGAATTCCCCCGTAAGGATCAAGAATTCACGATCGGAGGACATCCGGGCCACCGTAGGCACGGGCGTTCGAGCTCGGCGTCGATGGCGTGCGACCACGAACCGCCCTTGCCGCCGCCGTCCGACGACTGGCTTCCCCGCGCTGCCTGCACAGGACACACATTGACGCACCATCACACTTGACGGAGTGGCATCACCTGCGTGACCCCGTGCGTGTTTCCTGGAGGTTGGCGATCCTCGCCGCCGTCGCCGCGCTCGCCGCACCGCTCGGGCTCGGCACGACCACCGGCACGGCCGCCGCCGTCCGCGAGATCCCCGGCGCCGCCCACGTCTCGCCCTGGGGCAGCGCCCACCCGGACCTGAGCGAGGAGACCGGGAGCCGGCTGCAGCGCGAGAACGTCAGACTGGGCACCACGTACACCGGCCGCCCGGGCCCGAAGGCGCTTTCGCTGCCCGGCGGGCTGACGCCGAGATCCGACTACGTGCCGGCGTTCGGGTGACCGGAGCTCCGCGCCAGGAATAGCGGGCCGCGGGCTCTGGTTGACGCGGGTCGTACGTCCACCGACCGCACTGGAAGGGCAGGTGTCCCGAGATGAGCACCGTCGAGCTGACCAAGGACAACTTCGACGAGGTCGTCCAGGGCCCGGATGGCAAGGGCTTCGTCTTCATCGACTTCTGGGCGAGCTGGTGCGGGCCGTGCCGGCAGTTCGCCCCGGTGTACGAGAAGGCTTCCGAGCGCCACCCCGACCTGGTCTTCGCCAAGGTGGACACCGAGGCGCAGCAGGAGCTGGCGGCGGCGTTCGAGATCCGCTCGATCCCGACCCTCGCGATCATCCGTGACGGGGTCCTGGTGTTCTCGCAGCCGGGCGCGCTTCCGGAGCCGGTGCTGGAGGACTTGATCGGCAAGGCCCGGGCGCTGGACATGGACGAGGTCCGCGCCAAGGTGGCGGAGGAGCAGGCGAACGCCCGGGGGTGACCGGCCTGGAGCGGCTCTCCACGACGGCCGGGCCGACCCTTTCCGGGGGCCGGCCGACTGTCGTGCGGCTCCCCGGGCGCGGTGGCCGGCGTGGCCTGGTACGGGGTCCGGTCCGTACCCATCGGGTCGGGTCGGCCGTGGACGGTCCGGCCACCTGCTCCCCGCGCCACCCGCAGCGGCTGCTGTGCGGACACGCCCCCGGACGGACCGGATCCCGTGAACGGGCGCCCGCTGCAGCTCCGGTCCGCGCTGTTATTGCCGACGACACGCCGTCGGCGCGGCCGCCGGGCGGGGTGGGCCCGTCGGAGGATGGTTCCGCCCCGCCGGGTGGCGGCGGCAGCGCACGCACAGCGGCAGCAGAGCGAGAGCGAGAGCCATGACCCCGCAACCCGAGCAGTACGACGTGGTGGTCCTCGGCGCGGGTCCGGCCGGCGAGAACGTCGCCGACCGCACCCGCACCGCCGGGCTGAGCACCGTCATCGTGGAGAGCCAGTTGATCGGCGGCGAGTGCTCGTACTGGGCCTGCATCCCGAGCAAGGCACTACTGCGGCCGGGCAGCGCGCTGGCCCACGTGCGCGCCCTGCCCGGTGCCAAGCAGGCCGTCAACGGCGGTCTGGACACGGCCGCCGTACTGGCCCACCGGGACGAGTTCACCTCCCACTGGCACGACGACGGCCAGGTCGAGTGGCTCCGCTCGGCCGGGATCGACCTGGTGCGCGGGCACGGCCGGCTGGCGGGTGAGCGGGCCGTGCTGGTCGACGACGAACGGCTGCTGACCGCCCGGCACGCCGTCGCCGTGTGCACCGGCAGCCGGCCCGCCCTGCCGCACGTCCCCGGGCTGGCCGAGGCCCACCCCTGGACGAGCCGGGACGCCACCAGCTCCGCCGTCGTACCGCCCCGGCTGGCGGTGGTCGGCGGCGGCGTGGTCGCCGTCGAGATGGCGGCCGCCTGGCGCTCACTGGGCTCCGAGGTCACCCTGCTGGCCCGCGGCGGGCGGCTGCTGGGACGGATGGAGTCCTTCGCGGGCGAGCTGGTCGCCGAGGGCCTGCGGGAGGCCGGAGTTGACGTACGGTTCCGCACCGAGGTCACCGCGCTGCACCGTGACGGGCCGGTGACGCTCACCCTCGGCGGCGACGGGGAGCTGGTGGCCGACCAAGTGCTGTACGCCACCGGGCGGTTGCCCCGCACCGACGACATCGGGATGGAAAGCATCGGCCTCTCCCCCGGCAACTGGCTCGAGGTGGACGACGGTTGCCTGGTCACGGCGGTGCAGGGCGGCTGGCTCTACGCCGTCGGGGACGTCAACCACCGCAACCTGCTCACCCACCAGGGGAAGTACCAGGCGCGGATCGCCGGCGCCGCGATCGTCGCCCGCGCCCGTGGGGAGCAGCCGGACACCTCCGTGCGCTGGGGCGAGTACGCGGCCAGCGCGGACACCGCGGGGCCGCCCCAGGTGGTCTTCACCGAGCCGGAAGCGGCGGCGGTCGGTCTGACCCTCGACGCCGCCGAGCGCGCGGGATTGCGCGTGCGGGCTATCGACTACGAACTCGGCCAGGTCTCCGGTGCCTCGCTCTACACCGACGGTTACCAGGGGCGGGCCCGGATCGTGCTCGACCTGGAGCGCCGGGTGATCGTCGGCGCGACCTTCGTCGGCCCGGCCGTGGCCGAACTGCTGCACTCCGCCACCGTCGCCGTGGTCGGCGAGGTCCCGATCGACCGGCTCTGGCACGCGGTCCCGGCCTTCCCGACCATCAGCGAGGTGTGGCTGCGACTGCTGGAGACCTGCCGGGACAGCGGATGAGCTGTCGAGGCGGTCTGCACGCCGGTGGGCGCGCGGCATGGTGCGGGCCTGCCTGAGGCAGTGGGTGTCCCGGGTGCGGGGCATGGCGCGGGGCAGTGCGCGGAGCGCGGATGCCTCCGCCGCCGGTGCCTCGCCCGGTTGCTCGCGCCCCCAGGGCACCGCCTCCCGTGCGTGGCGGGGCCCGCGACCTCCAGGGCCCTCCCCCGCGTGTGGCAGGGCCCGCGACGGCCCCTTGACCCGGGACGATCCCCCCGACTCGCCGGGGCGAAGACGTGCGGGGCCTGCGGCTGCGGGAGGAGACTGACGGGCGGGGGGCCGTACCTCACCGCCCGGATGGTTGCGTCATGAGCGAGACACTGTTGGCCGTCGGCACGCGGAAGGGCCTCTTCCTGGGACGCAGCCCCGACCGGGTGCGGTGGGAGTTCAGCGGGCCGCACTTCCAGATGAACGCGATCTACTCGATCGGGATCGACCGGCGGGACGGACGGGTGCGGCTGCTGGTCGGGGCCGACAGCAGCCACTGGGGACCGTCCGTGCAGTGGTCCGACGACCTGGGCACGAGCTGGCAGGACCCGCCCCGCCCGGCCGTACGCTTCCCCGCGCACACCGGGACCTCGCTGGAGCGGGTCTGGCAGCTCCAGCCCGCGGGAGAGGAGGCCCCCGGCGTGGTGTACGCGGGGACACAGCCCGCCGCCCTGTTCCGCTCGGAGGACCGCGGCGAGAGCTTCACCCTGGACGAGTCGCTCTGGTCGCACCCGCAGCGAAAGGACTGGGCGGCCGGGTTCGGCGGCCAGGGCCTGCACACCGTCATCACCGATCCGCGCGACGCGAACGTGCTGACGGTCGCGGTCTCCGCCGGCGGGGTGTACCGCACGGCGGACGGCGGCCGGGCCTGGCATCCCGCCAACACCGGCATCCGGGCGCCGTTCCTGCCGAACCAGTACCCGGAGTTCGGCCAGTGCGTGCACAAGGTGGCGGCCGACCCCGTCGACCGCGATCGCCTGTACCTGCAGAACCACGGCGGGGTCTATCGCAGCGACGACGGCGGCGGCCACTGGCAGGACGTCGGCAGTGACCTCCCCGCGACGTTCGGGTTCGGCGTCGCCACCCACCCCCGCCAGCCCGGCACGGCCTACCTCTTCCCGCTCGACGCCGACTACGCCCGGCTCCCGGTCGGCCACCGCTGCCGGATCTTCCGCACCCAGGACGCGGGTGCCAGCTGGCACCCGCTCTCCGACGGCCTGCCGGAAGGAGACCACTACGGTGTGGTGCTGCGCGACGCGCTCTGCACCGACGACGGCGAACCGGCCGGGGTGTACTTCGGCAACCGCAACGGCGAGGTCTACGGCAGCGCGAACGACGGCGACAGCTGGACGCTGATCACCTCGCACCTGCCGGACGTGCTCTGCGTCCGGGCGGCGGCGCTGGCCTGAGCGAGGGGGCGTCGCGGCACCGCTCCGGGCGGAGGCGTCCTGAGCGAGTTGCCCTGCGAGCGGCTTCGAGAGAGCCGCACCGTGAACAGCTCCGAGGTGGCGACCGCGGGAGCAACTCCGTGACGGCAGGCGCGGAACAGGGCCCGGAGAGAATGAGGGCAGCCGTGGGACGGCGGCTGCGAGCGATCCCGAATCGAGGTCATCCCATGAGCCTGAGCATCCGCAACCAGCTGCTCGGCAGGGTCACCGCCATCGCCGCCGGCGAGGTCATGGCCAGCGTCAAGGTCAGCCTGACGGGCGGACAGGAACTCACCGCGGCAATCACGCTGGACGCCGTACGGGAGCTCGGTCTCGGTGCGGGCAGTGAGGTCCGCGCGCTGGTCAAGGCCACCGAGGTCGCGCTCGCCACCGGCCCGGTCACCGGGCTGAGCATCCGCAACCAGCTGCCGGGCACCGTGTCCGAGGTCGTCACCGGCGGCGCGATGGCCGGCGTCAAGATCGCGGTCGCGGGCGGCGAGCTGACCGCGGCGATCACCGCGGACGCCGCGGCAGAGCTCGGGCTCGCGGCCGGCACTCCGGTCGTCGCCCTGATCAAGGCCACCGAGGTCGCACTCGCCACCGCCTGAGCCCGCTCCCACTCGACGCGGCTGCACGCGAGACGACTCCGAGGCGAGGCCCACACCGCCTACGGCGACATCCTGGTCCGGCGCGCCCGACCTGCCGCTTCCTCATCCGTCCGTACGGATACCAACCACGCGGAACTCCACCCACCCAGCGCATCGTTCACCTGATGCACCGTCCGCTCGACACACCATCGGAACACCATCCACTGGACTCCACTGGAGGGAAACCAACGATGATCATCCCTGTCGACGAATGGGGTGGCCACCCGAAGCAGTTCTGGCTGCGCGGAAGGCAGCCGGAGCAGCGCATCCAGTACGACGAGAAGCTCGGCTTCTGGAACGTCTACGGCTATCAGGAGGCGCTCGAGATCCTCGGTGACCCGGGCACCTACTCCTCCGACACCACCCGGCGGTTCATCCCCGACGCCGACGACTCGCTCACGGCCGGCAACCTGGTGCAGCTGGATCCGCCGGAGCACCGCAAGCTGCGCAAGCTGGTCAGCCACGCCTTCACCCCGAAGGTCGTGGCCGAACTCGAACCGCGGATCGGCAGGCTCACCCACGAGTTCCTCGACCAGGTGGCCGACCGGAACCGGCTCGAGCTGGTCAACGACTTGGCGTATCCGCTCCCGGTCACCGTCATCGCCGAGCTGCTGGGCGTGCCGAGCAGTGACCGCACGAAGTTCCGGGAGTGGGTGGACCAACTCTTCGACAACGACGACCAGTTCTCGGTGGCCAACCAGAGCGAAGAGCAGAAGCGCCTCCTCCAGCGGCGGATGGAACAGGTGCAGGTCATGATCGACTACCTCGGCGCGCACGCCGACGAGCGCAGGCGGCAGCCCCGGGAGGACTTGCTGACCTTGCTCGTGCAGGCGGAGGTCGACGGCGAGCGGCTCACCGACCGGGAGGTGGCGAACTTCGCGAACCTGCTGCTGACCGCCGGACACATCACCACCACCATGCTGCTGGGCAACACGGTGCTGTGCCTGGACGCCAACCCCGAGCAGGCGACTCGGGCGCGCGAGGACCGCTCGCTGATACCGGGCGCGATCGAGGAGTCGCTGCGGCTCCTGACCCCGTTTACGGCCGTCCTCCGCGTCACCACCACTGAGGTGGAGATCGCCGGGCAGCGGGTGCCCAAGGACGAGGTGCTCGCGGTGCGGCTCGCGGCCGCCAACCGGGACCAGCGTCAGTTCGCCGACCCGGACGCCTTCGACCCCACCCGGGACCCGAACCCCCACCTCGGGTTCGGCCGTGGCATCCACTTCTGCCTGGGCGCGCCGCTGGCCCGACTGGAGGGCCGGATCGCGCTGAACATCCTGTTGGACCGGTTCCCGGTGCTGCGCACCGACCCGGACAACCCGCCGACCTTCATGGCCTCCCCTGACCTCACCGGCCTCAGGTCGCTTCCACTGCTGACCAGTTGACTTGAGGAAAGCCGCGGCGGCCGAACGGTAGCCGCAGTGCTTCAGCGGCGATCGCACCGACCCTGCGACGAGGACGAGGACCAGGGCGGGAAGGCGCCGGCGGGGGCGGAGGCGGGAAGGCGCCGGCGGAGGCGGGAAGGCGCCGGCGGGGGCGGAGGCGGGAAGGCGCCGGCGGGGGCGGAGGCGGGAAGGCGCCGGCGGGGGCGACCAGGTCGATCGGGCCCTCGCCCACCGGCCGCGGCGGCCCGCCAACCCCGAGGACCGGATCGACCCGCGCACCGACCCGTCGGCCGCGCACCACCGTCAGCGCTCCGCGCCCCGGCGTTCCGAACTCCGGCGCTCGGCCGCCCGCAGCCGATCGCTGACCTCACCCAGGCTCTCGCCCAGCATCGCCAGCTGCTCCCGGCTCAGCACGTCGATCAGCACTTCGCGCACGGTGGCGACATGCCCCGGCGCGGCCTCCCGCAGGACCCGCCAGCCCTCCTCGGTCAGCTCGGCGAACACCCCGCGCACATCGCTGGCACAGGAGCGGCGGCGGACCATCCCCGCCTTCTCCATCTGGGTGACCTGGTAGGTCAGGCCACTCTTGGAGGTGACCAGCCGGTCGGCCAGGTCGGTCATCCGCAGCGAGCCGTCGGGCGCCGCGGAGAGCTGCACCAGGATCTCGTACTGGGTGTGGGAGAGTCCGGCGTTCTCCTTGAGCTGCTGCTCCAAGCGCCGTTCGATCAGGTTGCTGGCGACGACGAAGCCCCGCCAGGCGGCCATCTCCTGCTCGTCGAGCCAACGGGGTTCGTCCATGACGCCATTCTACCCTGTTGTTCAAATTCGAACGAAGGTGTACCGTCGAACGCGAGGTTCAAATTTGAACTACTTAGCCGGGAGTCGAGCACACCATGACCACCGCCGCCCCCACGCGCATGCCCACCCTCTACCTCTCGCACGGCGCACCCCCGCTGGCCGACGATCCGGTCTGGCCCGGTGAGCTGGCGGCCTGGTCGGCCGAGTTGCCCCGACCGAGGGCGATCCTGATGATCTCCGCGCACTGGGAGGAGGCCCCGCTTGCCCTGGGTGCGACCACCCCCGTGCCACTGGTCTACGACTTCTGGGGCTTCCCCGAGCACTACTACCGGGTCCAGTACACCGCCCCCGGCGCACCGGAGCTCGCGGAGAACGTGCGCAAGCTGCTGCGCGCCCCCGGCGTCCCGCTCCAGGACATCCCCGACCGCGGGCTGGACCACGGCGCCTACGTGCCGCTGGCGGAAATGTTCCCGGACGCCGACATCCCGGTGCTCCAGGTCTCGATGCCGACCCTCGACCCCCAGCGGCTACTGGAGATCGGCCGCCGGCTGGCTCCGCTGCGCGACGAGGGCGTGCTGATCGTCGGCAGTGGCTTCTTCACCCACAACCTGCGGGCGATCAGCCCCGACGGCCGAGTGCCCTCCGTGATGGCCGAGTTCGACGACTGGGGCCGGCGCGCCATGGCCGCCCAGGACCTGGACGCACTGCTCGACTTCGAACGCAAGGCTCCCGCCGCGAGGTTGGCCCACCCCCGGACCGAGCACTTCGCACCGCTCTTCGTCACCCTCGGCGCGGGAGAGGCCGACCTCGACTCGCAGCGCAGCGTCATCGACGGCTTCTGGATGGGCCTCGCCAAGCGCTCGATCCAACTCGGCTGAGCCGCCGCCCCAGCTGGGCGGTGGAGCTCGCTCCGCGCGGCGTCCGGGTGGTCGCCGTCGCCCCGGGTGCGATCGAGACGCCGATCGGCGAGCACTCGGGACACACGCCGGAGCAGAGCGCCCGGATCCGCGACTGGCAGATCGCCCACACCCCGCTCGGCCGGCTCGGCCGGCCCGAGGAGGTCGCCTGGGCGATCACCCGGCTGGCCTGCCCGCAGAGCTCCTTCGTCACCGGCGTAGTCTTCCCCGTGGACGGCGGCGCGGTCGTCTCGTGAGACCGGCGGGGTGCGTGGGGGCGACGGACGGTGCGGATCGGTGAACTGGCCACGGCCTCTGGCGTGTCGGTCCGCGCCCTGCGGCACTACGAGCAGGCCGGCCTGATCCACTCCGAGCGTTCGGACAACGGCTACCGCTCGTACGGCGTCGAAGCCGTCAACCGGGTGCGCAACATCCGCCATCTGCTGGAAGCCGGCCTGACGCTGGACGACGTCCGGGTCTTCCTGCCCTGCCTGGACGGCGACTTGACCACCGCCGCCCCCTCCGCGAAGGGCCTGCAGGTGGCGTTGGACCGGCTCGCCGTGCTGGAACGGCGGATCGCGGCGCAGCGCGAGGTGCGCGATCGCCTCGCGGCCGCCCTGCACTCGGTCGGGGTGACGCCCGGAGTGACAGGGGTGACGGCAGGGTGACGATCCGGGTGACGGCCGGACTGACGGGCACAGTTATCGGCCGGGAGTGAACATCACGGCCGCGCTCTCGATCAGGGATAGCCGGGAGGCGGCGAGGCCGGGCAGAGTGGCGTCATGCAGACACCACTCACCGTGATGGACTTCCTCGACCGGGCCGAGCTGGTCTACCCGGGCCGCGTCGGTCTGATCGACGAGCCGGTCCAACCAGCCGAATCCTGGGGCGAGGTGACGTACCGACGGATGGCCGAGCTGGCCCGCGCCCAGGCCGCCGGCCTGGACCGGCTCGGCGTCGGTCCCGGCGAGCGGGTCGCCGTCGTCTCGCACAACTCGGCCCGCCTGATGACCTCGCTGTACGGGGTGAGCGGCCACGGCCGGATCCTGGTACCGGTCAACTTCCGGCTGAAGGCGGAGGAGGTGGCGTACATCGTCGAACAGAGCGGCGCCTCCGTCCTATTGGTGGACCCGGAACTGGACGAGGCGCTCGCCGGGATCGCGGTCAAGCACCGGTTCGTGTTCGGCGCCGAGAGCGACGAGGTGCTGTACGACTTCGCGAACGAGCCGGTCCGGCACCCGGTCGGCGAGTCGCAGACCGCGACCGTCAACTACACCAGCGGAACCACCGCCCGTCCCAAGGGAGTCCAGCTCACCCACCGCAACCTGTGGCTCAACGCGGTGCTGATGGGACTGCACTTCGGGGCGAGCGACCGGGACGTCTACCTGCACACGCTGCCGCTGTTCCACGTCAACGGCTGGGGCCTGCCGTTCGGGCTGACCGGGCTCGGCGCCCAGCACGTCATCCTGCGCAAGGTGGACGGCGCCGAGATCCTGCGCCGGGTCGAGCGGCACGGGGTGACCTTCCTGAGCGGCGCACCCGCCGTCGCGGCGATGATCCTGGAGGCCGCCGCCGACTGGGAGGGGCCGGTCCCCGGACGGGACCGGGTCCGTATGGTCATCGCGGGCGCACCGCCGCCCACCGCGATGGTGCAGCGCTTCGAGGACGAGCTGGGCTGGGAGTTCATGCAGCTCTACGGCCTGACCGAGACCTCTCCCCTGGTCACGGTCAACCGGGGCCGGGCCGAGTGGGACGCGCTCCCCGCCACCGAGCGTGCGGAGAAGCTGGCACAGGCCGGTGCGCCCGCGCTGGGCACCCGGCTGCGGGTGGACGGGCAGGGTGAGGTGCTCGTCCGCTCCAACACGGTGCTGGAGGGCTACTGGCAGCAGGCGGAGGAGACGGAGGCGGTGCTGAAGGACGGCTGGTTCCACAGCGGCGACGGCGGCACCCTGACTGACGGCTACCTCGCCATCGCCGACCGGAAGAAGGACGTCATCATCTCCGGTGGCGAGAACGTCTCCTCGATCGAGGTGGAGGACTGCCTCTACCGCCACCCGGCGGTCCTGGAGGTCGCGGTGATCGGCGTGCCGGACGCCAAGTGGGGCGAGACCGTCAAGGCGCTGGTCGTCCTCAAGGACGGGCACCGCGCCGACGAGGCCGAGCTGATCGCGCACTGCAAACAGCGGCTGGCCGGCTACAAGTGCCCGACCTCGGTGGAGTTCCGCGACGCGCTGCCCAGGACCGCCACCGGCAAGCTGCAGAAGTTCCGGCTGCGCTCGCCCTACTGGGAGGGACACGAGCGGCAGGTCAACTGACCAGGGTGGGCCGGGTGGCGGTTCCTCAGATCGGTCCGGGCCGGGCGGCGGACTTCCGACCGGAATCCCGACCGCCCGGCCCGGTCAGGCCGTTACGCTGTGGACGCCGCAGCACCTCGCCGCTGGAGACGAAGGAAGGGCACCCGGATGGCAGAGCTCACCTCGCTGCTGGACGACCTGCGGGCCGAGAGCGCCGACCTGGACGGCCTGGTCGCCGGACTGGACCGGGCCGGGCTGGCCACCCCGACCCCGGCCGCCGGCTGGACCATCGCCCACCAGATCGCCCACCTGGCCTGGACGGACCGCTGGTCGCTGCTGGCGGCCCGCGACCCGGAGGGCTTCCGGACCGCCGCCGAGCGCGAGTTCACCTCCGGCGCGGATCCGATCGAGGCGGGCGCGGCGGAGGGCGCGGGCGAGGAAGTGGCCGCGCTGCTGGGCCGTTGGCGTGCGGGGCGGCCGGAGTTGGCGTCCGCCCTGCGCGAGGCGGAGGCCGCGGGGCTCCGACTGCCGTGGTTCGGGCCGCCGATGAAGCCCGCCACCATGGCCACCGCCCGGCTGATGGAGACCTGGGCGCACGGGCAGGACGTCGCGGACGCCCTCGGCGTGGAGCGCGAGCCGACGGGCCGGCTGCGGCAGGTGGCCCACCTGGGCGTGCGGACCATGGGGTTCGCGTTCGCCCTCCACGGGCTGCCGGTACCGCCACCGGACCTGCCGCTCCGGGTCGAACTCACCGCGCCCACCGGCGAATCGTGGACCTGGGGCCCCGAGGACGCGGCGGAGGGGGTGAGCGGTCCCGCACTGGACTTCTGCCTGCTGGTGACCCAGCGTCGGCACCGGGACGACCTGGCACTGCACGCCGAGGGCGCCACGGCGTCGGCCTGGCTGCCGATCGCCCAGGCGTTCGCCGGTCCCCCCGGAGGCGGCCGACCGCCGGGGGCGGCCGGCTGACCGGACCCGCCGACGCATGGTCGGCGTCCGTCGCCGGAGTCAAGGCAGGAGATCTCCTGTCCGACCAGGCAGCTACACCGTCCGACAGCCCCGGCACGGGTGACCCCGGCCTGGGCTCCGGCGCGCCGTGGCACACAACCCGGGGCCCCGTCCGACGGCTTCAGGGCACGTACCTGACCGATGAGGGCCGGACGCCAGACCCCCGGCGCTCGATACCGATGCCTCAGACACCGATGCCTCAGACACCGATGCGGAGCGCGGTCAGACGGGTGGCGACCAGGTTGGTGGCGCCGTGGTCGCGCTCCACCAGGCCGTGGACGAGGAGGCCCGCCCGGTCCAGGGCGGTACGGCGGTTGGGCTCCCACACCGGGCGGCTGCAGACCACGTTGATCAGGCCGGTCTCGTCCTCCAGGCTGAGGAAGAGGACACCGCCTGCGGTCGGTGGACGCTGGCGGTGCGTCACCAGTCCGCCGACCAGGACGGAGGTGCCGGGCTCGATCCCCGGGAGGGCCGATGCCGGGAGGACTCCGCCCCGGTCGAGGGTGGGGCGCAGATGCTGCATGGGGTGGCTGGTGGCGGAGGTGCCGGTGGCCCAGAGGTCGGCGATGGTCTCCTCGACCGGGGTCATGGCGGGCAGCGGCGGCGCATCCACACCGGGGGCGGTTCCCGGCAGGGTGTCCGGCGAGACGGTCGCGTACACCCCGGCGGACCACAGCGCCTGGCGCCTGGTCAGCCCGAAGCAGCCGAAGGCCCCGGCCGTGGCCAGTGCCTCCAGGACCGGCGCGGGCAGGGCCGTGCGCCGGGCGAAGTCCTCCAGGTCCGCGTAGGGCTGCCCGGCGGCGATCGCCTCGGCCTGCGGGGCACCGATCCCCCGGACGGTGGTCAGCCCGAGCCGGATGGCGGGCTGCGGGGTGGCGGGCCGCGGGTTGACGGGCCGACCTGCCCGGCCGCGGCCGGGCAGGTCCGGGTCGGGTTCCAGGGTGGGCCTCGGGGCACTGGCGTTGACGTCCACCCCGAGGACCTGGACGCCGTGCCGCCGGACATCGGCGACCAGGCTCAACGGCGAGTAGAAGCCCATGGGTTGGTTGGCCAGCAGGGCGCAGGTGAAGGCGGCCGGGTAGTGGTGCTTGAGCCAGGCGCTGGCGTACACCAGGTAGGCGAAGCTGATCGCGTGGCTCTCCGGGAAGCCGTAGTTGGAGAACGCCTCGATCTTGGCGTAGACGTCCTCGGCGATGTCGGCGCGGATGCCGCGCTCTGCCATGCCGTCCAACAGGCGCTGCCGCAGTTCGGCGACCCGCCGGTGGGAGCGTTTGGCGCCCATCGCCTGGCGCAGCCGGTCGGCCTCGGCCGGGGTGAACCCGGCGCAGTCGATGGCCAGTTGCATCATCTGCTCCTGGAACAGCGGCACCCCGAGGGTCTTGCTCAGGGCGTTCTCCATCAACGGGTGCGCGCAGTGGGCCGGTTCGACCCCGGCGCGGCGGCGCAGGTAGGGGTGGACGGAGCCGCCCTGGATCGGTCCGGGCCGGATCAGCGCGACCTCGACCACCAGGTCGTAGAACTCGCGCGGCTTCAGTCTCGGCAGGGTGGCCATCTGGGCCCGCGACTCGACCTGGAAGACGCCGACCGTGTCGGCCCGGCAGAGCATCTCGTACACCGCCCCGTCATCCGGCGGAATGGCCGCCAGGTCGAGCTGGCGGCCGTGGTGGGCGGCGATCAGGTCGCAGGTGTCGTGCAGGGCGGAGAGCATGCCGAGACCGAGCAGGTCGATCTTGACCAGCCCGGCCCCGGCGGTGGAGTCCTTGTCCCACTGCAGCACCGAGCGCCCGGGCATCCGGGCCCACTCGGTGGGGCAGATCTCGCCGACCGGTTCCCGGGTGAGCACCATGCCGCCCGAGTGGATGCCCAGGTGCCTCGGCAGCCCGTGGAGTTGGCGGCCGAGGTCGAGCACGTCGGCGGGGATCACCGCGTCCGCTCCCGGTGGGCCGTGGAAGTCGACCTGCCGGGTGAAGTCCTCGATCTGCCCCTGCGGGTAGCCGAGCACCCGGGCCGCGTCGCGCAGCGCCAGCCGGGGCCGGTAGGTGATGACGTTGGCGACCTGGGCGGCGTGCTCGCGCCCGTAGCGGCGGTAGACGTACTGGATGACCTCCTCGCGGCGGCGGTTCTCGATGTCGAGGTCGATGTCGGGCGGCCCGTCGCGTTCGACGCTGAGGAAGCGCTCGAAGAGCAGCCGGTAGCGGATCGGGTCCACGGCGGTGATGCCGAGGGCGTAGCAGACGGCGGAGTTGGCGGCGGAGCCCCGGCCCTGGCACCAGATGTCCTGCTCCCGGCAGAAGTCCACGATGTCGTGGACGATGAGGAAGTACCCCGCCAGGTCCAGCTGTTCGATGACGTCGAGTTCGCGGACGAGCTGGCGCAGCGCGGGCTCGTTGCCGGCACCGAACCGGACCGGGCCGGCCTCGGCGACCAGGGCGCGCAGCCGGCCGATCTCGCTCTGCCCCTCGGGCACCGGGAAGCCCGGGAGCCGGGGGTCCAGCCCGCCGAAGTCGAAGGCGCAGGCGCGGCCCAGTTCCACGGTGGCCTGCTGGACGCCCGGGTAGCGGGCCAGCCGGGCGGCCATCTCGCGGCCGGAGCGCAGATGGGCCGTGCCGGAGGCCTGCGTCCAGCCGGCCGCCTGCTCGACGGTGCGGCGCTCGTGCAGTGCGGCCAGCCCCTGGGCCAGCCTGGCCTCGGCCGGGGTGGCGTGGTGCACGTTGTTGGAGGCGACGACGGTCAGGCCGAGCTCCGCCGCGAGCGCGGCCAGCCGGTCGTTGCGCAGGTCGTCGCCGGGCAGGCGCTGGTCGATCAGTTCGACATGGACGTTCTCCCGGCCGAACGCCTCCACCAGCAGCTGGAGTTCGCGCTTCGCCGCCGCCGGACCGCCGGAGGCCAGCGCGGCGGGTACCCGTCCCTTGCGGCAGCCGGTGAGCACCGCCCACTGGCCCTGATGGGCGGCGGCGAGCCTGGCGAAGTCGTACGCCGGACGGTTCTTGGCACCGCCCGCGAGCTGGGCGGCACTGATCTCGGCGGACAGGCGGCGGTAGCCGGCCGGGCCGCGGGCCAGGACCAGCAGGTGCTCGTCGGGGCTCAGCCCGAGCTCTGCGCCGAAGACGGTCCGCAGCCCCAGGTCCCTTGCCGCGTCGGCGAACCGGACCGCCCCGTACAGACCGTTGTGATCGGTGAGCCCGACGGTCTCGATACCGAGCCGGACCGCCTCCTCGGCCAGCACCTCGGGATCGCTCGCGCCGTCGAGGAAGCTGAACGCCGAGTGGGTGTGCAGCTCCGCCCACGGGACGGCCGCCCCGGGCGGGAGCCCGGACGGCGACGGCGTACGCGGGGACGGGCGGCGGCGCAGCGGTACGACATCGCCGCCGGTACGCACGGGCGCGGGCCCGCCGGTCCGGTCGGCCCCCGGCTCGAACCTGCCGGTACGCGCGGGCGCGGGCGCGGACTCACCCGGTCGGCCGGCCATGCGGCGGCGCAACTCGTTCCAGGCGAGTGAGGGGTGACTGGTGAATCCCATCGCGGGTCGTGCTCCGTCGGGGTGGTGCGGGGTGGTGCGGGGTGGTGCGGTTCGGCCTGCCGGAGCCTCCTTCGTGCCGTCCGTCCGCGCGCGGTCGCGGGTGCGGTAGCGGCGGTACGCCGGCGCCGGTTCCGGACGGCGCCGGTCGCGGGCGGTTTCAGTCGTAGGCGGCCTCCACGGACCAGCGGCCGCCCTCGGCGGTGAGCATCAGAGCCCGTTCGCCGGCCACCGTGATCTGGAAGCGGGCCCGGCGGCGGCGCCGGGCCGGGTCCCACCAGTACTCGACGGCGGGCCAGGGCCCGGTCCAGCCGGTGACCTCCAGCAGCCTGCCGTCCAGGACGAGCCGGGCCGGCGGGGCGGACACCTCGGCCCGGCCGCTGACGGTGACGGGCAGGCCGTCCGGGTCCAGGACGGTGGCCGGTACCGGGCTGCGCGGCACCACGCTGGGCGCCGGGTCCTGCACCCGGCCCGGCCAGGGGGCGGGTGCGGGTGCCTCGTACGCCTCGCCCCAGGGGACGCGCGCCAGTTGCTCGGCCGGGCCGCGGCCGCCGGCGGGCTCGGCCCGCCGCAGGCCGGCGTGCCCGAGCACCGCCTGCACCCGGGCGACGGCGCGTTCGACCCGGTCCTCGGCCACGGCCTGGCCCCAGAGCGCCAACTGCCGTCCCTGATCGGGCACCAGGCCGTCGGGGACGAGGCGCAGCGTGGTGAAGCCGGCGGAGGCGGCGGGTTCACCGGAACCTGCGGCGTCGGCAGGGTCAGCGGCGTCGGCATCGGCGGCGTCAGCGGCGGCGGCGGAAGCCGCCGTGAAGGTGCCCGCGGTCTGCCAGGCCTGGAGCTGCCAGCGGACGCGTTCGGCGAGTGCGAAGGGACCGAGCTTGCCCTCGTGCCGCCAGAGGCGGGTGGCACTCCGGCCGTCGGCGCAGGTCACCTCGACGGCGAAGCGCCGGCAGGCCAGTCCGGCCGCGGCCAGCCGGGTGTGCAGCTGTTCGGCGAGCGTACGGGCGATGAAGATCAGTGGTTCGGCGAGCAGCTCCGGCGGGTCGAAGCGGTGTTCCACCGCGAGGTCGAGGCCCTCGGGGCGGGGCACCAGCGGACGGGACTGGAGCCCTCGGGCGCGACGGTGCGCGGCCGTCCCGGTCGGGCCGAAGCGGTCGGCGACCGCCCGGCCGGAGAGCGTGGCGAAGTCGCCGACGGTGTGCACTCCGAGCCGGACCAGCAGTTCGGCCAGCGGCTCGTCACCGAGCGCGGCCACGGGGTACGGGGCGAGGAACTCCGCCGTCCTGCCGTCCGGTACGAGTACCCCGGCACGGGCCGCCAGCACCGCCGCGAACAGCCCGTCGGCCACCCCGACCTGGCAGTGCGGCAGCACCCGAGCCTCGGGGTTCGCGGCCTCCGGCCCGTCGCCGGGGACTCGCTGCCCGGTCGGCAGCCGCACCCGAGCCTCGGGGTTCGCGGCCTCCGGCCCGTCGCCGGGGACTCGCTGCCCGGTCGGCAGCCGCACCCCCGCCTCCGGCGGTGCGTCGGCCGGGGCGTCCGGGGCGGGCCGGGACGTGCCCCGGGCGAGGGCCGCGGCGACCGCCGCGTGCACCCGGGTGGCCAGCGCCGCCTCGCCGCCGAAGTAGCGGCCGGGCCCCTTGACCGGGATCGCGCACATCCCCGGGCGCAGCACCTCGACCCGGGGCGTGAACGCCTCCACCGCGGCGACCACCGGTTCGAACAGGCGGGTCTCGGCCTCCGGGTCACGGTCGTGGAGCTCCAGCGCAGGGCAGAGCCGCTGGGCCAGCCGCAGCCGCTGTCCGCGGCGGACGCCCGCGGCCCGGGCCGCGTCCGAACAGGCCAGCACCCGCCCGGCCTCCAGCACCGCGACCGCCCGGTCCGTACCGGCGGCTTCCGGCGCCGTGGCCACGACCGGCCAGTCCGGGCACCACACCACCAGTACCCGCGGCACGTCCGGGCCCGGACCGGCGCCTGCGCCCCCGTCCGGGTTCGGACCCCGCTCCGCCGTCACCGCCATCTCACACCGCCGTACCACTCACACCGTCGCCACACCGCTGTCCGAACCACCGCTCACACCACCGCCAGCCCGAGACCGCCGAGCGCGGGCTCCGCCTCGTCGGGTCCGGAAAGCACGGCGGGTCCGGAAAGCACGGCGGGTCCGGAGAACACAGTGACCCCGGGAGGCACAGCAGTCCCGGAGCACACAGCAGCCCCGGAAGACCCGGCGGGCACCGTCTCGACCGACTCCGCGGATTCGATCACCCGCGCCGTGCCGTGTTCGTCCGGCAGCCACAGGTGCGCCGAACGTGCGCGCGCTCCGGCCCCGCGCCCCTCCGCCGTGATCTCGGCCTGCCGTCCCACCAGCTGTCCGTACCCCTCACCGAGGCCGAACCAGCGGGCGGACTTCACGGCCAGCCGCAGCCCGGCGCCCGGCCAGGGGCCCGCGACCAGCAGCGCACAGCCACCGCGCCGCAGCACGGCGGTGAGCCTGGCCGCCAGCTGCGCGGACACCGGCCCCTCCGGGCGCAGCAGGATCAACCCGACCGCTCCGGCCAGGGCCGCGACGACCTCCGGCCAGTGCTGCCCCGGGTCGTCCACGAGTAGCAGTCGTCGCAGGTCGAACCCGTATCCGGCGGCGGCCGTCAGCCCGAGGTCGGGCAGCCCCACGGCCGCCGACCAGGTGCCCTCGACCGCCGCCGCACCGGCCGCCAGGGCCAGCAGCAGTCCGGTGTCGCCCAGGACCGACACCGCCGTGCCTCGCCGCAGCCCGCCGCCGGGCAGCAGTGGTGCCAGCGCGGGGAGGACGGGCAGCAGGTCTTCTCCGGTCGGCGCGAGGGCGGCCGGCCGGATCAGCGCGGAATCGAAAGTGGGCACACTTCAGGATCGAACATATGTTCAGTGATATTCAAGTCCAACTATCTGATAGGACGACAGAAACGCCCTGACCTGCCCAAACGAGGAAATCCGAGATCGTTCGATCACGCTCCGCATTCGGACGTCAAAATCGAACACCCAGCTTGCGGGCTCGCTGCCGACACCACCCGAGGACAGCGCCGGCGATGGAGGCCAGCCACCGGCGGGGCGGAACCGCCGCCCGGCGCGCCACCGAGAACCCCGAACGGCGGGGCGCGCCGTGGCAGGCGATGAGGATGCCCATGACGATCCGGAAGAGGGCCCGGGCATAGGGCCGGGCGGCGTCGCGGTGCACGTTGAACGAAGGCGTGAACATTCCCATGGACGCCGGGAATTGACGCTTGCGCAGGTTGGATCCGGACAACTTCCCCGGCAAGGGCCGGGGTTGCGCTCCACCGGGCAGACCTTCGCACGGCAGATCCTGACAGCCAGATCCTGACGTTGCGTCACCCAAGCGCCCGGTCCAGGTTGAACGCGGCACTGATCAGCGAGAGATGGGTGAACGCCTGGGGGAAGTTGCCCAGTTGCTCGCCGGTCGGGCCGATCTCCTCTGCGTAGAGGCCGAGGTGGTTGGCGTAGGTGAGCATCTTCTCGAAGGCCAGCCGGGCCTCCTCCAGGCGCCCGGCGCGGGCCAGGGCCTCGACGTACCAGAAGGAGCAGATCGAGAAGGTGCCCTCGGTGCCGCGCAGGCCGTCGGGGCTGGACTCGGGGTCGTAACGGTAGACCAGCGAGTCCGACACCAGCTCCGCGGTGAGCGCGTCCAGGGTGGAGAGCCACTTGGGATCGGTGGGCGAGACGAACTTGGCCATCGGCATCATCAGCAGGGCGGCGTCGAGCACGTCGCCGTCCAGGCACTGGACGAACGCTTTCCGCTCGGCCGACCAGCCGCGCCACATGATCTGCCGGTAGATCGCGTCACGGCTCTGCTGCCAGCGCTGGAGGTCCGCGGGCAGACCGCGCCGGTTCGCCATCCGGATCGCCCGCTCGATCGCCACCCAGCACATCAGCCGGGAGTACAGGAAGTTCCTCCGGCCGCCCCGGGTCTCCCAGACGCCTTCGTCCGGCTGGTCCCAGTGGTCGCAGAGCCAGTCCACCACGGCGCCGACCTCGTCCCACCGGTCGCTGCCGATCGGCTGCCCCCACTTGTCGTACAGGTAGACCGAGTCGATCAGCGCGCCGTAGATGTCCAGCTGGAGCTGGTCGGTGGCGGCGTTGCCGATCCTGACCGGGGCCGATCCCAGGTGGCCCGCCAGGTGGGCGAGCTCGTACTCGGGCAGTTCGCGGCGTCCGTCGATGCCGTACATGATCTGCAGCGGGCCGGTGGCGTCGAGGTCCTGCCCGGAGTCCAGCCGGACCGCCCGCTCGTCCAGGAACCCCATGAACGCCTCGGCCTCCGAAGTGAAGCCCAGCCGGAGCATGGCGTAGATGCAGAAGGCGGCGTCGCGGACCCAGACGTACCGGTAGTCCCAGTTGCGCTCGCCGCCGATCTGCTCGGGGAGGCTGGTGGTCGGTGCGGCCACGATGGCGCCGGTCGGCGCGTAGGTGAGCAGCTTCAGCACCAGCGCGGAGCGGTGCACCGTCTCCCGCCAACGCCCGTGGTAGCGCGAACCGGCCAGCCAGCGGCGCCAGAACCCGACCGTGGCGCAGAACTCGTCCTCCGCCTCGGCCTTGGGGCAGGCCCTGGGCCCCACCTGGTCGCCGATCCGGTCCAGGGCGAACACCGCGGACTCGCCCTCCAGGAGCTTGAAGTGCGAGATGACGTCCTTCCCGTCGCACTCCAGTGTCGTGGTGGCGGAGAGCGCCAGCGACAGCGACCGCGACTCGAAGATCGCCTCATGGCCCGCCAGCCGCACCGTGTGCGGTTCGGCCCCGTAACCGAACCGGGGCGCCACCCGGACCCGGAACGGCAGCACGCCGCGCACGCACACCACCCGCCGGATCAGCCGGTGCCGGCCAGCCTCCCGGGACTCGTCGACGACCGGCATGAAGTCCTGGATCTCCGCCACCCCGTCGGCGGCGAAGAACCGTGTGATCAGCACGTTGGTGTCGGGGAAGTAGAACTGCCTGGTGCGGCTCGGCACATCGGCGGCCAGCTCGAAGAATCCGCCCCGCTCGGCGTCGAGGATCGCCCCGAACACGCTGGGTGCGTCGAAGCGCGGGCAGCAGTACCAGTCGATGGTGCCGTCGGTGCCCACCAGCGCGGCGGTGCGGAGGTCGCCGATCAACCCGTGCTCGGCGATCGGCAGATAGCGCGAGCCGTCCACGCCCCCAAAACCGGCGTTGTCGAATGCCATACCGGCCTCCCTACCGCTGCGGTACGGGTACCGAGAGAACCTCGCATTTCATGGTAAACCCGACCTCGAAGCGGACACCCGGCCGTGGTGTCCAAGCGGTCGCGGCACCGCCGCCCCACCTACAGGGCTCAGGGCCGGACTCCGGGGCCGGGCGGCTACCGGCCGGGCCCTCTCGCGCCGACGTCGCGTCAGGCCGTAGAGTCTCGCCGACCGTTCAGTAACAGAAAGTCGCGGCAGCGGCGGCCGGCGAAGGAACCCGATGAAGCGTCACGTGTGGTTGGACCGGATACACCAGCTCGACCCCGAGACCGACTTCACCGAGATCTACCGGATCAGCAGCCAGTACGAGTTCCCCTGGGACACCAACCAGTCGCTGGGCTTCGCCCTCTACCGCACCTACGCCGTGCCGAGCATCGGCCGGCTGCTCGCCAGGACGGGCGAGTTCACCGAGCGGACGCAGAAGCGGTACGACGACACGGTGCTGATCCTGGACGCGGTGGTCGAGCACGGCTTCGACTCCGCGCAGGGCCGCGAGGCGATCCGCCGGATGAACCAGATGCACCGGCGCTACGACATCTCCGACGAGGACTACCTCTACGTCCTGTCCACCTTCGTCGTGGTGCCCAAGCGCTGGCTGGACGAGTACGGCTGGCGGCCGTACTCCCCGCACGAGCTACGGGCCGCCGTCAACTACTACCGCGAACTGGGCCGCCACATGGGCCTGCGGGGCGTCCCGGAGACCTACCAGGAGTTCGAGCGGCTGCTCGACGACTACGAGCGGGCCCACTTCGGCTTCGACCAGGGCGGCCGGGACGTCTCCGACGCCACCCTGGCACTGACCGCGAGCTGGTACCCGAAAGCACTCGGCGAGGCGGTGCACGCCGCCTCGATCTGCCTGCTGGACGACCCGCTGCGCGAAGCCTTCGGCTACCCCCGGCCGCCCGCCCTGCTGCGGAAGGCGGTCCGGTCCTCACTGCGGCTGCGCGGGCGGGTGGTACGACTGTTGCCGCCACGCCGCAAGCCGGCACCGGCCCGGGAGAGCAGCCAGGTCAGGGGGTATCCGAACGGCTACCGGCTGAGCGATCTTGGCACCTTCGAGGGGAGCGGCGGGTGCCCGTTCAAGGCCGCGGGCCCTACCCCCGCTGACGACACCGACCCCGGACATGTCAGTCCCCGGTAGCTCCGATCTCGTCCTGAAACCTTCAGTCGTCGCTGATGATTCCGGTGCCGGGCGAACTTGCCGGGGGCTTAGCCAGATCCTGGATCATCACCATTGGGGTCGATGAACGTCTCCACCAGCCAGAATGGCTTTGTCCGGTTTTCCGGTGTAATGACCAGTTTCCTCCGTATTCGGCGCAGGTCAATACCTCCGGGTGAACCTCTTCGACCCACGTCACCCTCACCACTTCCCGTACGCGCGGCGGCACCGAGGGTGGCCTCCGGCGCCGGATGACCCGATGATCCGGGCCGAGGTGAACGGCGGCCGGGACGGCGGCGCGGGCGGGTTCACCGCCGGCGCCGACCCGGGCCACCAGGGGCGGGACCGGCCGTCCACGGCAAACGGCCGAGGACGGCCGGGGCGCAACGCCCCAGGCCGAGGGGGCACCCATCCCCCAGCCTCCGGCCCGGGGGCACCTCCCGGCCGATGGCGGGCGAGGAGGGCGAGGGACGAGCGTCGGCACCGGGCACGAGGACCCGGAGGCGAGCGGGCGAGTAGCACCCCCCGCGCCCGCTGGCGCGCGCTCTTGACGAACCGTGGACCGTGGCCAAGCCTGGTCGAGCACAGCCCAACGCACCCGCTCCACCCGCCCATGAGCCGGAGGTCAACGGTGACCGAGCAGGCGTCCTACTCCCTTGGCAGCACCGGGAGTCCGCTGTTGACCTGCACCATCGCAGAACGCCTCGACCAGGTGACGTCCGCCTTCCCGGACCGGGAGGCGCTGGTGGACGTACCGAGCGGGCGGCGCTGGACGTACCGCGAACTCGCCGAGGACGTCGACCGGTTGGCCCGGGGGCTGCGGGCACACGGGGTGGCCAAGGGCGACCGGGTGGGCATCTGGGCGCTCAACTGCCCGGAGTGGGTACTGGTGCAGTACGCCACCGCCCGGCTCGGCGCCGTCCTGGTGAACATCAACCCGGCCTACCGCAGCCATGAACTGGCGTACGTGCTGAACCAGTCCGGGGTCAGCCTGCTGGTGGCCCAGCCCGCCCACCGCGGCAGCGACTACCGGGCGATGGTCGACGAGGCGGCGACCGAGGGCCGCTGTCCCGCGCTGCGCGGGACGCTGTGGATCGGCGACCCGCATTGGCAACGACTGACCGGCCCCGCGGGCGACTTCCCGGCGCTGCACTGCGAGGAGCCGATCAACATCCAGTACACCTCCGGCACCACCGGCTTCCCCAAGGGCGCCACCCTCTCGCACCGCAACATCCTCAACAACGCCCACTCGGTAGGCGAGTTGCTCGGCTACACCGAGCAGGACCGGATCTGCGTGCCAGTGCCGTTCTACCACTGCTTCGGCATGGTGATCGGCAACCTCGCGGCGCTCAGCCACGGCGCCTGCGTGGTGATCCCCTCGCAGGGCTTCGACCCGGCCGCCGCCCTGCGCGCCGTCGCCGCCGAGCGGGCCACCTCGCTGTACGGGGTGCCGACCATGTTCATCGCCGAACTCGGCCTGGCGGACTTCGACTCCTACGACCTCTCCTCACTGCGGACCGGGCTGATGGGCGGTTCACCGTGCCCGGTGGAGGTGATGAAGCGGGTCCAGTCGGACATGCACATGGCCGAGGTCGCCATCGTGTACGGGATGACCGAGACCTCGCCGGTCTCCACCATGACCCGGCGCACGGACGACCTGGCCCGCCGCACCGAGACCGTCGGCCGGGCGATGCCGCACGTCGAGGTGAAGGTGGTCGACCCGGAGAGCGGACGGACGGCGCCGCGCGGCGAGGCGGGCGAGCTGTGCACCCGGGGGTACTCGGTGATGCTCGGCTACTGGGACGAGCCCGAGCGCACCGCGGAGGCGGTCGACGCCGAGGGCTGGATGCACACCGGCGACCTGGCCGTGATGCGCGAGGACGGCTACCTGTCCGCGGTCGGGCGGATCAAGGACATGATCATCCGCGGCGGGGAGAACGTCTATCCGCGCGAGATCGAGGAGTTCCTGCACACCCATCCGGCGATCGCGGACGTCCAGGTGGTCGGGGTACCGGACGACCGGCTGGGCGAGGAGATCTTCGCCTTCGTCGTGCTGCGCGACCCTGCGGCCACGCTCAGTACCGAGGACGTGACCGCGTACTGCGCGGGGCGGCTCGCGCGCTTCAAGACACCGCGCCACGTGCGGGTGGTACGGACGTTCCCGATGACGGTGAGCGGCAAGGTCCGCAAGACCGAACTGCGCGAGATGGCGACCCGGGAGCTGCTGCGATGAGCGCACCGGAGGCGGCCACGGGCCGCGGGTGGTTATCGAAACGTGTTCGACCACCCCCATAAGTTCATCTAACCTGATGGCATGCTTATTCTTATGAGTCGTCGCCACGTGGACCTGTGCCGCGTCACGAGCATGTCCTGTCGACGCTCCGACTGATCCCGCCCTTCCCCGCCCCCCGGGCACCACCCTCCCCCGGCACCGCTGCGCCGCCCCACCCGTGGCGTGACAGCGACGGCCTTCCGGCGACCACCGGAGCAGCCGGGGCACCGAACTCAGCGGATGTCACCCATGACTCAGCAGTCGCGCTCCATCGCCCTTCCCGTGATCGACCTCTCACTCGCCGACGGCGGCGCCGAGGACCGCGCCCTCCTGCACCGCAACCTGCGGGAGGCGGCGACCGAAGTGGGCTTCTTCCAGCTCACCGGCCATGGCGTAACCCCGGCCGAGACGGCCGTCCTCACCGACGCGATGCGGGCCTTCTTCGCCCTCCCCGAGGCCGACCGGCTCTCCGTCTCCAACCTCAACTCCCCGCACTTCCGCGGCTACACCCGCACCGGCGACGAGCGCACCGGCGGCAGCCAGGACTGGCGCGACCAGCTGGACATCGGCGCCGAGCTGCCCCCGCACGTCCCCGGCCCCGAGGAGCCCGCGTACTGGTGGCTGGAGGGCCCCAACCAGTGGCCCCAGGCGCTGCCGGAGCTGCGCACCGCGGCACTGGGCTGGATCGACCGGCTGAGCGGTGTCGCCGAACGGCTGCTGCACGAACTGCTCACCGCGATCGGCGCCGAGCCGGACTTCTACGACCACGCCTTCGCCGGGCACCCGCACCTGCGACTCAAGCTGGTCCGCTACCCGGGTACCGCGCCCGACGGCGCCGGACAGGGCGTGGGCTCGCACAAGGACTACGGGTTCATCACCCTGCTGCTCCAGGACGAGGTCGGCGGGCTCCAGGTGGAGCACGACGGGTCCTACCTGGACGTGCCGCCGATGCCCGGCGCCTTCGTGGTCAACCTCGGCGAGCTGCTCGAGGTCGCCACCAACGGCTACCTCAAGGCCACCGACCACCGGGTGGTCAGCCCGCCCGGAGCGCGCGAGCGGTTCTCGGTCCCGTTCTTCTACAACCCGCGCCTGGACGCCCACATCGAGCCGCTGGACTTCCCGGGCGCCGGGGACGCGCCCGGCACCACCCAGGACCCGGCCAACCCGCTCTACGCCGACTTCGGGTTCAACGAGTTGAAGGGGTACCTCCGAGCCCACCCCGAGGTCACCAGCCGCCACCACGCCGGCCTGGTGCCCAGCGCGTAGCCGGGCCCGGCGGACCGCGCCACCGGCGGGCAGCGCCCCGTCGGCGGCGCGCCGGCTTTCCCACCGGCCGGGCCGACGGGTCAGAGCGGCAGGTCCCCGCCGGGTGCGGGCTCCAGCCGACCCAGCAGGAAGGGGAGCATCCCGCGTTCGAGCAGGGCTGCCCGCCATGCCTCGCGGGCCAGCAGGAGACTGTCCGGGACGGGCTCCGCGACCCCGGCGTGCGCCAGCGCGGCCGAGCGGTGCCGGGCCGCCGTGACCAGCAGTCCGACCACGCCGACGAACGCCCCGGCCGCCGCGGCGATCGCCGCGGACCAGGCGATCTCGATCACCGAGTCGGCCAGGTGGCGTTCGGAGCGCGCGAAGAACCTGAGCAGGCTGCCGATCAGGTAGCAGAGCACCGCGGCGGCACCCGCCAGTACCGGGGTGAAGACCGCGAGCGCGCTCAGCAGGCCACCGTCGCGCCGGCCCTCCCCCTCCTCGCGCGGCCGTCCGCCGAGCGGTCCGGCCAGGTCGGCGGCGGCCCGCAGCCTGGCGTACTCGTCGTACTCGTCCGCCGCCGCGGAGAGGATCTCCGCGGCGGCGGACCGGGCCAGGGCGCGCAGGCCCGCCCGGTCCAGGCCCTGGGCGCCGCGTGCGAGCGCCGCCCGGATGTCGTCGCTGGCCAGGGCCTGGGTGAGCGCACGCTCGAAGTCGACCTGGTCCTGCTGCCGAAGCCGGGGAGGTACGTCCACAGGTGTCCTCCGATGCGTGGGACGCCGGACCGGACCGGCCGGCTGTCCGAGTCGCGGATGAAGCGTGCGGCACACTGAATCTACAGCAGTGTAGAGGAGCCGGTTCCCCGCCGGAGGGCGGGTGACGGCCGCCCGCCCCGCGCTCATCGCCGCGCCGCGCGCTCACTAGGATGAGGCGCGCAGCCGGACGCGCGCTGCGCGCACGGGCGGGCCCGCCGGGAGGAGACACCATGGACCGGAGCAGAGGCGATCTCGGCAGGCGGCCGCGCAAGCGGGGCCAGGGCGAACTGGAGAGCCAGGTCCTGGAGGTGCTCAGCAGAGCCACCGAGCCGGTCACCGCGGGCTGGGTGCAGGAGCGCCTCGGCGGCGAACTGGCCTACACCACGGTGATGACCATCCTCTCCCGGCTGCTCGCCAAGCAGGCGGTCTCCCGCAGCCGCTCGGGCCGGGTCTATCTGTGGCTGGCCTCCTCGGACGCGGCGGGGCTGGCCGCGATGAGGATGCGCAGGGTGCTCGACACCGAGTCCGACCGGGACGCGGTACTGGCCAGCTTCGTCAGCGCGCTGCTCCCCGAGGACGAGCGCCGGCTGCGGGCCCTGCTGGACGGCTCCGCCGAGGGACGCCCGGCGGACGGGTACTCGCCGCTGGACCGCCCGGCCGGGCGACGGGAGCGCTGAGCCGTGGGCGTCTTCGTCTTCCTCCCGCTGATCCTGCCCCTGACGGCGCTGCCGATCGCCCGCCTCGCCGAGCACCACCTGCACCCGCGCAACGCGGTCCGGTTGCTCACCTGGATCAGCGTGAGCATGGCGGTCTGCAGTTCGCTCTGCCTCGGCCTGCTCTTCGTGGTCGGCACCGCGCAGATCCCGGGCAACCCGCTGCCGGACAACTGGTCCGATCCCGAGGTGCGCGCGGCGGTGCCGTTCCACGAGGAGGTCGGTACGGCGGCGGTGATCGTCCTGGTCACCGTGCTCACCATGTGCTCGGTCACCCTGCGGCGGCACCTGCGGATCAGGGCCCGCGCCCAGCACGCCCTGGAGTTCGTGCCGCGCGACTCCGACCTGGCGGTGCTGCCCGACAGCAACCCGTACGCCTACGCGGTGCCCGGCGCGCCCGGGCGGATCGTCGTTTCCACCGGCATGATCGACAGTCTCGGGGTCGAGGAGCGCCGGGCCCTGATCGCGCACGAGCGCTCCCACCTGGCCAACCGGCACCACCGCTACCTGCTGGCGACCCAACTGGCCAGCTGCGTCAACCCGTTCCTGCGGCCGCTGGAGAAGGCCGTCGCCTACGGCACCGAGCGCTGGGCCGACGAGGAGGCCGCGCACACCGTCGGCAGCCGCCGGGTGACGGCCCGGGCGGTCGCCAAGGCCGCCCTCGTCACCCGGCACGTACCCGCGCCCGGGTTCGCCGCCTTCGCCGCCCCCGGCCCAGTCCCGCGCCGGGTGGCCGCACTGCTCAACCCCGAGGTGCTGCCCGAGACCTGGCCCCCGGCGCACAGCCCGGTCGGCCTGGCCGCGATGGTCGCCGCCGCCGGCACCGCGGCCTCGGCGCTGTCCGCGCTGAACGCGGCCGTCGCCCTGCTGCTCGTGCTCAAGGCCGCCACGCCGCTGTAGTCCGGCCTGCGCCGGCCAGGGCCGTCGGGCGGCGCGGCCCGACGGCCCTCACGCCTTCCGGATCCGCTCAGATCCCCGACTGCGGCAGCAGGACCAGCCGCTCGGGGTCGAAGGGCATCCAGGCCAACGCGCTGCCCTTGCCGATGGTCCGCACCCGGCACCAGGCCTCACCGTCGGCCGGATGCCACCAGGCGTTGATCCGGCCCAGCGCCCAGGTCCCGTCCCCATGGTGCACCTCGACCGGCTGGTACACCCGGCACACCTCCGCCTCCGGCGGCTGGAAGGCCCCGCCGCCGGGACGCCGAGCTGCGCCGGAGCGCCCCTGTGTTCCGTACACCGTCCGCTCCCCTGCTCTGTGGGCGACTGCCCCCAGAACTCTACAGACCTGTAGAACTCTGCGGGGAGGTCCGACCGGGTACCGGCCCCGCGACGGAGGCCGTGCCGCCACGCCGGCATGGACCCCGGGGCCGGAGCAGTGTCACACTGATGCTGTTACAGCAGATCTGCCATATCTGGCCCTCCCTGACTCAGCATGAGGTTTCGTTCCATGACAGCAACGCCGGCCGGGCCGCCGCGGCTCACCGTCGACGAACTGGCGGCCAGGGCCGGGGTGACGGTGCGGACGCTGCGGTTCTACAGCACCAGGGGCCTGCTGCCGCCGCCGGAGCTGGGACCGCGCCGGGTCGGACTGTACGGACCCGAGCACCTCGGGCGGCTGGAACTGATCGAGGAGCTGCAACGGCAGGGCCTCACCCTGGCGGCGATCGAACGGTACCTGGCCCAACTGCCCGAGGACATCAGCTCCCTGGACCTGGCCATCCACCGGGCACTGGTGGCCTCCTGGACCCCGGAAGCCGCCGAGGAGGCCACCCGCGACCAGCTCGGCCGACGGGCCGGCCGGGCGCTCTCGGACGCCGACGTGGACCGGCTGGCCGCGATGGGCGCGCTGCACCGCACCGCCGACCCCGAGGTCTTCAAGATCGACCCGGGTCTGCTCCCACTCGGGGTACGGGTGTTGGACGTGCCCATCCCGCTGGAGACGCTGGTCGCGGCCCGCGCGGTGGTCCGCCTGCACAGCCAGGCGACCGCCCACGACCTGCACCGGCTGTTCCGCGAGACGGTCTGGAAGCCCTACCGCGAGAGCGACCCGCCGCCGGCGGAACTGGAGCGGATGAAGGAACTGACCGACCGGATCCAGCCGATGGTGGTCCAGGCCCTGGTGACGGCCTTCCAGCGCTCCCTCGCCGACGAGCTGGCCGCGCAGCGGCCGTAGGCGCCGCCGGCACGGCGCCGGCGGGCGAGCACGCGAGGACAGTGCGGGTCCGGGTTCGCGGCATCCACTACGAAGTCGCGGGGTTGCCGGCGAAGCTCCCCGCGCCCCTGCCGCGCAAGCCCGGTCAGTCCTGGAAGCGCCCGCCCTCCGCCGCGAGGCGCTCCAGCAGCGCGGGCGGCTCGAAGCGCTCGCCATACGCCGCCGCCAGCTCCCGTGCGCGGGCGAGGAACCCGGGCAGCCCGCCCCGGTAGCCGTTGACGTACTGGAGCACGCCGCCCGTCCAGGCCGGGAAGCCGATGCCCAGGACGGAGCCGACGTTGGCGTCCGCGACCGAGGTCAGCACGCCCTCCTCCAGGCAGCGCACCGAGTCCAGCGCCTCCGCGAAGAGCATCCGCTCCTTCATGTCCTCGAACGGGATCTCCGCCCCGGGCTTCCCGAAGTGCTCCCGCAGCCCCGGCCACAGCCGGACGCGCCTGCCGTCCTGGTACTCGTAGAAGCCGGCGCCGCCGCTGCGCCCCGGCCGGTCGAACTCGTCGAGCATCCGGTCCATCACCGCGTCCGCGGGGTGCGGCTGCCAGGTCCCGCCCGCCTCCTCGACGGCGCGCCGGGCCTCGTTGCGGATCTTGCGCGGCAGGGTGAGGGTCAGCTCGTCCAGCAGCGAGAGCACCTTCGCGGGGTACCCGGCCTGGGCGGCGGCCTGCTCGACGGAGACCGGGTCGGCGCCCTCGCCGACCATCGCCACGCCCTCGTTGATGAACTGGCCGATGACGCGCGAGGTGAAGAAGCCGCGCGAGTCGTTGACCACGATCGGGGTCTTGTGGATCTGCCGGACCAGGTCGAAGGCGCGGGCCAGTGCCTCGTCACCGGTCCGCGGGCCCCGGATGATCTCCACCAGCGGCATCTTGTCGACCGGCGAGAAGAAGTGCAGGCCGATGAAGTCGGCGCTGCGGGTGACCCCTTCGGCGAGCAGGCCGATCGGCAGGGTGGAGGTGTTGGAGCAGAGCAGCGCGTCCGGCGCGACGATGTCCTCGATCTCTCGGAAGACCTTGTGCTTGAGCTCCGGGTTCTCGAAGACCGCCTCGATCACCGCCTCGCAGCCCGCCAGGTCCGCCGCCTCGGCGGTCGGCGTGATCCGGGCCAGGAACTCCTCCCGCTCCTCGGGCGTGGTCCGCCCGCGTGCCACCGCCTTGTCCAGCAGCCCGGCGGAGTACGCCTTTCCGTGCTCGGCGGCCTCCAGCGAGACGTCCTTGAGCAGCACCTGCATCCCGGCCTCGGCGCAGGAGTACGCGATGCCCGCGCCCATCATCCCGGCACCGAGCACGGCGACCTTGCCCACCTTGCGGGCGGGCACGTCCTTCGGCCGGCCGGCACCGGAGTTGACGGCCTGCATGTCGAAGAAGAACGCCTGGATCATGTTCTTGGCGGTCTGCCCGCAGGCCAGCTCGGTGAAGTACCGGGACTCGATCACCAGCGCGGTGTCCACGTCCACCTGGGCGCTCTCCACCGCGGCGGCCAGGATGTTCCGCGGGGCGGGGTAGGGCGCGCCGTTCAGCTGCTTGCGCAGGTTGGCCGGGAACGCGGGGAGGTTGGCCGCGAGGGCCGGAGTGGCCGGAGTGCCGCCGGGGATCTTGTAGCCCTTGACGTCCCAGCGCTGCACCGCCTCGGGGTTGGCGTCGATGAAGGCGCGCGCCTTGGCGGTCATCTCCTGGGCGTCCTGGGCGAGTTCGTCCACCAGGCCGATCTCCAGCGCCTGCGCCGGCCGGTACTGCCGGCCCTGCAGCAGCACCTTGAGCAGGGCGTCGGCGATGCCGAGCATCCGCACCGTACGGACCACGCCGCCGCCCCCGGGGAGCAGGCCGAGGGTGACCTCGGGCAGGCCGATCCTGCTGCCGGGCACGTCCAGCGCGATCCGGTGGTGGCAGGCGAGCGCGAGCTCCAGACCGCCGCCGAGGGCGGCGCCGTTGACCGCGGCGACCACCGGCCTGCCCAGCGTCTCCAGCTCGCGCATGGCGCGCTTGAGCCTCAGCGTGTTCTCCAGGAACTCGCCCGCCTGCTCGGGCTTCACGGCGCGCAGCAGGTGCAGGTCACCGCCGGCGAAGAAGGTCTTCTTGGCCGAGGTGATGATGACGCCGCGTAGGTTCCCGGTCGCCTTGAGGCGCTCGACCACGGCGATGAACGCCTCGGTGAAGGCGGCGTTCATGGTGTTGACGGACTGGGCTGGGTCGTCGAGGACGAGGGTGACCACGCCCTCCTCGTCCTGCTCCCAGCGGATGGCGGTTGCTTCGGTCATGGGTGAGTCCTTGGGATGCGGGAGTCAGGAGGTGGTCAGACGCGCTCGATGACGGTGGCGATGCCCATGCCGCCGCCGACGCAGAGGGTGGCCAGGCCGTAGCGCAGGTCGCGGCGCTCCAGCTCGTCGATCAGGGTGCCGATCAGCATCGCTCCGGTCGCGCCGAGGGGGTGGCCGAGCGCGATGGCGCCGCCGTTGACGTTCACCTTGTCGTGGCTGAAGCCGAGTTCGCGCATGAAGCGCAGCGCGACCGCGGCGAAGGCCTCGTTGATCTCGACCAGGTCGATGTCCTCAGGTCCCAGGTTCGCCTTGGCGAGCGCCTTGCGGGTGGCCGGGGCGGGGCCGGTGAGCATGATGGTCGGCTCGGAGCCGGAGACGGCGGCCGAGACGATCCGGGCCCGCGGGCGCAGCCCGTACCGCTCGCCGATCTCGCGCGAGCCGATGGCGACCAGGGCGGCGCCGTCCACGATCCCGGAGGAGTTGCCCGCGGTGTGCACGTGGTCGATCGACTCGACCCAGTGGTACTTCTGCAGCGCGACCGCGTCGAATCCGCCCTGCTCGCCGATGACGGCGAAGGAGGGCTTGAGGCCGGCCAGCGTCTCCACGGTGGTGCCGGGGCGGAAGAACTCGTCACGCTCCAGCACCACGAGTCCGTTGCGGTCCTTGACCGGTACCACCGAGCGGTCGAACTTGCCGTCCGCCCAGGCCTTCGCGGCGCGGGCCTGGGACTCGGCGGCGAAGGTGTCCACGTCGGTGCGGGAGAAGCCCTCGATGGTGGCGATCAGGTCGGCGCCGACGCCCTGCGGGACGAACCCGACCTGGAAGCTGGTCATCGGGTCCATCGCCCAGGCGCCGCCGTCCGAGCCCATCGGCACCCGGGACATCGACTCCACGCCTCCGGCCAGGATCAGGTCCTCCCACCCCGAACGGACCTTCGCCGCGGCCAGGTTGACGGCCTCCAGACCGGAGGCGCAGAAGCGGTTCTCCTGGACGCCCGCCACCGAGTCCGGCAGTCCGGCGGCGACGGCGGCGATCCGGGCGATGTCGGAGCCCTGGTCGCCGAGCGGGCTGACCACGCCGAGCACGATGTCGTCGATCGCGGCGGGGTCGAGGTCCGGGAAGCGGGCGCGGATCTCGTGGATCAGGCCGACCACCAGGTCGATCGGCTTGGTGCCGTGCAGCGATCCGGTGGCCTTGCCCCGCCCGCGCGGGGTGCGGATCGCGTCGTAGACATACGCTTCGGTGGTCACGCTGGGATGCCTTTCAGGAGGTCGGAGCCTTGAGTTCAGCCGAGCAGGGAGCGGCCGATGATCTCTTTCATGATCTCGGTAGTACCGCCGTAGATGGTCTGGATCCGGCCGTCGGTGAACGCCTTGGCGACCGGGTACTCCGCCATGTAGCCGTATCCGCCGTGGAGTTGGAGGCAGCGGTCGGCGGTGCGCTTCTGTAGTTCGGTGGCCCACCACTTGGCCATCGAGGCGTCCACCGGGGTGAGTGCGGACCGGTTGTGCTCGGTGATGCAGCGGTCGACGAACGTCCGGGTGACCGCGCACTCGGTCGCCAGCTCGGCGATCTCGAACCGGACGTGCTGCAGCTTGGCGAGCGGCCGGCCGAAGGCGGTGCGGTCCTTGACGTACGCGGTGGTGAGTTCGACCAGGTGCTCGGCTCCAGCGATCGCGGAGACCGCGATCGCCAGGCGCTCCTGGGCGAGGTTGCGCATCAGGTGCATGAAGCCCTGGTTCTCCTCGCCGAGCAGGTTCTCCTTCGGGACGCGCACGTCGTCGAAGAACAGCTCGGCGGTGTCCTGGGCCTTCTGGCCGATCTTGTCGAGGTTGCGGCCCCGCTCGAAGCCCGCCATCCCGCGCTCCACCACCAGCAGGCTGAGGCCGTGCGCACCGCCCTCGGGGGTGGTCCTGGCGACGACCACCACCAGGTCGGCGAGGATGCCGTTGGAGATGAAGGTCTTGGCGCCGTTGAGCAGGTAGTGGTCGCCCTGGTCGACCGCGGTGGTGCGGATGCCCTGGAGGTCGGACCCGGCGCCCGGCTCGGTCATCGCGATCGCGGTGACGATCTCGCCGCTGCAGAATCCGGGCAGCCAGCGCCGCTTCTGCTCCTCGGTGGCGAGCGAGGTCAGGTAGGGACCGATGATGTCGTTGTGCAGCCCCAGGGCCAGCCCGCTGACCCCGGCCCTGGCGAACTCCTCGGCCAGCACGGCCGGATAGCGGAAGTCGTGGGTGCCGCCGCCCCCGTGCTCCTCCGGGACGGCGAGGCCGAGCAGCCCCTGCTTGCCCGCCGCCAGCCAGGCCGAGCGGTCGACGATGCCCGCCTGCTCCCAGCGGTCGTTGTGCGGGAGCACCTCACGGACCAGGAATGCCCGGACGCTCTCGCGGAACGCCTCGTGCTCCTCGGTGTAGATCTCGCGCTGCACTGCGCTCTCCTCCGGGTCAGCGATCGGTTGTCGGCTCGGAGCCGGGCAGCAGTCCGGCCACGCCCCAGTCGCGGGCCACCTCCTCGGTGTGCGCGCCCGGCTGGGCGGGCGGGCGGCGCAGCCCGCCCGGGGTGGCCGAGAAGCGCGGCGCGGGCGCCGGCTGGGTGAGGCCCTGGTGTGCGGTGTAGGTGCCGCGTGCCGCGAGGTGCGGGTGACCGGCGGCCTGACCGAGCGTCAGAACGGGTGCGGTGCAGGCGTCGGTGCCCTCGAACACCGCCGTCCACTCGGCCTGGGTGCGGGTGGCGAAGCGGGCCGCGATCCGCTCGCGCAGCTCGGGCCAGCGAGCCGGGTCGAACTGGCCCGGGGCGTCGGCCTCCAGCTCCAGCAGTGTGGTGAACTCGGCGTAGAACTGCGGCTCCAGCGCGCCGACCGCCATGTACTCGCCGTCGGCGGTGCGGTAGACCGAGTAGCAGGGGGCACCGCCGTCGAGCAGGTTGACGCCGCGCCGGTCCTGCCACTGCCCGGCGGCGAGCAGGCCCCAGAGGATCGCGGTGAGGTGCGCGGCGCCGTCCACGATGGCCGCGTCCACGACCTGGCCGGTGCCGGTGGCGCGGGCGTGGTGCAGCGCGGCCAGCAGGCCCACGACCAGGTAGAGCGAGCCGCCCGCGTAGTCGCCGAGCAGGTTCGCGGGGATGGCCGGGGCCTGGCCGGGCGCGCCGATCAGCCCGAGCACCCCCGCCGTGGCGGCGTACCCGATGTCATGGCCGGCGCTCGCGGCGAGCGGCCCGTCCTGACCCCAGCCGGTGATCCGGCCGTAGACCAGCGCGGGGTTGCGGGCCAGGCACGCCTCGGGTCCGACGCCGAGCCGCTCGGCCACCCCGGGGCGGTAGCCCTCGATCAACAGGTCGGCGCGTTCGACGAGTTCGAGCACCAGGCCGGGCCCCTCGGGCGACTTGAGGTCGATCACCACGGAGCGCTTGTTGCGGTTGGTGACGTCGTGGCCGGGATCCGGCCCTATCGCCGGCGGGCCGGGGCGGTCCACCCGGACCACGTCCGCGCCGAGATCGGCCAGCAGCATCGCGGCGAACGGGCCGGGGCCGATCCCCGCCAGCTCCACCACGCGCACCCCTGCGAGCGGCCCACTGCTGCGTTCCGGCACCGGCGGCTCTCCCCTGTCCGATGTGTTTGACAGTTTGGCTGTCACAGTCGTGATGATAGGGATCCGACTCACCGGTAACAAGGGGCGCGGCGCCCCGGGGCGCGGGGAACCGCACAGCCGGCCCACCTCCGGCTCATCGCCTGCGACCTGCACCGTCCGGGCCGCTGGCACCGTGCGGCGGCCTGTCGTGGTGGTGCGCCGGGTGGTGCACGCCCGGAGTGAGCGGCGCTCCCCCTCCACGGCGGCACGCTCGTCCGACTGTCCCTCCTGGGTGTCTGTGCGGCGTACTGGGCGTTCAGCACCGGTCTGACGTCGGGGCCGATGTGGACGTCCGCCCGCGAGTACTGCAACGCTCGGGGCTTCTCCGCGGACGGGGTCGTCACCCGGATTTCCGGTGAGCGTGCGATGCGGACCGGACTGCGAACTGGTGCCGTCCTGGGTCAACCCGGTGCTGGTGGGTGGCCTGGTGCTCGCGCTGGCAGCCCTCGGTGCCGCTGCGGTGACGGGGTACCGGGCACGCCGCCGCGTCTCCGCGCCGTGAGTCGGGGCCGCGCCGCTGTCACCCACTGTCACCCGTCCTGCGGCGCCGCGTCACCGAGGGTCAACACCCGGGATCGGAGAACCCCCGGACCCCGGCCACGCCTTGCCAACGCCCGTCGCCCGGCGGATTCTGATGCTTACGATCTCTCCATCCGAGGAGATGAGCCGCCATGCACAACCACTGGATCGTCGACCTCAACTTCGAAGAGGACGAGGACCGCACCACCTGCACCGCCTCGCTGAGCGGGTTCAGCGCTCCCGGCGTCCAGGGCCTCGGTGTGGCCCGGCGCAATCCGGACGACACCCCGGACGCCACGGTCGGCGAGGAGCTGGCCGCCGCCCGCGCCTGCTCCAACCTGGCGCACGAACTGATCAACAAGGCCGCCACCGGAATCGAGGTCCGCACCCACGAGCGTGCCCACCTGATCTTTTGACTCGGATCTCTCCTGACCCCGGCCACTCGCCCGCTCCCTCCGGCCCGGCCGGCTGACCACGCCCGGACCGACCGGCCTCCGGGAGGAGGTCGGCCTCCCCCGCCAGAGGGAGGCGGATCGTAGCCGGGGGCGATGACCGCACCGGGCCGGCAGCGGGAGAGTCGTGGCCATGGGCCTCACCGACCTCTCCCGCCACGGCAGTGTGCGCGGCACGCTCAGCGCTGACCTGCGCAGCAGCGGCGCCGTGACCACCGCCACCGTCCCGCCTTCGGCACTCGAACCGCTCCTGCCGGACGGCGGGATCTCGGATGCGGACCACTGATGGCAGCGGCCGTCTCCGGCTGTGTCCTCACACGGACCTGTGTCCTCACACGGACCGCAGCTGACGTAGGGTCAGCACGGTGAGTACGGTGCTGGGTGCCCTGGTCGGACGGCGCGCCGCGCTGCGCTGGGTGCACCTGGTGCTCGGCGGCGCGCTGCTGATGCCGTACTGGCTGCTGTCCACCGTGCTGCTGACCCCGTTCCTCCCGAGGGGGAGCACGGACGCCGGACAGCAGCTCCTGGCCCAACTGCTCGCGCTCCCGCTCTCGCTGCCGATGGCGGCGGTCACGGCGCTGGTCCCGATGGTCCGGCCACTCGAAGGCGCGGCGGCCCGGGCGCTGTGCGCGGGCGCGCTCGCGCCCCGACGCGGCGGCCCGGTACGGGAGTTGGCGAGTTCACCCGCCCGCAGCTGGGCGGCGCGCCGGCGGACGTCGGCGTGGTTCGTACTGCACGTCCTGCTCGGCGGCATCGTCAGCGGGATGTCGCTCGCGGTGCCGCCCACCGTACTGTTCCTCCTGGTCTCCTCGTCCGGTGCGTTCGGGCACACCGGACGGGACACGCTCCGCCGCGCCTTCGGCGGGTACGCGCCGCCGGAGCTGCTGATCGCACCGGCCCTGCTGCTCCTGCTGCTGACGACCAACGCCCTCTCCGGTGCCCTGCTGGCCCGCTGCGCGCCCCTACTGCTCGGCCCGACCCCCGACGAGCGGCTGGCCGCCGCCGAACAGCGCGCCGCCGAACTGGCCCACCGCAACCGGCTGGCACGGGAGTTGCACGACTCGGTGGGCCATGCGCTCAGCGCGGTGACCATCCAGGCGGCAGCGGCGGGCAGGGTCCTGCGTTCGGACCCGGAGTTCGCCGCGGAAGCGCTGCAGGCCATCGAGGAGACCGCCCGCGCGGCGGTCGCCGAACTCGACACCGTCCTCGGCCTGTTGCGCGAGGACACCGCCGGGGACACCGCCGACGGCCGCCGCGCCGACGGCGGCCCGACACTCGCCGGACTCGACACCCTGGTGCGGCAGATGGGCCTGGCCGGAGTGCGCGTGGAGACCCACACCGGCCCCGGGCTCAACGACCTTCCGCCCGAACTCTCCCGCGAGGCCTACCGGGTAGTCCAGGAGGGCCTCACCAACGTGCTCCGGCACGCCGGCCCGGTCCCCGCCCGGCTGCGGCTCCGGCTCTCCGACGGAAGGCTGGAGGTGGACCTGGAGAACCCGCTCGGCGCCGGCCGCCCCAGCCGCCCCGGCGGCGGCCGGGGACTGCGCGGGATAGCCGAGCGCGCCGAGTCCCGGCGCGGCGACTACCGGGCCGGGCCGCAGCCGGACGGCAACTGGCGGCTCTCCGTCCGGCTCCCCGTCTCCGCACCGCCCGCACCGCCGGCGGACGCCGCACAACCGCACTGACCGCGCAACCGCACCGACCGCACGACCGCCGCGCACGGCGGCACCGAGTACAGCAGAGGGGGACGGCCGTGATCCGCGTAGTGATCGCCGATGACGAACGGCTGGTACGGACCGGCCTGCGGGTGGTGCTCGACGCCGAGCCCGGAATCACCGTGGTGGGTGAGGCGGCGGACGGCGCCGAAGTCCTCCCGCTGGCCCGCGAACTGCGGCCGGACGTCATCCTGATGGACATCCGGATGCCCGGCCTGGACGGCATCCGGGCCACCGAGCTGGTCCTGGACGCGCTCCAGCCGCCGCCGAAGGTCCTGGTGGTCACCACCTTCGAGAACGACGACCACGTGTACGAGGCGCTGCGCGCCGGCGCCGCCGGCTTCCTGCTGAAGCGGGCCCGCGCCGAGGAGATGGTGCAGGCCGTCCGGCTGGTGGCGCACGGCGACTCGCTGCTCTTCCCGGCCGCCGTCCGCGAGCTGGCCGTGCACCACGCCGCCGGGCGCGGGCGCACCCCCGCCCCGCTCCCCCGGCTGACCGAGCGGGAGGGCGAGATCCTGCGGCTGATGTCCGCCGGGCTGGCCAACGGCGAGATCGCCGAACGGCTGGTGGTGAGCCCGGAGACGGTCAAGACCCACGTCGCCAGCGTCCTCGGCAAGCTGGGCGTCCGGGACCGCACCCAGGCCGTGATCGCCGCCTACGAGTCCGGCTTCGTCCGCCCCCGCTGAGCCGACGGCCGACGGCCCGGAGCGGTCGCCGGCCGGGCAGCGCCCGTCCCGGAAGTCGGCTTTGGCGGGTTTCGCCCAGCCCGTACCCGTGGGTAGAGTGCGACGATCCCACGGACCGTACGAGAAGAACCGGTGAGCGCATGTCTGTATGGACCCGCCCTGCCCTCTGGTGGCGCCTGGCGATCGTGCTCTCGGCCGGACTCGGGCTGATCCTCGGCACCGGTTCCCTCGTCTACTTCACCATCCAGAGCAACGTCATGGTGCTCGGCTACTTCACGGGCGCGGTGTACTGGATGCTCAGACGCAACACCACCGACGCCCCGGCGCCCCGGCTGCGCGGCGCCGCCGTGCTCTACATCACCATCACCGGCCTGGTCGCCCACATCATCCTCAACCACGGCGCGGACCCGCTGCCGGGCCTGGTCTCCGGACCCGACCGCCTGCAGAACTGGTCCAGCTTCTTCCTGCACTACGTGTCACCGGTGATGGTCATGCTGGACTGGCTCTGCCTGAAGCCCCGCAACGTCTCGCACTGGCGCGACCTGCCGCTCTGGCTCTCCTTCCCGCTCGGCTACGCCGCGATCACCGAGCTGCGCGCCGCGCTCTTCCCGCACTTCGACAACAAGTACCCGTACTTCTTCCTGGACCCCACCCAGAACGGCTACGCCTGGGTCGGCGGCCAGATCGTCCAGCTGACCGTCGAGTTCATCGCCCTCGGCGCCGCCGTGGTCGCCCTCGACCGCCTGGGCACCACCATCCGTCGCAAGCTCCGCCCGGCCTGAGTCCCTACCAGGTCGTCCGTGACCTGCAGACACCCCTCGTGCTCAGGGCCGGCACATGCCCAACCTGCCACCGCGACATACCGATCGCCGCACCGACCTGACCAAGCCCTCCAGGGCGACGGCCTGTACGACGTGCCGGTCGGTCGCCGCCGACGTGGATGAGCGATGGCCGGTCGGCCGGGTTGTGGCTTCCGGGCGAACCGAGCCCGCCGCAGGGCCTCAACGTTCCCGGAGGTCGACCACGCGGCGGATCTTGCCGACCGAGCGCTCCAGCGTCTCCGGTTCGACGACCTCCACCTCGACCGTGACGCCCACTCCGTCCTTGACGCTCCTGGCGATCTCCTCGGCGGCCGCCGCGCGCCGCTCGGGCCCGGTGTCCGGACGTGCCTCGACCCGGACCGTCATGTGGTCCAGCCGGCCGCGCCGGGACAGCCGCAGCTGGAAGTGCGGTGCCACGCCGGGCGTTCGCAGCGCGATCTCCTCGATCTGGCTCGGGAACACGTTGACCCCGCGAAGGATGATCATGTCGTCGCAGCGCGCGGTGATCTTCTCGATCCGGCGGAAGGCCGGACGTGCGGTGCCGGGCAGCAGCCGGGTCAGATCGCGGGTTCGGTAGCGGATGACCGGCAGCGCCTCCTTGGTGAGCGAGGTGAGGATCAACTCGCCGCCCGTTCCGTCGGGCAGCACCTGGTCGGTGAGCGGGTCCACGATCTCGGGCAGGAAGTGGTCCTCCCACAGGTGCAGTCCGTCCTTGGTGTCCACGCACTCCTGCGCCACACCGGGACCGAGCGCCTCGGACAGCCCATAGATGTCCACCGCGTGGATGCCCATCCGCTGCTCGATCTCGCGGCGCATCTCCTCGGTCCACGGCTCGGCGCCGAAGATGCCGGTCCGCAGCGAGGTTCCGCGCGGGTCGATGCCCTGGCGCTCGAACTCGTCCAACAGGGTGAGCAGATAGGACGGCGTGATCATGATGATCTCGGGCCGGAGGTCCTGGATCAGCTGGACCTGCCGGGCGGTCATGCCGCCGGAGGCGGGGATGACGGTGCAGCCGAGCCGCTCCGCCCCGTAGTGCGCGCCCAGCCCCCCGGTGAACAGCCCGTACCCGTAGGCGATGTGCACCCGGTGCCCGGGGCGGCCGCCGGCCGCGCGGATGCAGCGGGCCACCAGGTCGGCCCAGAGCGAGAGGTCGTGCTCGGTGTAGCCGACCACGGTGGGCCGCCCGGTGGTCCCGCTGGAGGCGTGCAGCCGGCGAACCTCGGCCATCGGGACGGCGAACATCCCGAACGGGTAGGAGTCCCGCAGGTCCGCCTTGGTGGTGAAGGGGAACCGGGCGATGTCCTCCAGCGTGCGGCAGTCCTCGGGACCCACCCCGGCCGCGTCGAACTTCCGCCGGTAGAGCTCGACATGGTCGTACGCGTGGCGCAGCGTGGCGCGCAGCTGGACGAGTTGGTGGGCCCTGAGCTCCTCGCGGCCCATCCGCTCCCCGGCGTCGAGGAGTTCCGCCGGGGTCGGCTCGCCGAGGCGCCGGCCGCCTCCGGAGCTTTCGGTCGGGGTGTGGCTCATCGGCACGTCCTCTCGGATCGGCTGCGGCCGGCCCTGCCGTCGGTCATGCCGCCAGCCCGCATGCCGACCGAACATTCGGTCATCGGCGGTGTGAACGCCAGTAATCCAGCAGGTGTTCCAGCTGTCAAGGGATCGCACCGATGTCCGGCCGCACGTGTTCGGACGGTCACCGACCGGAGGCGTCGGCCCGGCGCGCGGAGCGGTTCAGATCCGCCAGGCGCGGATGCGCCGGGCAGCGGTGAAGACGTCCGCGGTGCCCTCGGCCACGTCGCGGGCCAGTTCGACCAAGGCACCGTACGGCGGGTCGATGCCCTCGTCGGCGGCGTGCATGTAGGCGGCGGTGGCCATGCAGGCGTAGAGGTTGTTGCGGACGGGCAGCGGCCGCAGCAGCACGATGGTGTGCATCAGGGCGGCCGCACACCAGGCCGGATCGGCGTCATGGCCGAGCTGCACGGTGTTGACCCGGTGGCGGGCGACGGCGGCCTGCAGGGCGGAGTAGTCGCGCACGCTGAGGTCCTCGGGTGAGGCCAGCTCCTGGACGTCGAGCAGCCAGCGGATGTCGACCCGGAGCATTGTCAGGCGGCGGCCGGATCGGGGCGCGCACCGCCGCGGTGTTCGGCGTCGGGGGCGTCCTCGGGGAAGGCCGCGTCGAACTCCTCGACGTGGGCGTTCCAGAAGGCCACCGCATGGCTGACGAAGGTGCGCCGCTTCTGCTCACGGACGCTCAGGTCGTGCACATACGCCTTGACACTCTTGCCGTCCGCGGCGGCGGCCTCGCGGATCGCCGCGAGTTCGAGCTCCGTGTACTCAATACTGAGCGCTGGCATGCGGGGATGCTACCGGAGGGGCACCGACTCGTGGCACCCCTCCGGTCGTCCCTCAACGTCCCGCCCCGAGCAGCGGGGGTCCCCCCGGCCGGAGGCTGGGGGCGGGTCCCCCCGGCCGGAGGCTGGGGGGACCCGCCCGATGGCGGGCAAGGAGGGCGAGGGACGAGCGTCGGCACCGGGTACGAGGGCCCGTAGGCGAGCGGGCGAGTAACCGTCAGAGTGCGTCGACGGTCCGCAACTCGCCGTCCAGCTCCAGCCATCGGGTGATCCCGATCCCGCGCAGGAACGGCACGTCGTGGCTGGCCACGATGAGCGCGCCCTGGTAGCCGGCCAGCGCCTGGGTGAGCTGGCGGACGCTGGCCAGGTCGAGGCTGTTGGTCGGCTCGTCCAGCAGCAGCAGTTGCGGCGGCGGGTCGGCGAGCAGCAGGGCGGCCAGTGCGGCCCGGAAGCGCTCGCCGCCGGAGAGGGTGCCCGCGAGCTGTTCGGCCCGCGCGCCCCGGAACTGGAAACGGGCCAGCCGGGCCCGGATCGCATTGTCGCCCGCCCCGGGCGCGTACGCCTTGACGTTGTCGGCCACCGAGCGGCCGTCGTCCAGCAGGTCGAGGCGCTGCGGCAGGTAGCGCATGGGCACCGGCACGCTGATCTCCCCGGCTGACGGGGCGAGTTCACCCGCGATGGTGCGCAGCAGGGTGGTCTTGCCCGCGCCGTTCCGGCCGACCAGCGCGATCCGCTCGGGCCCGCGCAGCTCCAGGTCGGCGTGGGCGCCGTACGGCAGCCGGACCCGGTCGAGGTGCAGCACGGTGCGGCCCGGCGGGACGAAGGTGCGCGGGAGGTCGATCCGGATCTCGGCGTCGTCCCGGACGGCCTCCTCCGCTGCGGTGAGCCGCTCCTTGGCCTCGGCGAGGCGTTCGGCGTGCATGCCCTTCACCCGCCCGGCCGTCTCCTCGGCCTGTCGTTTGAACTTGCCGGCGAAGATCTTCGGGTCGTTGCGCTGCACCGAGCGCTTCTTGCCGTAGCTGGCGCTGCGGGCGAGCTTGGTACGGGCCTCGATCAGGTCGCGCTGCTGCCGCTGGACGTCGGCCTCGGCGACCCGTACCAGCCGCTCGGCGGTCTCCTGCTGGGCGGCCACGGTGCGCTCGTAGGCCGCGAAGTTGCCGCCGTACCAGGTGACCATGCCGTCGCGCAGCTCGGCGATCTGGTCGACGTGCTGGAGCAGTTCGCGGTCGTGGCTGACGATGACCATGACCCCGGGCCAGCTCTCGACGGCCTGGTAGAGCAGTGAACGGGCGTGCCGATCAAGGTTGTTGGTCGGCTCGTCCAGCAGCAGTACGTCCGGGCGGCGCAGCAGCAGCGCGGCCAGGTGCAGCAGCACCGCCTCGCCGCCGGAGAGTTCGCCGGTGGTGCGGTCGAGGTCAAGGCGTCCGAGGCCGAGCTTGTCGAGGGTGGCGCGGGCGCGCTCCTCGACGTCCCAGTCCTCGCCGATCGCGGCGAAGTGCCGCTCGTCGGTGTCGCCGGACTCGATGGCGTGCAGCGCCTCGCGGGCGGCCCGGATGCCGAGCGCCTCGTCCACGCGCTGCGCGGTGTCCAGGGTGAGGTCCTGGGGCAGGTAGCCGAACTCGCCGCTGATGTGGACGGTGCCGGTGGCGGGGGTGAGTTCGCCTGCGATCAGGCGCAGCAGAGTGGACTTGCCCGCTCCGTTGAGCCCGATCAGGCCGGTGCGGCCGGTGCCGACTGCGAGGTGGAATCCGTTCAGGACGACGGTGCCGTCGGCCCACTCGAAGCCCAGGTCGGCGCAGAGGACGGTGGTGGTGGAATGTGCCATGGAGGCCTCCGGTGTGTTCGCTGCGGGTGGGGAGCTACACGGGAGACACCGCGCGGTGCGGTCGCGAAGGGAAGGAGATCGCGAGGAGGCGCAGGGAAGGTGCCCGCCGCCGAGGTCGCACGCTCACGCCACGCACACGTCGGGGTGCGTGGGGGCGATGTCTCGCAACCTCAGTAGAGCAACGGCCTTCTCCTCGTCTGGCGGCAACGGGATCAACGGTAGGGAGCCCGCCCCGCGCCCGCAAAGGGGTTTTCCGCCGCCGAAGAGGGTCCTCCGCCGTCGCGGATAGGATCGGGGGCATCATGAGCGCCACTCTCGTAATCAACGACCTCTCCGCCGGCCACGGCGACCGCACCCTGTTCTCCGGCCTGGACCTGGTCGTCGCCCCCGGCGACGTGGTCGGCCTGGTCGGGGTCAACGGTGCGGGCAAGTCCACCCTGCTGCGGACGCTGGCCGGTCTCTCCACCCCCGAGAGCGGCACCATCAGGCTGAACCCGCCGACCGCCAACGTCGGCCACCTGCCGCAGGAGCCGGAGCGCCGCGCGGGTGAGTCGGTCCGCGACTTCCTGGCCCGCCGTACCGGCGTGGCCGCGGCGCAGGCCGCACTGGACGAGGCCACCGAGGGCCTGGTCGAGGGCCGTCCGGGCGCGGACGACGCTTACGCGGCCGGTCTGGACCGCTGGCTGGACCTGGGCGGCGCCGACCTGGAGGAGCGCTCGGAGGAGGTCGCCGACTCGCTGGGTCTCAAGGTGAGCCTGGACGCGCCGATGACCGGGCTCTCCGGCGGCCAGGCCGCCCGCGCGGGGCTGGCCTCGCTGTTGCTCTCCCGCTACGACGTGTTCCTGCTGGACGAGCCCACCAACGACCTGGACCTGGACGGCCTGGAGCGCCTGGAGTCCTTCGTCAAGGGCCTGCGCGCGGGCACCCTGCTGGTCAGCCACGACCGCGAGTTCCTGGCCCGCACGGTCACCCGGGTGCTGGAACTGGACCTGCACCAGCAGCAGGTCAACCTATACGGCGGCGGCTACGAGGCCTACCTGGAGGAGCGCGCGGTGGCCCGCCGCCACGCCCGCGAGCAGTACGAGGAGTACGCGGACACCAGGGCGGGCCTGGAGGTGCGGGCCCGGACGCAGCGGAACTGGATGGAGCACGGCGTCCGCAACGCCCGCCGCAAGGGCGGCGACAACGACAAGATCGGCCGCGCGATGCGGCAGGAGTCGACCGAGAAGCAGGCCGCCAAGGCCCGGCAGACCCAGCGCATGATCGAGCGCCTGGAGGTGGTCGAGGAGCCGCGCAAGGAGTGGGAGCTGCGGATGGAGATCGCCACCGCGCCGCGCTCCGGCTCGGTGGTCGCCACCCTGCGCGCGGCTTCGGTCGAGCGCGGGGACTTCGTCTTCGGGCCGGTGGACCTGCAGATCGACTGGGCCGACCGGGTCGCGATCACCGGCGCCAACGGCGCGGGCAAGTCCACGCTGCTGGCCGCGCTGCTCGGGCGGCTCGAACTGGACGGCGGCAGCGCCTCGTTGGGCTCGGGCGTGGTGGTCGGCGAGGTGGACCAGGCGCGCGGCCTGTTCCTCGGCGCACAGCCGCTGGTGGAGGCGTTCGCGGCGGCGACGCCGGAGCTCCCGCCGGAGGAGGTCCGCACCCTGCTGGCCAAGTTCGGCCTGAAGGCGGCCCATGTGCTGCGCCCGGCCGACACCCTCTCCCCCGGCGAGCGGACCCGGGCGGCGCTCGCCCTGCTCCAGGCCCGCGGGGTGAACCTGCTGGTCCTGGACGAGCCCACCAACCACCTGGACCTGCCCGCCATCGAGCAGCTGGAGTCCGCCCTCGCCTCGTACACCGGCACCCTGCTGCTGGTGACCCACGACCGACGGATGCTCGACACCGTTTCGGTCAACCGCCGCATCGAGGTCACCGCGGGCCGGGTCCGGGAGCGCTGAGACCGCGGCGCCGCGGCGGAAGGGCAGGGCAGGGCCGCGCGTGCGGCGGCTGCTCGCTGCCGCGGCCCTGCGCTGCCCTTCCGTCGCGCCGTGTCATGTGCTGTGCTGGGCGACATGGTTGACAGTGCATCGACAGCAGCCGGATGCCCGACGGTTCCGCTCCGCCCCATGACGGTGCCCGCCGACGAGGCCGCAGCCCGCTGCAGGGCCTTCCACGACGTGATGTCGCAGCGCCGGACCGTCCGCGACTACTCCACCCGCCCGATCCCCGACGATGTGATCGAGTGGGCGGTCCGTACCGCCGCCACCGCACCCAGCGGCGCGCACGTCCAGCCCTGGCGGTTCGTGGTGATCACCGACCCGGAGCGCAAGCGGCGCCTGCGCGAGGCCGCCGAGGCGGAGGAGCGCGAGTTCTACGGGCACCGCGCCTCCGAGGAGTGGCTCGAAGCCCTCCGGCCGATCGGAACGGACTGGCGCAAGCCGTTCCTGGAGGACGCCCCCGCCGTGATCGTGGTCTTCGAGGTACACAAGGGCCCGCAGTCGCCGCGCCCGTACTACACCAAGGAGTCGGTCGGCATCGCCGTCGGCCTGCTGCTCGCCGCCCTGCACCAGGCCGGCCTCGCCACCCTCACCCACACGCCCAGCCCGATGCGCTTCCTCAACGAGGTGTGCGGACGCCCGGCCGAGGAGCGTGCCGCGTACGTCGTCCCGGTCGGCTACCCGGCGGAGGGCGCACGGGTGCCGGACCTGCGCCGAAAGGACCTCGACCGGGTCCTGATCCGCCTCTGACCCGGCCGGCCGCCGCCCGCCGCAGCCCACCGCCGCCCGCGCCGCGAGTGCCGCTCGCACCCTCCGCGCCGTCGCACCGCCACCGCAACGGTCCGCAACCGGCCCGCACCGCTCGCCCATGCGCCCCCGAGAGCTGACATGCCCCCAGAAAACCGCTGTTCGGCGCTGATACCGGAGGGAAATAATCCGGTCATGAGTCAAAGCACCAACGAGCTCGCCGCCGTCACCGAGGGGCACCCGCCCGAGCTGATCCCGCTGCCGGGCGGGTTCTCGCTACGCCGCCGTACGGTGGTGGACGCCCCCGAGCTGAACGCCGCCGTGACAGCCAGCCTCGACCACCTGCGGCCGTGGATGGAATGGGCAGGGGAGACGCCGAGCCTGGACCACACCCGGGAGATGGCCCGGGCCGGGGTGAACGCCTGGCAGGCGGGCAGCGACTTCATGTACCTGCTCGGCGCGGACGACCGGCCGGGGAGCGTGGTCGGCGCCTTCGGCCTGCACGGGCGGATCGGCCCGGGCGCGTTGGAGATCGGCTACTGGGTCGCCGTCGACCACGTCGGCCGCGGCCTGGCGACCGCCGCGGCCCGCGCACTGACCGAGGCCGCGCTCGCCCTACCGGGCGTCGGCCGGGTGGAGATCCACTGCGACGAGGGCAACCTGGCCAGCGCCGCCGTCCCGCGCAAGCTCGGCTACCGGCTGGACCGGGTGGACGACTTCGAGCCCACCGCACCCGCCGAGACCGGCCGCAGGCTGATCTGGATCACGGAGCGGCCCGCCGCCTGAACGCTTCCCCGGAGCGTCCGCCCACCGGCGCGCCGTGGGCCGCGGGGAGCTCCACGGCTTCCCGCGGTCCACGGCGCACCCGGCCCCACGTACCGGGCCACCGCGCCCCGGACCGATGGAACGAAAACCTCGACCGAAGCATGAATTCTGACTGACCGTCGGACCATTGGTGCCCGTTGACTATCGCATGATCGACGGGGAGATGGCCGCCGCGGTGCTGCGCGCTGCCGCGAACACCTGACCGGACGCCGCGGGCGCGGGGCTCCGGATCACCACCGGAGCCCGCGCCCACGGCTGCGAGATCACCCCAAGTACGCCGCAAAACCCGGCGGAACGCTTGACGTGCACAGTGGTCCAGTCCATTTTGATGGGCAGGGCGGGCCCACCCGCCGTCCTCAGGACCACCCCAACAGCCGACCGCCGGCCGCTCCCCCATGCCCCCGTGCCCGGTCTCCTCGGCGTGTCCCGAAAGGCAGCCCCGCATGCCACGCGCTCTCAACCGCCCCACCCGAACGTCCTCCCGGCGCACCGGACGGGCAGCCAAGCTCCTGCCGATCGGCTGCGCCGCCGCGCTCGCCGCCGGCGCGCTGACCGCACTGGGCGTCAACGCCAGTGCGGCGGACGGGAACCTGCTCGCCAACCCCGGCTTCGAGAGCGGTTCGCTCGGCCCGTGGAGCTGTTCCGGCGGCACCGGCTCAGTGGTCAACTCCAGCGCGCACAGCGGCTCGTACGCCCTCCAGGGCGCCGCGAGCGGCAGCGACACCGCCCAGTGCGAGCAGAGCGTCAGTGTCCAGCCGAACACCACGTACTCGCTGAGCGCCTGGATCCGGGGCCGGTACGTCTACCTCGGCGCGACCGGATCCGGGGTCACCGACCCGGCCGTCTGGACGCCCGGCGGCAATTCCTGGCAGCAGCTGAGCACCGGCTTCACCACCGGCCCGAGCACCACCAGCGTCACCGTCTACCTGCACGGCTGGTACGGCCAGGGCGCCTACCTCGCCGACGACGTGGTGCTCGCCGGGCCGGGCGGCACGCCGCCGCCCACCTCCCCGCCGCCGGGCAGCACTTCGCCCTCGCCCTCGCCGAGCTCCAGCCGGACCGCGCCCCCGCCACCGAACGTCGCGGTCCCGGTGGCCCCGTACGTGGACATGGGTGCCTGGCCGACCCCCTCGCTCGGGGACATGTCGGCCAAGGGAAACCTCAAGTCCTTCACCCTGGCGTTCATCACCGCGCCGGCCGGCTGCAAGGCGTCCTGGTTCAACGCCTATGATCCCCGCAGCGGTTGGGCCGAGGACCAGATCGACGCCGTCCGCGCGGCCGGCGGTGACGTCAAGGTCTCCTTCGGCGGAGCCTCCGGCACCGAACTCGCCCAGGCCTGCTCGACGGTGGACTCGCTCTTCGCCGAGTACGACGCCGTGGTGAACGCCTACAACCTGAAGTACGTGGACTTCGACATCGAGGGCACCGCCGTGGTCGACACGGCCGCCAACGACCGCCGTTCGGCCGCGCTGGCCAGGCTCCAGCACGCCCACCCCGGCCTGAAGGTCTCGCTCACCCTGCCGGTGCTGCCGGAGGGCCTGACCGCCGACGGCCTCGCCGTGGTCAGCTCCGCCCGCGACGCCGGGGTCGACCTGGACCTGGTGAACGTGATGGCGATGGACTACAACCGGCCGAGCACCGACTACGGCGCCGACGCCGTCCAGGCCGCGCAGTCCACCCACGACCAGCTCGCCGCGCTCTACCCGGCGAGCACCGACGCCCGGCTCTGGGCGATGACCGGGGTCACCCCGATGCTCGGCGAGAACGACGACCACGGCGTCTTCAACCAGGCCGCCGCGCGGCAACTGGTGGCCTTCGCCCAGCAGCACCACCTCGGGGTGCTGGCCTTCTGGGAGATGACCCGGGACGCCGCCGCCTGCACCGGCCCGCTCTTCAAGTGCACCAACATCCCGCAGTCGCCGTACGAGTTCTCGAAGGTCTTCGCCCAGTACGCCGGCTGACGAACCCCCGGCTCCCGCCCCCGGATGGCCTCCGGGGGCGGCTTGCCCAGCCGGAATCCCGTTGCCGACGACAGCACCGTGAGCGGCCAGCAGCGCCCACCGTCCGCCGGGACTACGATTTTCCGATGACGGACACCACTGACAGAGCAGCAGAACTCGCCGACCTGGCAGCCCGCTTCCCCCGACTGCACGCGCCGCAGCGTTGGGCCTGGGGCGGTATCGACGCCCGGTTCTCGGCCGAGCTGCCACCGGACGCACTGATCACCAACATCCATCTGGTGGGGTTCTCGGACGGCGGGGTGGTGCTCTGCCGCGACGCGCGCGGGCACTGGTTCCTGCCGGGCGGCACCCGGGAGGAAGCGGAGAGCATCGAGTCGTGCCTGGTGAGGGAGTTGCGCGAGGAGGCCGGTGCGCGGCTGGCCGGGGCGCCGGCGTGGATCGGCGCGCACCGGTGTGTGACGGACCGGCCGGTGCCGTACCGGCCGTGGCAGCCGCACCCGGAGAAGGCCTGGCTCTGGGGCTGGGCCGAGGTGACGGTGGACTCCGCCCCGACCAACCCGGAGGACGGCGAACAGGTCGTCGAGGTCCGCGCGGTGGCCCCCGAGGAAGCCCGTCGACTGCTCACCCAGGGCCGGGAGGCCTGGTGGGGCGAGCTCGTCGATCTCGCCGTCGAGTCCCGAGCGCGGGCCGACTGACCTGCCCCGTACGGCAGTCGGCCGGCCCCGGCCACCATGCCGAGTCCCGATCGCGGGCCGACTGACCTGCCGCGCACGGCAGTCGGCCGGCCGGCCCCGGCCGGTCACAGCCGCCACCAGGCGGCCAGCCCGAGCAGGCCGATCAGCAGGCACACGCCGAAGTTGACCGCCCGGTGGGCGAGGAAGACGGCGGCGAACTCGCGGATGGTCGCGCTGGGCCAGTAGTACGCGGCGGTGTGCGAGCCCACGACGTGGCCGTTGACCCCGGTGCTGCGGGCCAGCAGCGCGGCCCGGAAGGCGTGGAAGTTGTTGGTGACGATCACGCACCGGTAGCCGGGCTCGGCCTGCTCCATGATCGCCCTGCTGTACGTCAGGTTCTCCTCGGTGGTCCGGGAGCGGTCCTCGCGGACTATTCGATCGGCCGGGAAGCCGCGCTCCGTCAGGTAGTCGGCCATCGCCTCGGCCTCGGACAGGTGCTCGTCGGGGCCCCGGCCGCCCGAGGTGATCAGTACCGGTGCGTGCCCGCGCGCGACCTGCCGCTCGTACACGGCGCGGCCGCGCTCCAGCCGGCTGGCCAGCAGCGGCGAGACCCGGGAGCCGCCGATCAGCCCGGAGCCGAGCACCACCACGAAGTCCGCCTTCCCGGCCGCCGTCAGCCGGCCGTAGCGGCCGTAGAGGAAGGCGTAGCCGACGAAGCAGACGAACAGGAACGCGACGTAGCCGGTCACCAGCAGCAGGGTGCCGGTCAGCACCGCCAGCGTGCGGGAGTGGGTGAACGCGGCCTGCGCCATCAGCCCGATGAGGCCGAGGATGCCCAGACCCACCAGCAGCGACAGCAGGTTGGGCAGGCTCCGCCCCTCCTTGCGCAGCATCGTCCGGCCGTTGAGGATCAGCAGGACGGCGAGCACCAGCGTGCCCAGCGTGGGGAGCAGCAGGATCGCCGCGGCCAGCAGTGCGACCGCCGCCGGCGGGAGCCGGTCGTGCGCGCCGATCACCGCGACGGAGAGCGAGGTGACGAGCAGGCCGAGGTGGACGGCGTTGCTGAACCGGCGGCGGTCCCGCAGTACACCGACGACGAAGAGCAGCAGGAACAGACCGGGCACCGCGTAGACGAACATGTCGCCACTCTAGGTGTGGTATCCGGCGTTCCGATGGGACCGCAGGAGGATTCGTAACCATCCTGCAGCGGAAGCCCGGTGACATCCGGTCAGCTGTCACCGGGCTACCGCGGAAGGGTCAGCGCCTGCCGGAGTCGCCGCCGGTCAGGCCGGCCCGGCGCAGTGCGTCGGCCATCGCGCTGTTGGCGATCGGGGCCGGTCCCCCGCCGCGACGGTCGCCGCCGCGGCGCTCGCCCTCACGCCGGTCACCCATTCCGCGCCGCTCCTGGCGCGGCGGACGCGGGCCGCGGTCGCGCCGTCCCTCCCCGCCGGAGCCGCCGGTGCCCGGGGCGACCTCGTCGTCCAGCCGGAGGGTGAGGCCGATCCGCTTGCGCTGGACGTCCACCGAGGTGACCCGGACCCGGACGATGTCGCCGGGCTTGACCACCTCGCGCGGGTCCTTGACGAAGTTCCGCGACAGCGCCGAGACGTGGACCAGGCCGTCCTGGTGCACGCCCACGTCCACGAACGCGCCGAACGCGGCGACGTTGGTGACCACGCCCTCCAGCACCATGCCGACCTCCAGGTCGCCGATCTTGTCGACGCCCTCCTTGAAGACGGCGGTGCGGAAGGCCGGGCGCGGGTCGCGGCCCGGCTTGTCCAGCTCGGCGAGGATGTCGGTGACGGTCGGCACGCCGAAGGTCTCGTCGGCGAAGTCGGCCGGGCGCAGGGTGCGCAGTCGTTCGCTGTTGCCGATCAGCTCGCCCAGCGCCCCGCCGGCCTGGGCGAGGATCCGGCGGACCACCGGGTACGCCTCGGGGTGCACGCTGGAGGCGTCCAGCGGGTCGTCGCCGCCGGGGATGCGCAGGAAGCCGGCGCACTGCTCGAAGGCCTTCGGTCCGAGCCGGGCCACGCCCTTGAGGTCCTTGCGGGTGTGGAACGGGCCGTTGGCGTCGCGGTGGGCCACGATGTTGTCGGCGAGGGTGGCGGTGACGCCCGAGACCCGGGTGAGCAGCGGGGCGGAGGCGGTGTTGACGTCGACGCCGACGGCGTTGACGCAGTCCTCGACCACGGCGTCCAGCGAGCGGGAGAGCTTCACCTCGCTGAGGTCGTGCTGGTACTGGCCGACGCCGATCGACTTGGGGTCGATCTTGACCAGTTCGGCCAGCGGGTCCTGGAGCCGGCGGGCGATGGAGACCGCGCCCCGGATGGAGACGTCCAGGTCGGGCAGTTCCTGGGAGGCGAACGCGGAGGCCGAGTAGACCGAGGCGCCGGCCTCGGAGACCATCGCCTTGGTGAGCTTCAGCTCGGGGTGGCGCTTGATCAGGTCGTCGGCGAGCTTGTCGGTCTCCCGGGAAGCGGTGCCGTTGCCGATGGCGACCAGCTCCACCGAGTGCTTCTTCGCCAGCTCGGCGAGGGTGGCCAGGGCGGCGTCCCACTTGTTGGCGGGCTGGTGCGGGTAGATGGTGCTGTGCGCGACGACCTTGCCGGTGGCGTCCACCACGGCGACCTTCACGCCGGTACGGAAGCCGGGGTCCAGGCCCATCGTGGCGCGGGTGCCGGCGGGGGCGGCGAGCAGCAGGTCGCGCAGGTTGGCGGCGAAGACCCGGACCGCCTCGTCCTCGGCCTCCTGGCGCAACCGGGTGCGCAGGTCGATGCCGAGCCGGACCAGGATGCGGGTGCGCCAGGCCCAGCGGACGGTGTCGGTGAGCCACTTGTCGGCGGGGCGGCCCCGGTCGGCGATGCCGAAGCGGGCGGCGATCCGCTGCTCGTAGTCGCTCGTCCCGGGCAGGTCGGTGCTCTCCTCGCCGTCCAGGGGCGAGAGTTCGAGGTCGAGGATCTCCTCCTTCTCACCGCGCAGCATGGCCAGGATGCGGTGCGAGGGGAGCTTGGTGTAGGGCTCGGCGAAGTCGAAGTAGTCGGCGAACTTGGCGCCTTCCTGCTCCTTGCCCTCGCGGACGGTGGCGACCAGCCGGCCGCGGGTCCACATCCGCTCGCGCAGGCCGCCCACCAGGTCGGCGTCCTCGCCGAAGCGCTCCACCAGGATGGCGCGGGCCCCCTCCAGCGCGGCGGCCTGGTCGGTGACCGAGTCGTTCAGGTAGCCGGCGGCCAGCTCCTTCGGGTCCTGGCCGGGGTCGGCGAGCAGGGAGTCGGCGAGCGGTTCGAGCCCGGCCTCGCGGGCGATCTGCGCCTTGGTCCGCCGCTTGGGCTTGTACGGCAGGTAGATGTCCTCCAGCCGCGCCTTGGAGTCGGCCCCGAGGATCTGGGCGCGCAGGGTGTCGTCGAGCTTGCCCTGGGCCTCGATGGACTCCAGGACGGCGGTGCGCCGCTCCTCCAACTCGCGCAGGTAGCGCAGCCGCTCCTCCAGGGTTCGCAGCTGGGCGTCGTCGAGCGAACCGGTGGCTTCCTTGCGGTAGCGGGCGACGAAGGGGACGGTGGCTCCGCCGTCGAGCAGGTCGACGGCCGCCTTCACCTGCCCTTCGCGGACGCCCAGTTCTTCGGCGATCTTGCGTTCGACTGGCATGGTCACGAAGCCGGCCACCTTCTCCTGGTTCAGAGTTGAGCGTTCCGCGTCGACCGTTTCACACAGCGTGCGGACGTCCTGCGGTTCGCCTGCATTCTGGCAGGTACCGCCGCCCGGAGGGGGGTGCGGGCGTGTCCTTCGAGCGGCGTGGCGCGTTGTGCTGACGGTCGGTGACACGCAACCGAACGGTGATCATCCGACCTGATCCTTCTGATATGAGATAGATCACACAGCACCTTCTCGTGGAGGCGATGGTGGCTCAGGCCCCGACACCGGTCACCCAGTGGGGCATGCCCCAGGCGGGTCCGTTCCGCTGGACCAGACCGGAAACCTGGCCGCGCGAGGCGCTCGCCCTGGCCGGCTACTGGCTCGCCAGCCGCATGGTCATGATCGGGATGCTCAAGTCCGGCAAGGCCGAACAGGCCATCGAGGTCCACCGGACCTACCACGGCTGGTTCCAGATCCTCCAGACCGGCACCTTCCCCGTCGGCGATGTCACCTGGCAGTACCCGCCCGGCGCCGCGCTGGCGATGCTCGCCCCCGCCCTGCTGCCCTTCCTGACCTACCTCCAGGCGTTCGCGCTGCTGATGCTCGCCACCGACGCGGTCACCCAGGCCGCTCTGGTCCGGGTCTCACTGCGCCGCAACGGCGGTGTGCACCGCGGCCGTTCCACCGCCGGGGCGTGGATGTGGGCGATGGCGCTGCCGCTGATGCTCGGCCTGCCCTACGGCCGGTACGACCTGCCGGTCACCGCCCTCGCGATGGCCGCGCTGCTTCTGCTGCCCAGTCGCCCGAGGATGGGCGGGGCGCTCGCCGGGATCGCCGCCATGGTCAAGGTCTGGCCCGCGCTTGTGGTGCTCGGTGCGCCGCGCGGCCGCGGCAGTCGGCAGGTCTGGGTGGCGATGTGCGCCTCGGCCGCCGCGCTGCTGCTGGTGCTGGCCACGCTCTTCCACGGCGCGTTCGACTTCCTCACCGCCCAGAAGGGGCGCGGTGTGGAGATCGAGTCGCTGGGGGGCAGCCTGCTCCAGGTGGCCCGCGTCCTCGGCTGGCCCGGTGACGTCGACCAGCACTACGGCTCGCTGGAGTTCCTCGGCCCCTACGTCCACACCGTCGCCCGGGCCTCGCTGCTGCTCACCGCGCTCGCCTTCGGCTGGCTACTGCTCTGGCGCTTCCGCGCGCAGCGCTGGAGTGCCGCCACGCCGTACGACGCGGCGCTCACCGCGGTGCTGCTGTTCACCGTGACCAGCCGGGTGATCAGCCCGCAGTACCTGATCTGGCTGATCGGGCTCGCGGCGGTCTGCCTCACCCAGCGCGGCTCCAGCCAGCGGCCGGTCGCGCTGCTGGTCCTGCTCGCGACCGCGGTCACCACCGTCGACTACCCGCTCTTCTTCGACGCGCTGATCAGCGGCGGCTGGAAGGGCACCCTGGTCATCGTGGTGCGCAACGGTCTGCTGCTGGCCGCCTCGCTCTCGTCCGCCGCCCGCCTCTGGCGTGCCACCGTCTCCCCGGCTGCCGCGCGGCAGCCGGCCCCGCAGCTGCGCCGCGGGCCCATCCGGGTGGCCTGACCGAGGAACGCCCGGGGGTGCGGGAAGCCAGCCCGCGCGGCTCCCCGCACCCCCGGGCGACCGGGGCTTCCCCGCCTGCGCCGCGCACCCCCTCCCCGCTACCCCGACCGTCTGCCCGACCCCGTAGCCACCAGGTGTATACACCACGTGTATACACCTGGTGTATGGTCCTGCCATGGCAATCGGACAGGCATTTCTCGGGCTCCTGGAGACCGGGCCCAGACACGGTTACGACCTCAAGCGGACCTACGACCAGCGCTTCGGCCAGGGCCGCCCGCTCGCGTACGGGCAGGTGTACGCGACCCTCTCGCGCCTGCTGAAGAACGGGCTGGTCGAGGTCGACGGCACCGAACCGGGCGACGGCCCCGAGCGCAAGCGGTACGCGATCACCGACGCCGGGGTGGCCGACATGGCCGAGTGGCTCGGCCGCCCCGAGAAGCCCGAGCCGTACCTGCAGAGCACCCTCTACACCAAGGTGGTGCTCGCACTGCTCACCGGCCGACCGGCCACCGAGATCCTGGACGTCCAGCGCGCCGAGCACCTGCGGCTGATGCGCGAACTCACCCGCCGCAAGGTCGGCGGCGACCTCGCCGACCAGCTGGTCTGCGACCACGCCCTGTTCCACCTGGAGGCCGACCTGCGCTGGCTGGAGCTCACCGCCGCGCGGCTCGACCAGCTAGCCGCGGAGGTCCGCCGATGACCGGCATGCCGACGAACGGTACGTCCGACCTCTCCACGCCCCCGCCACTGCTCTCCGCCGTCGACCTGCACAAGTCCTTCGGCCCCACCGAGGCCCTGGTCGGCGCCGAGATGCACGTCCGGGCCGGTGAGGTGGTCGCCGTGATGGGGCCCTCCGGCTCCGGCAAGTCCACCATGCTGCACTGCCTGGCCGGGATCGTCCCGCCGGACTCCGGCCAGGTCTACTACGACGGGCGGCTGCTGACCGCGATGAGCGACGCCGAGCGCAGTGCGCTGCGCCGGAGCGAGTTCGGCTTCGTCTTCCAGTTCGGCCAGCTGGTACCGGAGTTGAGCTGTCTGGAGAACGTCGCCCTGCCGCTGCGGCTGGCCGGCGTACGGCGCGCCGAGGCCGAGCGGCGGTCCGCCGAGTGGATGGCCCGCCTGGAGGTCGACGACCTGGGCCGCAAGCGCCCCGGCGAGGTCTCCGGCGGGCAGGGCCAGCGGGTGGCGGTCGCACGCTCGCTGGTCACCGGCCCTCGGGTGATCTTCGCCGACGAGCCGACCGGCGCCCTGGACTCGCTCAACGGCGAGCGGGTGATGCAGTTGTTCACCGCCGCCGCCAAGGAGTCCGGCGCGGCCGTGGTGCTGGTGACGCACGAGCCCCGGGTCGCCGCCTACTCGGACCGCGAGGTGGTCGTCCGGGACGGCCGGGCGCTGAACGCGGAGCGGATCGGATGAGCCCGACCACCGCCGGCTCGACCGGGACCAAGGGCCACGATACCCAGGGCCAGCAAGGGACTTCAGCGCCCGCCCCGGTCCCGGCCCGCGGGCCGCTCCGGGCCTGGGCCGCCGACCTGCTGTTCGGCGGCCGCCTCGCGCTGAGCGGGGGCCGCCAGGGCTGGCTGCGCACCGCGATGACCGCCTTCGGGGTCGGTCTCGGTGTCGCCCTGCTGCTGGTCGCGACCTCGATCCCGGACGCCCTCCAGGCCCGCCAAGACCGGAGCTACGCCCGGCTCGACTTCGACCGGGCCGACAAGCCCGCCGCGGACACCCTGGTCCTCGACACCGTCTCCACCAAGTTCCGCGACGAGGCCATCACCGGCCGGCTGCTCCAGCCCGACGGCCCGAAGGCCCCGCTGCCGCCCGGCCTCCGTGCCATGCCGGGGCCCGGTGAGATGGTCGTCTCACCCGCGCTGCGCGGGCTGCTGGAGGCCCCCGGCAACGCACTGCTGCGCGAACGCCTCCCGCAGCGGATCATCGGCACCATCGGCGACGCCGGACTGATCGGCCCGGCCGAGTACTACTACTACGCGGGCACCGACCGGCTCGACCCCGCGGGCGGGGTGGGCTACCGGATCAGCTCCTTCGGGAGCCGGCCCGAAACCGAGCCGATGAGCCCGATCCTGGTGCTACTGGTGATCATCGGTTTCGTGGTGCTGCTGCTGCCGGTCGCCGTGTTCGTGGCCGCGGCCGTCCGGTTCGGCGGCGAGCGCCGCGACCGCCGGCTGGCGGCACTGCGGCTGGTCGGCGCGGACACCCGGATGATCCGGCGGATCGCCGCCGGGGAGGCCGCGTTCGGGGCGCTGATCGGCGTGCTGGTCGGTGCGGTGACGTTCCTCTTCGGCCGTCAACTGGTGCGCGGCATCGTACTGTTCGACATCAGCCTGTTCCCGGCCGACCTCCGACCGAGCCCGCCGCTGGCCGCGCTCACCGTACTGGCCGTCCCGGCGGCCGCCATCGCGGTCACCCTGCTCGCCATGCGCGGCGTGGTGGTGGAGCCGCTCGGCGTGTTCCGGCAGGCCCGGGCGCCGCGCCGGCGGGTCTGGTGGCGGCTGCTGCCGCCGGTCGCCGGTGTCGCCCTGCTGACCCCGCTGTTCGGCGGCTCGGGCGCCCGGCAGGGCTTCAACGAGTACCAGGTGGCCGGCGGCGTGGTGCTGGTCCTGGTCGGTGTCACCGCACTGCTGCCGTGGCTGATCGAGTCCGTGGTGGCCCGGCTGCACGGCGGACCGGTGGCCTGGCAGCTGGCGGTCCGCCGGCTCCAGCTGGACAGCGGCACCTCGGCCCGGGTGGTCAGCGGTATCGCCGTCGCGGCGGCCGGGGCGATCGCGCTGCAGATGCTGTTCAGCGGCATCGAGGGCGACTTCCGCGAGCAGACCGGCCTTGATCTGAGCAAGGCGCAGGCCCGTGTGACCGTTCTGGCGGCCCAGGGCCGGATCGCCCCCGCCGAGTTCGACCGGCGGCTGCGCGCCACCCCGGGGGTCACCGGCGCCCACTCCCTGCTGGTGCTCAGCATCGCCACCGGCGGCGACGCCCCCGGGCAGCTCACCATCTGGTCGCTCTCCGTCGGCTCGTGCGAGGCGCTGCAGAGCCTCGCCGAGGTCGGTGACTGCCGCGACGGCGATGCCTTCTCGCTCGACGGCACCGACGAGCGGTCCGCTCAGGCGGCCGGGTTCGGGCCGGGCCAGCGGGTCGAGGCGGGCTACGGCTACGGCTTCGGCTCCCAGCCGCCCGCGCCCCGTCCGAACTGGACCCTGCCGGCTTCGTTCCGCCCGATCACACCGCGGCCCGATTCGGTGCTCGGGATGCACCCCGGGCTCCTGCTCACGCCCGGCGCCGCCAAGGACGTACCACTGGGCCGAGCCCGGATCACCGGCTACGTCAAGGTGGACGAGAGCGACCCGGACGCCTACGACCGGCTGCGCAACTCCGTCGCCGCGGTGGACCCGACCGGCGCCGTGTACCAGTTCCAGTCGGTCGACGAGAACCGCCGGTTCGCCCAGATCAAGCGCGCGCTGTTCGCCGGGGTCACCGCCACCCTGCTGCTGATCGGCGCGAGCATGCTGGTCGGCACGGTCGAGCAGCTGCGCGAGCGGCGCAGGCTGCTGGCGGTGCTGATCGCCTTCGGCACCCGGCGCGGCACGCTCTGCGCCTCGGTGCTCTGGCAGACGGCCGTGCCCGTGGTGCTCGGCATCGCGCTGGCGACCCTCACCGGGATCGGCCTGGGCACGGCCCTGCTGAGCATGGTCGACCACCCGGTGAGTCCGGACTGGGGTTCCGTCCTCGGTCTCGGTTCGGTCGGCGCCGCCGTGGTGCTGCTGGTCACGGCGGCCAGCCTGCCGTCCCTGTGGCGGATGATGCGCGCCGACGGCCTGCGTACCGAGTGACCCGTACGGCACGTTGGAGCGGTGCCGCCTGACCTCAACGGCCGGGCGGCACCGCTCTCGTGCGTCATCGGACGTCAGACCACGATCACCCGCAGCGCCGGGTGGTCGACCGTGTTGAGGTACAGCTTCTCCTTGGTGCCCTCCTGCTCCAGCTCGACCACCAGCCGGAACCGGTACAAGCCGGGCTTCGCGGTGCTCAGCACGGTGCCGGCGCCCGCCCTGTGCGACCTGACCCCCGGGTCAGCCTTCGTAGGGGAGGAGTTCAGCCCGCTTGGGCGGGCGGTTGTCGCCGGAGGAGCGGCCGGTGAGGCGGCGGCCGATCCACGGGCCCAGGTGGATCCGCAGCCAGCGCAGGTCGGACCGGAGCCGTTCGCCCCGGCCGCGCGGGGCGGCCGGCGGCAGCGGCGCACGCCAGTCGAAGCCCGCCGGGCGGCCGAGCACCTCCAGCACGGCGGCCGCGACCCGGCGGTGCCCCTCCGGGGAGAGGTGCAGCCGGTCCTCCGCCCACAGCCGCCGGTCGTCGAAGCAGGGCGCCGAGAACAGGTCCACCACCAGGACGTTCGGGTGCTGCCTGGCCAGTCCCTCGACGAAGGCCTTCATCTCCAGGATCGCCGGGAGCAGCCGGGCGCTTCCGGCCAACCTGCGGGTCGGGTCGGTGCTGGTGAACATCACCACGGTCGGGGCCGGTCCGGTGCCGTCGCCGGCCAGCAGTCCGGTGGCCGCCCTGCCGAGCAGCCGTTTGACCTCGGCGATGTCGCAGCCCGGCCGCAGCACGTCGTTCAGTCCGCCCGCCAGGGTGACCAGTTCGGCGTTCATCGCGGCGGCCCGGCCCGCCTGTTCCGCGTGGATCTGGCCGATGAGCTTGCCGCGCACGGCGAGGTTGGCGTAGCGGAACTCCTCCCCGGGCCGCTCGGCCGCCAGCGCGGCGGCGACCCGGTCGGCCCAGCCCCGGAACTGGCCGCCGGGCAGCAGCTCGTCGCACATCCCCTCGGTGAAGGAGTCGCCGACGGCGACGTAACGGGAGTACGCGGCGCTCCCGGGCGCGGCCGCCCGACCGTCACAACCACCGTACGGGGCCAGGGCGGTGGAGGTGGTCTCGTTCGTCGGTACAGGATTCATCGTTACTGGATCGTACGCGCGGCATTCGCCGGCCGGGACCGGAGCCCCGGTGCTCGCGCTCCGGCGGTGAGACGGTGCGGTGGTACGGCTGTGAGGCCGGACCACGGCGGGGCCGCCCGAGGCCGGCGGGTCCGGCTCCGCCGGCCGGTGAAATCCCGTGACAACACCGGCTCCCGCTGCTTTGATGCGGCGCGTGACTTCAACCGATCGCCGCAATCCCGAGTCCGCACCCGTGCTGGACGCCCTTGAGCAGTACTACGACGGCGTGCCGAGGAGCAGCGCCCGGGTCGAGGACTTCGGCCCGCTCTCGCTGTTCGTCCGCGAGGGCGCGGGCTGGCCGTTCTACGCCCGGCCGACACTGGGTTTCGCCGGGCCGGTGGGGGCCGAGGACGTCGAGCGGGTCCGGGCCCGGCAGCGGGAGCTGGGCCAGCCGGAGGCCTTCGAGTGGGTGGCCGAGACGACCCCGTCGTTGCGCGCCGCCGCCGAGGCCACCGGGCTGCGGGTGCACGCGCATCCGCTGATGGTGCTCGGCCCGGACGAGCCGGCAGCCCTGCCCTCGGCCGGCTCCGGCATGGCCGTCCGGCTGCTCGACGCCGGCGACCCGGCGCTGGCCGCCGCGGTGGCGGTGCCTCAGCTGGCCTTCGCCGAGCCCGGCACCCGGCTCGGCACCGCGGGCCCGGCCGAGCTCGCCACGGCGACGCTGACCGCCACCCGGGACGGCTCGCTCGACCGCGTCGCCGGCCGGATCCGCGCGGGTCTGACCCGGGTCGCGGTCGCGATCGAGGACGGCGTCGTGCTGTGCTCGGGCATGCACCAGCCGGTGGACGGGGTCAGCGAGATCGTCGGCGTCGGCACCCTGCCCACCGCCCGCCGCCGGGGGCTCGCCCGCGCGGTCACGGCCGCCCTGGTGGCCGACGCCCGCGCCCGCGGCGTCCGCACCGTCTTCCTCTCCGCCGGGGACGAGGACGTCGCCCGGGTCTACGCCGCCGTCGGCTTCCGTCCGGTCGGCACCGCCCTGATCGCCGAACCCGCCTGACGTTCCCCGCCGGCGCCCCACCACGGAGCGGGGCGCCGGCGTGTCAGGGGCCGGGGCATGGCGGCCGCCCGGTGGACCGGGGCGCCGACGCGTCAGGGTCAGGCCCTAGGCTCTCGTCACCCAGTGCGAGCGGACGGCGTCGGTGGGCCGGGGTTCGCCGAGGGCTTCCAGGCCCCAGCTGCCGAGGGCGTCGATGACCTGGCGGAGCGCCAGGCCGCGTTCGGTCAGCTGGTAGACCGTCGCGCTGGCCGGGCGTTCCAGCTTGCGGCGGACCGCCAGGCCCTCGCTCTCCAGCTGCTTGAGGCGCGTGGCCAGGATGTCGGTGGAGACACCTGGCAGATCCGCGTGCAGGTCGGTGTAGCGGCGTGGGCCGCCGAGGAGTTCACGGACGATCAGGAGGCTCCAGCGCTCCCCCACCGCGTCCAGGGCCCGGGCGACGGCGCAGTACTGGTCGTAGCTTCGGCGTGGCATGTGGATCAGCATAGCCAATAGGTTGGACTTTCCAAGTGGATAATTGGTAGAACAAAGCGACCAGACTGACCGTGCGATGACGGACGCCTCGGGAGACCACTGATGGAGTTTCGGCAGTCCAGCAAGCTGAAGGACGTGTGCTACGAGATCCGTGGCCCGGTGGTCGACCAGGCCAACGCGCTGGAGGAGGCCGGCCACACCGTCCTGCGGCTGAACACCGGCAACCCGGCACCGTTCGGCTTCGAGGCGCCGGCGGAGATCCTCCAGGACATCATCCGCAACCTCCCGAACGCGCACGGCTACAGCGACTCGCGCGGCATCCTGCCGGCCCGCCGGGCCGTGGTGCAGTACTACCAGCAGCGCGGCGTCAAGGGCGTCACGGTCGACGACGTCTTCCTCGGCAACGGCGCCTCCGAGCTGATCCAGATGAGCGTGCAGGCACTGGTGGACGACGGCGACGAGGTACTGGTCCCGATGCCGGACTACCCGCTCTGGACGGCGGTGGTGCGGTTCGCCGGCGGCAAGGCGGTGCACTACATGTGCGACGAGGAGGCGGACTGGTTCCCCGACCTCGACGACATCGCCGCCAAGATCACCAGCCGCACCAAGGCCATCGTCGTGATCAACCCCAACAACCCGACCGGCGCGGTCTACTCGAAGGAGCTGCTGGAGGGCATCCTCGAACTCGCCCGCCGCCACGGGCTGATGGTCTTCGCCGACGAGATCTACGACAAGATCCTCTACGACGGCACCGAGCACCACTGCCTGGCCGCGCTCAGCGACGACGTCCTCACGCTCACCTTCAACGGCCTCTCCAAGGCGTACCGGGTGGCGGGCTTCCGCAGCGGCTGGCTGACGGTCTCCGGCCCCAAGCAGCACGCCGTGGACTACCTGGAGGGCCTCACCATGCTCGCCGGGATGCGGCTGTGCCCCAACGTCCCGGCCCAGTACGCGGTGCAGGCGGCACTCGGCGGCCACCAGTCCATCCACGACCTCACCCTGCCGAACGGCCGCCTCACCGAGCAGCGCGACGTCGCCTGGCGGGCGCTCAACGAGCTGCCCGGTGTCAGCTGCGTCAAGCCCAAGGGCGCGCTGTACGCCTTCGCCAAGCTGGACCCGGCGGTGCACCGGATCGTGGACGACGAGCGGTTCGTGCTGGACCTGCTGCTCCGCGAGAAGATCCACATCGTCCAGGGCACCGGCTTCAACTGGCCCCGCCCGGACCACTTCCGCTTCGTCACCCTCCCGCGCACCGACGACCTGGAGACCGCGATCAGCCGCATCGGCCGGTTCCTGGCCACCTACCGGCAGTAGGCGACGGGGCTCAACTCCCCCGCGGTCCGTACATGATGACGGCGACACCGGCCAGGCAGATCAGCGCACCGATGACGTCCGCCCGGTCCGGCCGGTAGCCGTCCATCAGCACGCCCCACAGCAGCGAACCCGCAACGAACACCCCGCCGTAGGCGGCCAGCACCCGCCCGAAGTGGCTGTCCGCCTGCAGCGTGGCCACGAACCCGTACGCCCCGAGGGTGACCACGCCCGCACCGATCCAGACCGGCCCCCGGTGCTCGCGGACCCCCTGCCACACCATCCACGCACCCCCGATCTCCAGGATCGCGGCGAGGACGAACAGCAGGGCGGAGCGTACGACGGTCATGACCAGCGAGCTTAACGGTGCGACCGGAGGTGCCCTCAGCGCACGTAGTTCTTGAAGGCTTCGGTCTCCAGGACGAAGCCGACCGGGCTGGGCAGCTCCACGTCGTCACCGAATGCCTTGGTCACGCAGGTCCGGTACTTCCCGTCTTCCGGCCTGCTGTACACGGTGGCCTCGTAGTTCTCCCGGTCGATGAGCAGATACACCGGGATACCGGTCCCGGCATACGCAGACGGCTTCTCCACTCGATCACGCCGATCGGTGTCCCGATCGTAGGAGGTCACCTTCACCGCCATCAGGACTCCGGAGGATCCGCCCACTCGCCCTGGCCGACGAAGTAGTCAATCGGCACTGGCGAAGCGTCCGGCCTGGCGCAGCCGTTGCGGTACCGCTGTACCCGCAGGCCCTGCTCGCTGTACGCGAGATCGGGCCGGTGCTGCATGCATCGCCGAGTCAGCCACACGATGATCGCTCCGTGGTCGCCGTCGAGCCCTGGCCACGAGCGGTTCGCGCGCAAGCACGGCCTGGGCTTCCCGCTGCTGGCCGATCCGGACCGGGCGGTGGCCAGGGCGTACGGGATCGCGGTGCCCGGCCTCGGCCTGCGCCGCTCGGTGTTCGTCCTGGACGGGGACGGGGCGGTGCGCTGGAAGCACGTGGCGCTGGCCGGCCTCACCTTCCGGCACGGCGACACCCTCGCCGAGCAGCTGGCGGCGCTGGAGGCCTGACCACGTGCATGGCGAAGGTGGCGCCACCGGGTGCGGTCCGGTGGCGCCACCTTCGGATCGGGGTCAGGCGGAGAGGGTCAGCGGCTCGGCCACGACCAGTCGTCGCCGTCGTCGTCCCAGCTCTCACCGGCCTTGCGCAGGATGGTGTAGTGGTCGATCTGGGTGCCGTCCTCCGCCAGGGCGGTGACCTTCATCGAGGACTTGCGGCCGGGGTGGGCCGGGGTGACGTCCACCTTGATGAAGGAGTAGCCGGTGTAGCGGACCCGGGACCACTCGACGGTCTCCTCGACCTTCGCGCCGCCCTTGCCGAAGTGGAAGGTCTTGACCTCGTCCACCCGGTGCTCGTGGCCCTCGTAGGTGTCGGGGTAGTCGAAGCTGTACAGGCTGCGGCCGGCCGCACCGGCGGTGACGTAGACGACGCCGTCCTTGGCCGGCTCGATGGTCTCACCGCTCGGCACGGCCTTGGAGACCTTGTTGCCGAGGATCGCGTCGGTGCGCTCGTAGACGTGGTTGTGGCCGTTGATCACCAGGTCCACGCGGTACTTCTCGAACAGCGGCACCCAGGCCTCGCGGACACCGCCCTCGGAGGCGTGCTGGTGGGTGGTGGAGAAGGCGCAGTGGTGGAAGAAGACCACGATGAAGTCGATGCTGTCGTCCGAGCGCAGCTCGCACAGCTTGCGGTCCAGCCACTTGGTCTGCTTGCCCGCGGTGAGGCCGAGGTTGGCCGGGATCTCGTACGAGACGTCGTTGGCGTCCAGCGAGATGACGCCGACGTTGCCGTACTTGAAGGCGTAGACACCGGGGGCCTTGCGCGGGTCCGGGCCGTTGTCGGGCAGGTAGAAGCGGGCGTCCTCGCCGCCGTACCCGTTGTGCGAGTACCAGGCCTCCATGTCGTGGTTGCCGTAGGAGACCATCCACGGGATCCTCGAGGCGACGGTCTCGGTCTGGACCAGGAAGTCGTCCCAGGTCTTGGCGTTGTACGCGGTCTTGTCCGAGTCCTGACCCTGGCCCATCGGGTCGGCGTAGCAGATGTCGCCGGCGTGCAGGTGGAATGACGGCTTCTGGGCCAGGATGACGTGGTCGTTCCCGGCGGCGTGCGAGCTGACGCCCTGGTCACCGAAGGCGGTGAAGGTGAACGGCGCGTACGGCTTGCCCCAGCGCCAGTCCCGGGACGGCGCGGTGCGGAAGGTGCTGAGGGTGGAGATGGCCTGCTGCGAGGCCGGGTCGAAGCCGTCGTGGCCGACACCGTAGTAGTAGGTGGTGTCCGGGTCGAGGTCGTCCAGCGAGACGTGCAGGTAGTACTGGTCGACCGGGGTGCCGGTCGGGGTCAGCGCAGGGGTGTGCAGGGCGCGCACCTCGGCCTGGATCTTGTGGCTGAGCGACCAGGGGTGCTTGCCGAAGCGCAGGAACGGCCGCTTGACCGGGGCCGGGACCTGCCAGGAGATCCGGAACTGGGTGTCCGGCTCGGCGCCGAAGGCCAGGTGACGGCCGATCGGGGCGACCAGCGAACCGTTGATGCCCTCCGTGGCGCTCGCCGCGAGCAGGCCCGGAGTGGCGGGGGCGGCGAAAGCGGTGCCGCTGCCCAGCGCGCCGCCGACGGCCACCGCACCGACCGAGATGGCGCCGATCCGCAGCGCCTTGCGACGGGAGAACCTGCTGCGCAGGTACTCGTGCTGCTCGGCCATGCTCATCCGGTCGGCGAGCTTCTCGGGCACGCCCATGCGTGGGATATCCATGGCGTGGAGATTCGCAGCGGTGGATTGCCTGCACACGGACATCCGGTGAACAACCGTTGTCGTGTCGATGTGCCAGACCGCAAGTTTCGCCCATGTGTTCGCAAAGAATCGGTGATTCACCTGTGATGGAGGGTCTCCTGACCGGCAGTCATTTGACGATGGTTTGACTGAAGGCTCCTCGTCGAGTGCGGGACGAGGCCGGACGACCCGCGCCGGTGCCGAGCAGGCGAGGAGCAGCGGCGGGGACACCCCGGCACATTGAGCGATATGACCGTTTTGTGGTGCTGCTGTGAGAGGCTGACCCGCGAAACCGGGCCATGGTCACCACAGCAGCAGCCGCTGAAGTCGAACCAGTCACCGGAGTCGCACACCAGTCACCGAAGTCGCACCGGAAGGAACCGAGCCGATGTACGGAGTCAAGAGCCCCCTGCCGGAGGCCGACCGCAAGGTGGTCGGGGAGGCACTGCAGGGCGCACTGGTCGATCTGATCGATCTGTCCCTGGTGGCGAAGCAGTTGCACTGGAACGTGGTCGGGCCGCGCTTCCGCTCGGTGCACCTCCAGCTGGACGAGGTGGTCGGCATCGCCCGGCAGCACGCCGACACCGTGGCCGAGCGGGCGGCGGCCATCGGCGTCTCCCCGGACGGGCGGGCCAAGACGGTGTCCGGGAGCAGCGGCATCGCCACCGCTCCCGAGGGCGCCGTCACCGACTCCGCCACGGTGGGCACCCTGGTCGCGGCACTGGGCGCGGTGATCGTCCGGATGCGCGAGCGGATCGCCGCCACCGCCGACCCCGACCCGGTCAGTCAGGACATCCTGATCGGGCTCACCGCCGACCTGGAGAAGTACTCCTGGATGGCCCAGGCCGAGAACACCGCCTGACCGCTCGGCTCCACCCTCAGACGGCGGTCGCCGCCGCGGCCTTCAGGGCGGCGGCGCCGCCGCTGGTGATCGGCTCGCCGTGACCGAAGACCGCCACCCGCACGTCCAGTTCCGCCAGCCGGCGGAAGGACTCGATCGCCCGCGCCCGGTCCAGGTTGAAGACCCCGAGCATGGTCCGTCCGGCGACGTTGGCCACCGCGTCCCCCGTGAACAGCACGCCCGGGCCGGGCAGGTGGAACGCGGCGCTCCCCTCCGTGTGCCCCGGCACCGCCACCACCCTCGCCCCGCCGCCGAACTCGACGGTGTCGCCGTCCGTCAGCTCGACGTCCACCCGAGCGGGCGGTGCCGCCGGCAACTCGGGCTTGGCCGCCCAGAGTTCACGCTCCCACGTCGGGGCGTCGTCGAACACCGGTGGCAGCACGGGCCGTTCGCCCCGGATCACCGGAGCGTCCAGCCGGTGCGCCAGCACCTGGACCGAGCCGCCGTTCCACGCGCCGATCTCCGCCGCCGAACCCGCGTGGTCCTCGTGACAGTGGGTCAGCAGCACTCGGCGCAGCTCGCCGGGGTCGCGTCCGATCCCCCGGATCGCCTCCGCGATCGCCGTCCCGGAGCCGGCCACGCCCGTATCGACCAGCGTCAACTCCCCGGGGTCACACCACAGGTAGACGTGCCCGATCCCGCAACCCAACAGGTACAGCCGTTCCGGAAGGATCTCCAAGGTCTCCATGCCGCCGATCCTTCATCGCGGCCCGCCTGACCGGAACCCGACTTCGCCGTGAGCGGACCGGATCCGCTCAGAGCTGATCGCCGGGCAGCGCCGCGTACCGTGCGCGCAGTTCCTCGATCACCGGGTGCTCGGCCGGCAGGGTCAGCCCGTCCAGCCCGCCGACGGCCCGCACGCCGATGGCGGCATTGGTCGCGAACGCGGCCTCGAAACCCGCCGCCTCCGCCAGGCCCACCCGCTCGAAGTCGCAGCGGTAGAGCCCCCGCAGCAGCTCCATCGTGGTCCCCACCAGGTGGTCGGCCTCGGGCCAGACCACCTGCCGGCCGCGGACGAACCCGATGTTCCAGGTGCTGCCCTCGGAGATCCCCCGCTCACCGTCCACGAACAGCACGTCGTCGAAGCCCGCCCGCTGCGCCTGGCGGCGGTGCCAGAGCGAGCCGAACAGGCCCACGCTCTTCACCGCGGGCAGGTCCCTGCGGTACGCCACCGAACGCACCCGCAGCGGCGGGAGCGGCCCCGCCCCGCCCGCCGGGCGGGAGGTCACCAGCAGCTGCGGCTCGGCGGGCGAGCCGATCGTGCCGAGGTCCAGTGCCGGGTCGAAGACGGTCACCCGGACCACCACCGCTCCCCGGGCCGGTACTGCCCGGCGCGCGAACTCCCGTACCCGGCCGAGGTCCAGCTCGGTCCCGAAGACCGTGCGGCAGTCCCGGGCCAGCCGCTCCAGATGCAGCGGCAGGCCGCGCACCCGGCCGTCCTCCACCAGCATCGTGGTGAAGTGCCCGTAACCGGTGAGCGCCAGCGCCTGGAGCTCAGCCGGGCTCACCGGCCTTCCGTTCAGCTCCGCCGTGCCGGGTGCGCGCTGGTCTTCCATGCGGCCCATCATGGCAGCTCGTCGCAGCGCCCGTGCAGCCGAGGCGCTCGGGTGCGGGCCCTCGGGTGCGCGCCCAGCGGCGGGCTCGCGCGGCTCGCCGTGCCCCTGGGTACGGCACGGGAGCCGGCCCCCGGGACCCGTGCCGGGGCGCACCGTCAGTCGCGCAGGCCCTCGCGGACGCGACGGGAGACCGCGAACTCCTGGAGGTCCAGGGTGCCTGGCGGTTCGGCGATGCCGGGGCCGCCTGCCCGTACCCACTCGGTTATCTCGTCCAGCATGTCGTCGGCCAGCACCCAGCCGAGCCAGACCGGGCGGCCGCCCGCCAGCCGTCCGGCCGCCGACGGGCTGACCACGACCACGTTGGAGTGGTCGCAGGCGTCCAGGCAGGGCACCGCCCGCACCCGGCCCGCCTCGCCGACGCCTTCGCGCAGCCGTACCAGCTGTGCCGCGTGGTCCACCTCGGGGTGCTTGGCCGTGGTGCCGCAGCAGCAACCCCGGCAGACCGTCACCGTGCAGCCCGCGTCGGCACCGGACGCCTTCGAACGCCGGGCCTGCTTGGACGCGTTGGCCGCAGCCGGGTCGGTGGGCAGCTGCTTACCGGCGGCACGACGAGCCATCGGTTTCCTTCCGTCAGGGCCCGCCGCCGCACCCGATCGCGCGGCAGCCGCAGGCCGTTGAGACCGACGATCACGGTGGACCCCCGTGCCCCCGCGACACCGGGCGGCAGTTGGCGCGCCGATCAGGTCCCAGGTCACCGGAGCGGCGATGAACACCCCCGTGATCACCAGATTCTGCACCACCGGCCGCCGGGGCCGAACCGGTGGTGCGGGGCGGCGGTCAGTGGGCGGCGCCTGGGCGGACCGCCCGCCACGACGGAGGGACACCTGCCCTCGCCCCTCCTCCACCTGCCCTCGCCCCTCCTCCACCTGCTCCGCCGCGCGCGCCGGCCCGCCGGTGCTTATGGTGACCACATCGCCACTCTCCGCCCGCGTCTCGAGCGGTTGCGAACGGCGCTGCCGCCGGAGCGGAGCGACCGAGGAGGATTAGACCGTGATCACAGCACGTGACGTCATGCACGCCGGCGCCCAGTGCATCAACGCCGACGAGACCCTGGACAAGGCCGCGAAGATCATGCGGGACAAGGGCGTCGGCGCCCTGCCCATCTGCGGTACCGACCAGAAGCTCAAGGGCATCATCACCGACCGGGACATCGTCATCCGATGTATCGCCGAGGGAAAGGACCCGGCCAACATGAGGGCCATGGACCTGGCCGGCCATCTGCACTGCGTCCGCGCCGACGACGACATGGACACGGTGCTGAAGAAGATGGAGCAGCACCAGATCCGCCGCATCCCGGTGATCGAGAACGAGCGACTGGTCGGCATGATCAGCGAGGCCGACCTGGCCATGGGCCACCGTGAGGGGCAGCGCCTCACGGACAAGCAGCTCATGGACTTCATGGACAGCGTCTACGTCAACCGCTGACGCCACCGCTCGTCGGGAGCGTCACCCCGCGGCCCGTCCGGCCGCGCCGGGTGGCGCTCCTTCGCCGCATGTCGCCCCGGCGTACCGCCCCGGACCGCCCACCTGGGCGCCTCGAGGTACGGAGGGAGCGCACCAGTGCTGCTCGCGCTCCTTGGACGGCGTTCGGTGAGGGGTCGCAGACGAGCGGGTGCGGGTCTCACGCCGTGGCGCGGGCCGCCGCCCGGCCGGCGATCCGGCCGGAGAACAGGCAGCCGCCCAGGAAGGTCCCCTCCAGGGAGCGGTAGCCGTGCACCCCGCCGCCGCCGAAGCCGGCCGCCTCCCCGGCCGCGTACACGCCCTCCAGCGGCGATCCGTCCGCCCGCAGCACCCGGGCGGAGAGGTCGGTCTCCAGTCCGCCGAGCGACTTGCGGGTGAGGATGTTGAGCCGTACCGCGATCAGCGGGCCCGCCCCGGGGTCGAGCAGCCGGTGCGGGGCGGCGGTACGGGTCAGCCGGTCACCCAGATAGCGGCGGGCGCCGTGGATCGCCGTCACCTGGAGATCCTTGCTGAACGGGTTGGCCATCTCGCGGTCGCGCGCCTCGATCTCGCGGCGCAGCTCGGCCTCGTCGATGAGCGGCTGGTCCGTCTTCGCGTTCATCCCCCGGACCAGCTCCGGCAGCGTACGGGCGACCACGAAGTCCGCGCCGTTGCGCTTGAACGCCTCGACCGGTCCCTGTGCGCCCGACCGCGCCCGGCCCAGGACGTCCTTGATGCTGCGGCCGGTCAGGTCGGGGTTCTGCTCGGAGCCGGAGAGGGCGAACTCCTTCTCGATGATCTTCTGGGTGAGCACGAACCAGGTGTGGTCGTGGCCGGTGGTCATGATGTGTTCGAGCGTGCCGAGGGTGTCGAAGCCCGGGAACAGCGGCACGGGAAGGCGCCGCCCGCGCGCGTCCAGCCAGAGCGAGGAGGGTCCGGGCAGGATCCGGATGCCGTGGCTCGGCCAGATCGGGTTCCAGTTCCGGATGCCCTCGGTGTAGTGCCACATCCGGTCGCCGTTGATCAGATGGCCGCCGGCCTCGCCCGCGATCTCCAGCATCAGACCGTCCACGTGCGCGGGCACGCCCGAGAGCATCCGCTCCGGCGGTGTGCCGAGCCGGGCGGGCCACGCCTTGCGGACCAGGTCGTGGTTGCCGCCGATACCGCCCGAGGCGACGATGACCGCCTGCGCGCGCAGTTCGAAGCTCCCCGTGGCCTCGCGCGAACTGGCCCGGCCGCGCGGGACGTTGCTCGGCGCCAGCACCTCGCCGCTGACGGTGTCCGTCACTCCGGCGCTCGCCGACAGGCCGGTGACCCGGTGGCGGAAGCGCAGTTCCACCCGTCCGCGGGCGGCGGCCGCCGACACCCTTCTGGCGAACGGCTCCACGACGCCGGGGCCGGTCCCCCAGGTGATGTGGAAGCGGGGCACCGAGTTGCCCGGGCCGCTGGCCAGCAGCCCGCCGCGCTCGGCCCAGCCGACCACCGGGAAGAACCGGATCCCCTGTGCGCGCAACCAGTTGCGCTTCTCGCCGGCTGCGAAGTCGACGTACGCCTCGGCCCAGCGGCGCGGCCAGTGGTCCTCGGCCCGGTCGAAGCCCGCCGTTCCGAGCCAGTCCTGCCAGGCGAGTTGGTGCGAGTCGCGGATCCGCATCCGGCGCTGCTCGGGCGAGTCGACCAGGAACAGGCCACCGAAGGACCAGTGCGCCTGACCACCGAGCGAGGCCCTCGGCTCCTGGTCCAGCAGGATCACCTTCCGCCCGGCGTCGGCGAGTTCGGCGGTGGCCACCAGGCCTGCCAGGCCGGCTCCGATGACGATGACGTCGGCGTCCAGTGCCATGCGGGGTCCTCCGGAGGTCGGCTGGGCTGAACTGGCGGGCGGGGCGGTCCGATCCTGCGCCTTTGGCCGCCGCCGGTCAACCGGTCGGTAACAAGCGCTCGGCGCATTTCGCTCCACGGCGTATCCGAATTACCGATTCGCTCCACCGAGGAGCGTAATTCCGCGAATACCCCGCGGAGATTCCCGGATTTCTCCGGTCGAATATCTGGACAACCTGTTAACGCGTCAGTAACTTACTAAGCGGTAGCCGGAAACGTCCATGACAAGGCCGCCCCCACCCGACCGCCTGTTTCTCTCCCCCAGGAGGAACCCGTGCTCCGCCATGCCCTGAAGCGCACAACCGCCCTGGTCAGCGGCGTCCTCGCGGCCGCCGCGCTCACCGCGTTCGGTGCGCCGGCCGCCCACGCCTCCACGGGCCGCAACTACGTCGCACTCGGCGACTCCTATGCCGCCGGGGCCGGCGTGCCCGGCCAGTCGGCCGGACTCTGCCTGCGCTCCGACCACAACTACGGACATCTGGTCGCCGCCGCCCTCGGCACCTCCAGCTACACCGATGTGACCTGTGCGGCCGCCAAGATCAAGGCGATGACCTCACCCCAGTACGACCTCTTCATCCGGGTCAACGACCCGCAGCTGGACGCGGTGAAGGCCGACACCGACCTGGTCACCCTCGGCATCGGCGGAAACGACCTCGGCACCTCGGACATCGGCATCGGCGACGTCATCGCCACCTGCATCGCCGGCGCCGTGGTCAACCCGCTCGGCACCCCCTGCCACGACCACTACGCCCACGGCCACTGGGACTTCAGCACCTGGTCCTGGCAGTACGGCGAGGACACCCTGGTGGACCGCATCAACGCCGCCGCCCCGCAACTCGCGGACACCCTCCAGCGGATCCACGCCAAGGCCCCCAACGCCAAGGTCCTACTGGTCGGTTACCCGGCCGTCCTCCCCGACAACGAGCACGACTGCTTCGGCCGCCAGCCGGTCACCACCGGCGACGTCGCCTACCTGCGCTCCATCCTCGGCCGGCTCAACACCATGCTCGCCACCACCGCCGCCGCGGGCGGCGCCACCTACGTCGACACCCTCACCCCCACCAAGGGCCACGACGCCTGCTCCACGGACCGCTGGGTCGAGGGTGCCCTCCCCGGCTCCCCCGCCGTGCCCTTCCACCCGAACGTGACCGGCGAGCGGGTGATGGCCAGGGCGGTACTGGCGGCGCTGGGCCGCTGACCGGACGGCCGGCCCGCCCGGGCGCTGCTGACGCACAGCCGCGGACACACAGCCGCAGACACACCGCAGGGCCGCGATCGGGGCAACCCCGGTCGCGGCCCTGCGGTGTGCGGCTTCGGTTCCTACTCGCCGTCGCCGGCCACCGGGACGGCCTCGCGCATGCCGGCGGACCACTTCTGCTCGACCTTGCCGAGCTTCCAGAAGGCGAGTGCCCCGGCCCAGGTGACCACGAAGAGGCCGACGATCGCGTAGCCGACCAGATTGAGGTCGAGGGAGGCGATCCAGCCGATCGGGCCGGTGGTGATGTCGAACTTCTCACCGAGCAGGCCGATCAGTTCGATCAGGCCGATCACCAGGGCGACCAGAACGGACAGCCCGGTGACGGTGAGGTTGTAGTAGATCTTGCGGACCGGCTTGGAGAAGGCCCACTCGTAGGCGAAGTTCATGAACGAGCCGTCGATGGTGTCGAGCAGGCTCATGCCGGCCGCGAACAGGACCGGCAGCACCAGCAGCGCGTACCAGGGCAGCGAGAAGGCCGCCGCACCGCCGGCCAGGACCAGCAGCGAGACCTCGGTCGCGGTGTCGAAGCCGAGGCCGAAGAGCAGGCCGACCGGGTACATGTGCCAGGGCTTGGTGACGGCCCTGGTGACCCGGCCGAGGATGCGGTTCAGGAAGCCGCGCTTGTCGAGCTGCTTCTCCAGCTCGGCCTCGTCGAACTCGCCCTGCCGCATCCTGCGGAAGACCTTGAGGATGCCGTTGAACGCGCCGAGGTTGATCAGGCCGATCAGCAGCAGGAAGGTGCCGGAGACGCCGGTGCCGATCAGGCCGGTGACCTTGTGCAGGTTGGAGTCGTCGGACTCGACCTGGCCGGCCAGCGAGCGGATGCCGAAGGCGAGCAGGGCGCAGAGGCCGAAGACGATCGAGGAGTGCCCGAGCGAGAACCAGAAGCCGACCGAGAGCGGCCGCTTGCCCTGACCCATCAGCTTGCGGGTGGTGTTGTCGATGGCGGCGATGTGGTCGGCGTCGAAGGCGTGGCGCATGCCCAGGGTGTAGGCGGTCAGGCCCATCCCGGCGCCGAAGACCTGTCCGCCGACGTCGTAGTGCTTGGGCGCGATGACCGCGAGCAGGGTGAACCACCCGATGACATGGAGTGCGAGGACGAAGCCTCCCATACCGGCGAGGCGGATCCACTCGTCCCGGGTGAGCCGGTCACGGAGACGGCTTGGCGCAGACATGACGGGTCCTCTCCGAATGGCGGCACAGCTGAGCTGGGACATCCTTCCCCCTACCGATGCGTATTTGCAAGCCATGTGCAACTACAGGGCGCCCGCACGCAGCTCCCGCAAATTCCCCCGACGGCCACTCATTCGCGGATTCCCGTCCGCGGACAGTCGTCGACCGTACGGAGCTCCGCCACCTCCAGCCCCTTCAACCACCCCCTTCGGTGCGCGGAGACTCGGCCCCACCCGTGGGCATCGACATCCGGTGCTCCATCAACTCACTTGGTCAGGACGGACGATGACCAGCACCGGGGTCGGCGGCAACACCGGCGCACCCTTCGCCACCAGCCCGTTCGCCAGCATCGTGGTCGCGATCCGGGGCGACGGCCCGGCCGTCGACGACGGCACGGGCGAGAGCGGCGAGAAGGTCCACGACAGCTCGAACGGCCCGGCCGAGGCCAGCGCCACGCTCGCTCCGAACGTGACTGCCCGACCGGGCGGGGCGAGCTGACGGCCAACCATTCCCTGTCTCATTTGGGAGGAAGTGTCCATTATTGTCTGATTCGGTCGTCGATCAGGCACCGTGGACACTGACCACTCGGGAGCCCGCCATGCAGCACTCCGCCTCGTATCCGTACCCCACCGTCCGCGAGGACCGGCGCATCCCGCTCGCGGACGGCGTGGAACTGTTCGCCCGGATCTGGCGGCCGGTGACCGACGAGCCGGTGCCCGCACTGCTGGAGTACCTGCCGTACCGGCTCAGCGACCGGACCGCGCCGCGCGACACCCAGCGCCACCCGTGGTACGCCGGGCACGGCTACGCGAGCGTCCGGGTCGACATCCGGGGACACGGCAACTCGGGCGGGGTGCCCGGCGACCAGTACTGCGAGCAGGAGACCGCCGACGGCGTCGCCGTGGTGGAGTGGCTGGCCGCACAGCCCTGGTGCAGCGGCCGGGTGGGGCTGATCGGGATCGGCTGGGGCGGCAGCAACAGCCTGCAGATCGCGGCGCGGGCCCCCGAGGCGCTGGGGGCCGTGGTGACCGTCTGCTCCACCGACGACCGCTACCGCAACGACGTCCACTACCTCGGCGGCTCGCTGCTGGCGGTGGACATGCACTCCCGGTCGGCCGCGATGCTGGCCTTCAGCGCGCGCCCGCCGGACCCCCGGTACGTCGGGGACGACTGGCGCCGGATGTGGCTGGAGCGGCTGGCGGCGGTGGAGCCGCCCGTCCACCGCTGGCTGGGCCACCAGACCCGGGACGAGCAGTGGCGGCGCGGCAGCGTCCGGGAGGACTACGGCGCGATCAGGGCCGCAGTGCTGGCCGTGGGCGGCTGGGCCGACCCGTACCGGGACACCGTGCTGCGGCTGGTCGAGCACCTGGACGCGCCCGTCCGCGGGATCATCGGCCCGTGGCCGCACCAGTACCCCGACCGCGGCCAGCCGCCCGGCCCGGCGATCGGCTTCCTCCAGGAGACCCTGCGCTGGTGGGACCACTGGTTGAAGGACGTCGACACCGGCGTCCTGAAGGAGCCGGCGCTGCGCGGCTGGATGAACGAGTCCGTGCCGCCGGCCACGCGCTACGCCAACCGCCCCGGGCGGTGGGTGCGCGAGGAGTCCTGGCCCTCGCCGGACGTACGGGAGGTGCACTACGACCTGGACGAGGTGCTGCGGACGGCCGGAACACCGTCCGACGACCGCTTCGTCCATGTCCGCTCGCCGCAGCACACCGGGGTCGACGCCGGGCGGTTCGTCCCGTTCGGGCACGCCGCCGACCTGCCGCCCGACCAGCGCGCCGAGGACGGGCGCTCGGTCTGCTTCGACTCGCCGCCGCTGCCGGAACCGGTCGAGATCCTCGGCCGGGCCGGACTGCGGCTGCGGGTGCGGAGCGAGGGGCGGCGCGGGCAGGTGGTCGCCCGGCTCTGCGACGTGGCGCCGGACGGATCGTCCACGCTGGTCACCCGGGGAGCGCTCAACCTGACGGCCCGCCACGGTCCCGACCGCGTGGTGGAGTGGACCCCGGGTGCCGTCGAGGACGTGGAGTTCGAGCTGGCCGGGATCGCGCACGCGTTCCCGGCCGGGCACCGGATCAGGCTGGCGCTGTCCTCCGCGTACTGGCCGTGGGTGTGGCCGCAGCCGTGGGCCGGTGGCTTCGAACTGGACCCCGGGCACAGTGTGCTGGCACTGCCGGTGCGCCGAACGGCCGCCGACGCCGGCAAGGCGCCGATCGCCTTCGAGTCGCCCGAGCAGGCGGGCGGCCTGGGGGTGCACATCACCGAACCGCTGGTCGCCCGGCCCGAGCGCCAGGTGGTCCACGACGTCGCCACCGGGGAGTGGCGGCTGGAGGTCGACCCCGGCTACGGCGGCTCGCGCACCTATCCGGACGGGCTGGTCTACGACGAGCACGCGGTGGAGGCGTACCGGATCCTGAGCGACGACCCGCTCAGCGCCGAGACCCGCACGGACTGGACGATCCGTCTGGAGCGCCCCGACGTCGGGTGGGACGTCACCGTCCGCGCCCGCTCCCAGATCACCTGCGACGCGACGCACTTCATCGCGCACAGCCATCTGAGTGCGCTGGAGGGCGGCTCGGTCGTCTTCGAACGCGACTGGGAGCAGCGGATCCCGCGCACGGCCTCGTAGGCCCGCGGCTCGAACCGCTCGTACCGTCACACCTGCCGCGCGGAGGGCGGCCGTCTCCTCCTCCGGGGCCGCCTCGTCGGTGATCACGGCATGCAGGGCGGCCGCCGGGGTGACGTGGGCGAGCACGGTGCGGGAGAACTCGGCGGCGTCCGCGACGGCGACGACCCGGCGGGCCGAGGCGCTCGCGGCCCGCTTGACGGCGGCGTCGGCCAGGTCGTAGGCGGTCAGGCCGTTCGCCGTGCTCAGCCCGCAGCAGCCGATGGCGGCGGTGTCGAAGCGCAGCGCGGCCAGCGAGGCCTCGGCCGGCGGACCGGTCAGGCCGAGCTCGCCCGGGCGCGGTTCCCCGCCGGGCAGCAGCAACTTCAGCCGGGGTGCGCCGACCAGCGCGTTGACGGCGTGCAGGGACAGCGGCATGACGGTCAGCCGACGCTCGCGCAGGACGCGGGCCACCTGCTGCCCCACTGGCCGGCTCCGGCTCCGCACATCACCCGCACGGTGCTCAACAGCGGTACGACAGAAGACCTTTGGCATAGAAGCAGCAAAATCTTCGCGCAGTGTCATCCCAACCTATGGACGGAGGGGGACCCAGCTGATTGGGTGTCGGCGCTCGGAACGCACGCAGTTCGCCCCTCCCCCACCCCCACACCCGGGAGCAGACGCATGCGCATTCGCCCGCTCAAGGCCGCCGCCCACACCCTGGCCGCAGCGGCCCTGGCCGCGCTCGGCACCACCTCGCTCGCCGCCGCCACCGCCGAGGCGCAACCCGCCCCGGCCGCCGCCCACCACGGCGTCAAGCCGCTGGTCCGCGGCACCGCGCAGCAGCAGCGCGCCTCCACCGACACCCTGAAGGTCGGCTCCAGCGCCAGCCAGGGCGTGGTCTCCCCCAACCCCAAGGTCTACCTGGTCTTCTGGGGCTCGCAGTGGTCCTCGGACCCGGCCGGGGTGGCCACCGACATGCAGAAGCTGTTCAAGGGCCTCTACGGCACCCAGGACACCTGGGGCACCATCCTCGACCAGTACTGCGAGGGTGTCGCCAAGGGCACCGCCACCTGCGGCAGCAAGGGGATCCACGTCAACCACCCGAGCTCCTCGCCGCTGGGCGGGGTCTGGTTCGACAACTCGGCCGCGGCGCCGGGCAGTGCGACCACCGCGCAGATCGCCGCCGAGGCCGGCAAGGCCGCCGCGCACTTCGGCAACACCACCCAGACGCCCAACCTCAACGCCCAGTACGTGGTGCTCTCCCCCACCGGCACCCACCCGGACGGCTTCCCCGGCTCGGGTTTCTGCGCCTGGCACGACTACACCACCACCAGCTACGGCAAGCTCGCCTACACCAACCTGCCGTACATCCCGGACAGCGGCGCCGGCGCCTGCACCACCTTCACCGACGGCCGTCTGCTCTCCGGCATCGAGTCGACCGAGACCCATGAGTACGCCGAGACCGTCACCGACTTCTGGCCCAGCATCGGTTGGAACGGCGGCGGCGGCGAGATCGGCGACGCCTGCGTGCAGCTCGACGCCTACGTCACCCTGAGCACCGGCACCTTCGACCTCCAGGGCCTGTGGTCCAACAGCGCCGACAAGTGCGTGACGCACGGCTGACACCGGATCGCGGCGGACTCCCCCGTGCCCGAGGCCGGAGGAGTCCGCCGTCCTCGGGCACCCGGCGGCCCGGAACACCGCCAAGCCCCGCCCAACCGGGCCGATTTGCACACCATTTCGGCGAACGGCCCGTCGGCCCGCTGATTCACGAGTGCCTGGATACGCTCCCGTTGTCGCGTGACCCACCGCCACTCACCAACATCGGGGCCCGAATGTCCGACAGCGATCGGCAACAGAATCCGCGAACCACCACCGTGGGACGGCGACGGGCGGCCAGGGCGGCGGCGACCGCGCTCGCGGCCGTCACGGCCTGCACCGCACTCGCCTGGGGCGCCGTCCTGCTGACCGGCGAGAACGCCGGCGCCAGGCCGCCGGCCCCGCCACCGCCGGACTGCACCTACACCCGTACCGGGACCGGAAAGTCCGCGCTCCCCTCCTTCGACTCCGCGGCCGCGGCCCGGCCGTACACGGCGACGCTGGTCACCAATCTGGGGACCGTCACCATCGAGGCCCTGACCAGCCGCGCGCCGTGCGCCACCAACTCCTTCGCCTTCCTCGCCCGGAAGGGCTACTTCGACGGCAGCAGGTGCCATCGGCTGACCACCAAGGGGATCTTCGTCCTGGACTGCGGGGATCCCACCGGGGAGGGCGCGGCCGATCCGGGGTACTTCTTCCGCGACGAGAACCTGGCCGGCGCCTCGTACCCGGCCGGCACGGTGGCGATGTCCAAGGTGGTCCCGGGCCGGAACGGCAGCCAGTTCTTCATCAGTTACGCCGACCCCGAGCTCCGGATGCCGCCCGAGTGGACCCCGTTCGGGAAGGTCACGAGCGGCCTGGACGTCCTGAAGGAGATCGCCAGGAACGGGACGGCGGACGGCTCGACCGACGGGAAGCCGAAGAATCCCGTCGTCATCAAGTCGGTGACGGTGCGACAGAGGACTGACGGGCGGTAGCGGTACGCCGCGCGGACAGACGAGTGGGGTGCCGGTCGGGCTCGACCGGCACCCCACTCGTCTGCTCCGCCCTCCGCTCAGTCCGGGCGGTTGAGCAGGACGAAACCGTCCTGCTCGGCGACGGTGCGGTAGCCGTGCGAGAGGGCCCGGCCCAGGGCGGCCTGCTCGTCCGGGATGCTCAGCGGCCACCGCTTGTTCATCGGCATCCGGGTGTCCACCATGATCCACTGGGGGTTGGGGCGGCTCGCGGCCCAGCCGAAGAGGCTGACGCTGGTGCGGTTGGTGAGCTGGGGCACCAGGAAGGTGGAGGCCTGCACCGTGGCTCCGTCAGGGATGCGGTCCATCAGGCTGTGCGCCGTGGCGACCCGGGGATCGGGCCGCCAGGTGGCCGACTGGACCAGCTGCCAGAACGGGAACTGCGGCAGGAGCAGGCAGGTGACCGCGGCGGAGCCCGCGAGGTAGCGGCGCACACTGGCCGGGTGCGAGCTGCGCCGGTTCAGCGCGTCGACGAAGGCCGCGAAGACGATCGGCATCAGCACCAGCGAGTAGTGGAAACCGGTGCCCCAGTGCGGGGACAGCCCCGAGGCGAACCGCCAGAGCATGGTCGGCAGGGCGGTCCACAGCAGCGGGGAGCGCAGCGCCAGGAACAGGGTCGGGGCCAGCACCAGCAGCAGGGTCATGACCTTGGTGTCCGGGGTGATCATTCCGATCGTGCCCTGGAACAGCAGATCCATCGGCCCGCCCCTGCCTCCGCCCGGGCTGTTCGGCAGGAACCAGTGGGCCATCACGCCGTCCGGGCTGAGGGCGGACAGCACGGCCAGCCCCAGCACCGTTCCGATCAGACCGGCCATGACGGTGCCGAACCCGAGCCGGCGTCCACCGCGCCGCGCGACCAACACGCCGATCACCGCCACCGTGACCCCGAGGTCCTCCTTCACCACCAGCAGCGGCAGTGCCCACCACACCGCGGCGCGCAGCCGGCCGCTGCCGAGCGCGGACAGCGAGCAGGCGAGGAGCGGGACGGCGAAGGCCACCTCGTGGAAGTCGTAGCCGACTCCGCTCGCAATCCCCCACGAGAGCCCGTAGCAGACGCCGACGACCGCGGCGGCCCGCGAGCCGAGCGCCCGCCGGGCCCAGCAGGTCAGCGGGAGGACGCTGAAGGCGATCAGCGCCGCCTGCGCCACCAGCAGGGCCATCGCCGACGGCCACAACCGGTACAGGGGTGCCAGCAGGGCCAGCACCGGGGAGAAGTGGTCCCCGAGGACGGGGAAGCCCGGCGCCTTCAGCTCGGAGACGGGCAGGTGGCCCTCCGCGTAGGAGCGCACGGCCTGTTCGAAGACTCCCAGGTCATAGCTGTTGGAGAGGATCCGCTGATGGATGCGCAGGGACAGCAGCATGTAGACGAAGAACAGCGCTGCGGCCAGGGTCCAGATCCACCAGGTGAGTTGGGTGCGGCTCTCGGCGGACGGGTCCGGTACGGGCCGTTGCTCGCGAGTCGTTTGCTGCGGTAGCGACGTGATGCCGTCGGTGGGGGGTGCCTGCATGGCTGCGCCTTCCGGGAACTGCGGCTTTTCCCCTCAAGATGCCAGCAAGCAGGGGCACATGACTCGGCGTCATTTTCCGTGTGGCCAGAATCCTCCTAATGGCCGCGCGGCCGCCGCACAAGTCATATGACCGCGCATCGCGGCCGTTCCGCTCCGAGCACCACCGCGTCCGGGCCCACAGCTCTGCACCCCCACCGCTGCCGCCGCGGCCCTGCCGCCGTTCCCGCCCCTTGCGCCCCGGCCGTACCACCCGGGAACTCGCGCGCCCGGCGGTCCGACTGGTGTGGTGTGGAAGCAACCGAACCGGGCACCCGCCCATCCGTCGTCCTGCTGGGCTTCGCCCTGCTCCTCCTCGTCGTCTTCCTGGGCGCCTTCGCGGCGGGCCGGGCAGCCGGCCCGGTCGCACCCGGCCTGGCACCGGGCGGCAGCGGCCCGGCCGACCCGGGTGACCGGATGCCCGGCATGGGCGGGCACGGCATGGGCGGGCACGACACGGGGGCGGGCCGATGAGCGCCCCCACCAAGGCCGGTGAGGTCACCACCACGGACCTGGCCGTCGGCGGGATGACCTGCGCGGCGTGCGTCTCCCGGGTGGAGAAGCGGCTGGCCCGCATCGCGGGCGTGAGTGCGGGCGTCAACCTGGCCACCGGCCGGGCCAGGGTGGTGCACCCGGTCGAGGTCGGCGCGGCCGAGCTGGTCGCGGCGGTCGAGCGCGCCGGTTACACCGCCGAACCGGTCCTGGACCGCGCCGCCACCGCCGCCGACTGGGCCGAACCCGCCGAGGACCGGCCGCGGCTGGTGGTGACGGCCGTCCTGGCGGCCGTGGTCATCGTGCTGTCGATGGTGCCCTCGCTCCAGTTCCGGGCCTGGCAGTGGGTCTGCTTCGCGCTTGCGCTGCCGGTGGTCGGCTGGGGCTCGTACGGCTTCCACCGCCGCGCCTGGCAGGGGCTGCGGCACGCCACCGCCACCATGGACACCCTGGTGAGCCTGGGCGTTCTGGCCGCCTTCGGCTGGTCCGCGTACGCGCTGTTCCTGGGCGGGGCGGGCGAGCCCGGCATGCGGATGCCCCTCTCGCTGACCGCCGCCGGCGGCGGTGCGGCACACGTCTATCTGGAGGCCGCGGTCGGCGTCCCGGCGTTCGTGCTGTGCGGACGGATGCTGGAGGGCCGGGTGCGGCGGCGCAGCGCCTCCGCGCTCCGGGCGCTCGCCGAGCTGGGGGCGAAGGAGGTCTGCGTCCGCCAGGAGGGGGCCGAGCGGCTGATCCCGGTCGAACAGCTGCTGCCGGGGCAGGAGTTCGTGGTCCGTCCTGGTGAGAAGGTGGCCACCGACGGGGTGGTGGTGGAGGGCACCTCGGCGCTCGATCTGAGCCTGCTGACCGGGGAGAGCGTCCCGGTGGAGGTCGGCCCCGGCGACCGGGTGGCCGGCGGCACCGTGAACGCCGGCGGCTCGCTGCTGGTACGCGCCACCGCGGTCGGCGCGGACACCCGGCTCGCCCGGATCACCGCGCTGGTGGCCGACGCCCAGAGCGGCAAGGCGCGCGCCCAGCGGCTGGCGGACGCCGTCGCCGGCGTGTTCGTCCCCTGTGTGCTGGCGGTCGCCGTGTGCGTGCTGGGCTTCTGGCTGGGGGCGGGCGCCGATCCGCAGGCGGCGGTCACCGCGGCGGTGGCGGTGCTGGTGGTCGCCTGCCCGTGCGCGCTCGGCCTCGCCACCCCGACCGCGCTGCTCGCGGCCACCGGACGCGGCGCCGAACTCGGCGTCCTGGTCCGGGGTCCCGAGGTGCTGGAGAGCCTGCGCCGGATCGACACCGTGGTGCTGGACAAGACCGGCACCCTGACCAGCGGGCACATGGAGCTCGCCGAAACGGTCACCGCCCCGGGCGAGTCGGCCGACGAGGTGCTGCTGCTGGCCGGCGCCGTCGAACACCACTCCGAGCATCCGATCGGCCGCGCCGTCGCGGCGGCGGCCCGCCGGCGGTGCGGGTCCGAGCTGCCGAGGACCACCGGCTTCGCGGCCACCCCGGGTGACGGCGTCCACGGCACGGCCTGTGGCCGGAGCGTGCGGATCCGGCGGCCCGGCGACCCCTCGGCCCTTCCGCCGGCCCTGCGGGACGCGCTGAACCGGGCCGAGTCCGACGGCCGGACCGCGGTGGTGGTGGAGCTGGACGGCCGCACGGCGGCGGTCCTGCTGGTCGGCGACCGGCTGCGGCCGGGCAGCTACCGGGCGGTGCACCGGCTGCGCGGGCTGGGTCTGGAGACCGTACTGCTGACCGGCGACCGTCCGGGCGCGGCCCGCGCCGTCGCCGGGCAGCTGGGGATCACCGAGGTGCACGCCGACGCCTCGCCGGAGCGCAAGGCCGAGGTGGTAGCCGGACTTCGCGCGGCGGGTCGGGTGGTGGCGGTGGTCGGCGACGGCGTCAACGACGCGGTCGCACTGGCCTCGGCGGACCTCGGCATCGCGCTCGACTCCGGCACCGACGCGGCGATCGGCGCGGCGGGGCTGACCCTGATGCGCGGCGACATCGAGGCGGTGGTCGACGCGGTGCGCCTGGCGCGGCGCACCCTGGCCACCATCCGGGTCAACCTGCTCTGGGCCTTCGGCTACAACGCCGTCCTGCTGCCGCTGGCGGCGGTCGGCCTGCTCAACCCGATGCTCGCCGCCCTCGCGATGTCGGCCAGCTCGCTCCTGGTGGTCGGCAACAGTCTGCGGCTGCGCACCTGGCGGCCTGCCCCCGGCCGCACCGGCGCGACCGCCCGGAGGCCACGGTGAAACGGGCCGCACTCCCGCCGCTGACGGCGGCCGCCGCGTGCCTGGTCCTGCTGTCCGGCTGGACGGCGTTCGGCGGCGCCGGCCGGGCCCGGCCGGTCCTGGCCGAGGGGACGGGCTGGATCCTGGTCCCGGCCGGCGCGGGACCGGCCTCCGCCTTCCTCACCGTCCGCAACCCCGGTGACGTGCCCGACGAACTGACCGGCGTCAGCTGGGACCGGTCCGGCCGGCTCGCGCTGAAGGAGCACCGGATGCTCGGCGCCACCGGCAGCTGGTCCTACTCGCCGACCGTTACCGTCCCGGCCAGGGGCGAGCTGGCGATGTCACCGGACGGCGCGGACATCCTGATATCCGACCCGCCCGCGCTGCGCGCCGGGCAGTGGGCGGAGTTCACGCTCCGCTTCCGCCGCAGCCCCGAACTGCGGGTCCGCGCCCGGGCCGTCGGGGCAGGCGAACTCTCCGCCGTGCTCGGGCGGCCGGCCGGCTGACCGCGACCCCGGGCCGGTCGCGGCCCCGGCCGGTCCGGGAACGGCCGGTCCGGGAACGGCCGGTCCGGGAACGGCCGGTCCCAGGCGTACATCCACTTCGTCGGAGTGCATCCGCGCACCGGGGCCAGGGGGTGGCCCGGGGGCTCTACACCCGGTTCTGCGCGGGCGCCCTCGCGGCGGGGCGCCACCAGGTACGCGCCGTCACCTCGCCGGCCGACCTCGGCTCGATCGCGTTCCACCGGGCGATGGGTTTCACCCCGGACCCGGGCGAGGCGGAGATCGGCGGCATCCCGGCGCAGCCCGACCACGACGGCCTCGGCCAGGCCCGGGTGGCCTTCCGGCTGGTGCTGGACCAGGGCCTCCGGTAGCCCGGCCGCCCACGGGTGGCCGCGTCCGTTCGGGCGGCCATCCGTCTTGAGATGTAGTCGGGCTGCATCGCGCGTCGCACCGGCGCCCGGGGTGAATCGTCCTGGCGCCGCTCGTCCCGGCCGATCCCGGAAAATAGCGTTGGACTGCCCCGACAGTCCCTCCCCCGAGGACCACACCATGATCGAAGCCGTCGGCCTGAGCAAGCGCTACGGCCCCAAAACCGCCGTCCACGACCTGAGCTTCACCGTCCGCCCCGGTGCCGTCACCGGCTTCCTCGGCCCCAACGGCGCCGGGAAGTCCACCACCATGCGGATGCTGCTCGGCCTGGACACGCCGAGCTCCGGCCACGCCACGCTGAACGGCCGGCGGTACGCCGACCACGCCGCCCCGCTGCACGAGGTCGGCGCGATGCTGGAGGCCCGCGCGGTGCACACCGGCCGCAGCGCCTTCAACCACCTGCTCGCCCTCGCCGCCACCCACGGCATCCCGCGCCGCCGGGTGGAGGAGGTGGTCGACCTGGTCGGTCTGCGCCAGGTCGCCCGCAAGCGGGCCGGCGGCTTCTCGCTGGGCATGGGGCAGCGCCTGGGCATCGCCTCCGCACTGCTCGGCGACCCTGCCACGCTGATCCTCGACGAGCCGGTCAACGGGCTCGACCCCGAGGGCATCCTGTGGATCCGCAACCTGCTCAAGTCCCTTGCCGCCGAAGGCCGTACGGTGCTCGTCTCCTCGCACCTGATGAGCGAGATGGCGCTCACCGCCGAGCACCTGATCGTGATCGGCCGGGGCCGGCTGATCGCCGACACCTCGGTCGAGGAGTTCACCCGCCAGGCGTCCAGCGGCAAGGTGCACGTCCGCACCCCGGACGCGGAGCACCTGGGCAAGCTGCTGCGCGACCTCCCGGACGTCGAGGTGGCGGCCGAGCAGGGCACGGAGGTGCTGGAGGTCTCCGGTGCCGACAGCGAGCGGATCGGCCGGCTGGCCGCCGAGCACGGCCTGGTCCTGTTCGAGCTGACCCCGCAGCAGGCCTCGCTGGAGGAGGCGTTCATGGAGCTGACCAGGGACGCCGTCGAGTACGAGGCCACCGTCACCACCACCGCGCCGGCCCAGGAGGTCGCAGCATGAGCACCGCCACCGTGACGTCGACCAGGGCCGGCGACGGCCGGGTCACCCTGCCCCGGGTGATCCACTCCGAGTGGATCAAGTTCCGTTCGCTGCGCTCCAGTTACATCACCCTCGCGGTGAGCGTGGCGCTCACCGTCGGCTTCGGCGCACTGTTCTGCTGGGCCACCATGAGCCGCTGGGACCACCTCCCGGCCGAGGAGCGGGTCCACTTCACCCCGGTCGAGCACAGCCTGCGCGGCTACTTCATGGCCCAGATGGCGATCGGCGTGCTCGGTGTCCTGGTGGTCACCGGTGAGTACTCCACCGGCATGATCCGCGCCTCGCTGACCGCCGTGCCCAAGCGGCTGCCGGTGCTGTGGGCCAAGACCGCCGTGTTCGGCGCGATCACCTGGGTGGTCGCCACCGTCTCCTGCGTGATCGCGTTCTTCGTCGGCCAGACCATCCTGGCCGGCAAGCACCTGGACACCACGCTCTCCGCGCCCGGCGTCACCCGGGTCGTCCTCGGCATGGGCCTCTACCTGACGGCGGTCGGCCTGCTCGCCATCGGGATCGGCACCCTGATCCGCAACACGGCCGGTGGCATCGCCGCCGTCTTCGGCACCCTGCTGGTCCTGCCGCTGCTGGCCGAGGCCCTGCCCAGCTCCTGGCAGGACGACATCGTCCCGTACCTGCCCGGCAACGCCGGCCAGGCCCTCGCCACCCTGCACCAGGGCCCGCACGACCTGGCCCCGTGGACGGGCTTCGGGGTGATGTGCCTCTACGTCCTGGCGTCCCTGGTCGGCGCCGCCGTCGTGCTCAAGCGGCGCGACGCGTGACGGCCCGTGCCGCCGGCTGGGAGAGAATGGCCCGGTGACCGGCCTCGACCAGACCTCCGCAGCCCCCGGGGCGCGCCGCACCGGCGCGCCCCGGGGGCTCGCCGGGTTCGGGGGGCTCGTCGCCCGGCTGCGGGGGCAGCTCGGGCAGCTGCGGGTGCGGATCCTCACCGAGCGCTACCCCACCCTGGTCGACTTCGGCTGTGCCCTCGCCCTGCTGCTGGTCACCTCGGCGCCCCAGCACCGCTACCTCTCCGCGCACTCGTGGCTGTGGGCCCTGCAGATCGGCCTGATCCTGCCGCTGACCTTCCGCCGCCGGGTGCCGTTCGCGGTCTTCGGGGTCACCGCGGCCGTCGCCTTCGTGCAGTGGCTCACCGCCTGGGGCATGCCCGCCGACATCGCCGTGCTGTTCGCGCTCTACACCGTCGGCGCCCACTGCAGGCGCCGGCGCACCATGATCGCGTACCTGGTCGCCGAGCTCGGCGTGGTGCTGGCCGTACTGCGCTGGACACCGATCACCGAACACGGCGGCAGCCCGCTCGCCACCTCGGTCAAGGTCTTCGTCATGCTCTCCGGCACCGTCACCGCGGCAGCGGTGCTCGGTCTCAACCTCCGGGCCCGGCGCGCCCAGCTGGCCGCCCTGCGGCAGCGCGCCCACGACCTGGAGCGGCAGCGCGACCAGCAAGCGGCGCTCGCGGTGGCCGAGGAGCGCTCCCGGATCGCCCGGGAGATGCACGACATCGTCACCCACAACCTGTCCGTGATGGTCGCCCTGGCCGACGGCGCGGTCTACGCCAACGCCCACGCGCCCGAGAAGGCCACCGCCGCGATGCGGCAGTCCGCCGAAACCGGCCGCCGCGCCCTCACCGACATGCGGCGCTTCCTCGGTGTGCTGCGCTCCGACGAACCCGACGCGCTGCGCCACCCGCAGCCCGGCATCGCCCAGCTCACCGCGCTGGTCGAGCAGGTCAGGGCGGCCGGGCTGCGTACCGGACTCCACCTGGAGGGCGACCACTCGGCCGTCTCGGCCGGCGCCCAGCTCACCGTCTACCGGCTGGTCCAGGAGTCACTGACCAACACCCTCAAGCACACCGCCCCCGGCGCCACCGCCCGGGTCCGGGTGGCCTGCGGCCCGTCCACCGTCACGGTCGAGGTCTGCGACAACGGGTTCCCCAAACCCCACCAGGGCCACACCAGTCCGACCGGCCACACCGGCCAGGGGCTCACCGGTATGCGTTCCCGCGCGGCCTCGTACGGCGGCGAGCTCGTCGCAGGCCCGCTGCCCGGCGGCGGCTGGCGGGTGGCCACCACCCTGGTGCTGGACGACACCGGACTGGACTCCGACGGTGCCGCACCGGATTTCGACGGCCCCGCGCCGGACACCGTCCCCGACGACAGGAGCTGAACACCCGATGACCATCCGAGTCCTGCTGGTCGATGACCAGCCCCTGATGCGGGTCGCCTTCTCACTGGTGCTCGGCTCCCAGCCGGACATGGCGGTGGCCGGGGAGGCCGAGGACGGCGCCGAGGCGGTCCGCCTGGTCGCCGAGGGCCAGGTGGACGTGGTGCTGATGGACGTCCGGATGCCCGGGATGGACGGCATCGAGGCCACCAGCCGGATCGTCGCGGCCAACCCCGACACCAAGGTCCTCATCCTCACCACCTTCGACCTGGACGAGTACGCCTTCGCCGGGCTGCGCGCCGGTGCCTCCGGCTTCCTGCTCAAGAACGCCCAGCCGGACGAGCTGCTCGCGGCGATCCGCTCCGTCGCAGCCGGGGACGCGGTGGTCGCCCCCCGCATCACCCGCCGCCTGCTCGACACCTTCGCGTCCCAACTGCCCACCGACGGTGGCAGCCGGGCCCGCGCCGACGAGGCGGTCGAGGCCCTCACCGCCAGGGAGCGCAGCGTCCTGGTCCTGCTCGCCCGGGGCCTGTCCAACGCCGAGATCGCCGCCGAGCTCAACCTCGCCGAGGCCACCGTGAAGACCCACGTCAGCCGGATCCTGCTCAAGCTCGGCCTGCGCGACCGTGTCCAGGCCGTGGTCTTCGCCTACGAGAACCGCCTGGTCCTCCCCTCCTGACCGGCTACGACTCCCCGGCCGTCTCAGCTGCCGACGGCGGCGGGGGTGTCCTCGGACTCGTCCAGCGGGTGGGCGAGGCCCTGCGCCCGGACGTAGGCATCGTCGTGCGGCCACGGGCCGTCGGTGTAGGCGATCAGGCTGCCGGGCAGGCCGTCCTGCGGGTCCGGCCGGAGTTCGACGCGGTGGTCGTGACCGCGGAAGTGGGAGCGGGTCACCCGGGCCCGGACGGCCCCGGGGAGGGGGTCGGCCGTGAGGGAGAGCTGACGGGGGCGCAGCAGGACCAGGCCCCGGCGGGCCGTGCCCGCGTCGGCGGTCAGCGGGAGGCTGCCGAAGGCGGTGTCGGCCTTGGCCCCGTCCAGCTGGGCGGGGACCAGGTTGGCCTCGCCGAGGAAGCGGGCGACGGCGGCGTCGGCGGGTGCGTGGTACAGCTCGTGCGGGGCGGCCTGCTGGGCGATCCGGCCCGCGCGCATCACGGCGATGGTGTCGGCGAAGGAGAGCGCCTCCTCCTGGTCGTGGGTGACCAGGATCGCGGTGGCCCCGGCCCGGCGCAGGGTGGCCGCGACCTCGGTCCGCAGCTCGGTGCGCAGCGCGGCGTCCAGTGCCGCGAACGGCTCGTCCAGCAGCAGGAGTTCGGGTTCGGTGGCGAGCGCGCGGGCGAGCGCCACGCGCTGCTGCTGACCGCCGGAGAGCTGGTGCGGGTGGCGGTCACCGAGGCCGTCGAGGCCGACCAGGGCCAGGAGTTCGGCGGCCTTCTCGCGGCGCCTGCCGCGCGGCAGGCCGAAGCCGATGTTGCCCGCGACGGTGAGGTGCGGGAAGAGCGCGCCGTCCTGCGGCACGTACCCGATCCGCCGCCGTTCGGCCGGCAGCCGTGACCGGCCGTCGTCCAGGGTCCGTTCCCCGAGGGACACCCGGCCGGCCGCGGCCGGGTGGAACCCGGCGATCACCCGCAGCAGGGTGCTCTTCCCGCAGCCGGACGGCCCCAGGACGCAGGCCAGCGCCCCGTCCTCGACCACCAGGTCGACCCCGGAGAGGATCTCGGCCCGGCCGTGCCCGGCGCGCAGTCCACTGACCTTGAGTCCACTCAACGCGAATCCTCCGTACGGGAGTTGGTGCCGAGCGTGCGGCGGGTGAGCAACAGCACGGGCGGCACGGACATCGCCGTCATCAGTGCCGCGTAGGGTGCGGCCGCGCCGTACGCGAGGCCGCTGGTGTAGACCCAGAACTGGGTCGCCAGGGTCTGGGTGCCGGTCGGGCGGAGCAGCAGGGTGGCGGTGAGCTCGGTGCCCGCGGTGAGCGCGACCATCGCGGCGGCCGCGCCGAGGCCGGGCAGCACGAGCGGCAGGGTGACCCGCAGCAGCACGCCGAGCGGTGGCGTACCCAGCGAGCGGGCCACCTCCTCGACGCCGGGCGGCACCTGGGCGAGGGCGGCCCGTACGGCGGTGAGCGCGAGCGGGAAGAACAGGATCACGTACCCGGCGACCAGCAGCGGCGGCTGCTGGTACACCGGCTCGGCGTAGCGGATCGCGAAGTGCACCACCGAGAGCGCGACGGCGATTCCGGGCAGCGCGCGGGTGAGGTAGGCGGCGCGCTCGGCGGCCCTGGCCAGGCGGGTGCCGCGCCGCCAGCCGTACAGCGCCACGGGGACGGCGGCCGCGGTGGCCACCAGCGCGGCGGTGGCGGCGTAGCCGAGGGTGGTGAGCGCGGCGGAGAGCACGGACGCGGACGGCAGGGTGGTGGAGCTGCCGACCACCAGCCAGTACCCGAGGGCGTACAGCGGTACGCCGACCGCGGTGGCGACCAGGGCGGCCAGCGCCGCGAGGGCCGGCGGCTTCCAGCGCCCGAGCCGGACCACTGCCGCCCGGCGGCCCACGGCGCCCCTGCGGGCGACCCGTCCCCGACGGCCGCATCCGGCCTCCAGCAGGACCAGCAGCAGGGCGAGCGCCACCAGGACCAGGGTGAGCTGGGCGGCCGAGGCGGCGTCGAAGCCCAACTTGTACTGGGTGAAGATGGCGGTGGCGAAGGTGGTGAAGCGCAGCATCGCGAAGGCGCCGTACTCACCGAGCAGGTAGAGCGAGACCAGCAGCGCGCCGCCGGCCAGCGCGGGCCGGGTCAGCGGCAGGGTGACCCGCCACAGGGTGGCGAGCGGGCCTCGGCCGAGGCTGCGGGAGACCTCCTCCGCGGCGGTGTCGGCGCGCCGCAGGGTGGCGGCGACCGGCAGGAAGACCAGCGGGTAGAGGGAGCAGGTCATCACCAGGACCGCCCCCCAGTAGCCGCGCACCGAGGAGAACAGCGAGACCCAGGAGTAGCCGCGGACGAACTCCGGTACGGCGAGCGGGAGCACGAGGGCGACGGTCCACCAGCGACGGCCGGGCAGGTCGGTGCGCTCGACCAGGTAGGCGGCGCCGAAGCCGAGCACGGCGGTGGCCGCGGTCACGGCGGCGGCGAGGGTGGCGGTGTTCCAGAGCAGGGTGGCGATCAGCGGGCGGCCGAGCAGCCGCTGCGCCTGGTCCCAGCCCGCCTGCCCGGCCTGGACGACGACGAAGGCCAGCGGTGAGGCGACCACGGCGACGATCGCGAAGGCGAGCGGCGCGAGCAGGCCGGCGGCCCGCCACCGCGGCAGCGGTGACGGGCTGTCGGTGCTCCGTGCGGAGTGCGGGGTGCTCACGCGAGGAGACCGGTGTCCTGGAGCAGCTGGAGGGCCTCCTTGCCGTCGCCGAGGTCGGCGGCGGAGGCGACCGCGCCGACGGCGTCCAGCGCGGGCAGTTCGGCCTTCCCCTTGACACCCGCGACCAGCGGGTACTCGTAGCTCTCCGAGGTGGCGATCAGCGTCTGCGCGGGGGCGCTGTCGAGGTAGGCGAGGAATGCCTGGGCGGCCTGCTGGTGCTTGCCGCCCTTGAGCACGCCGGCACCGGAGACGTCGACCAGGGCGCCCGGGTCGGTCTTGGTGAAGTAGTGCAGCTTGGCGTGGGTCTGGGCGGCGGTCTTCTCGTCGCGCAGGCGGTAGAAGTAGTAGTGGTCGATCACGCCGCCCTCGACCTCGCCGCTGTTGATCGCGGCGGCAAGGCTCTCGTTGCTGTCGTAGCTCTTGGCGTTGGCCTTGAGGCCGAGCAGCCACTGCTTGGTGGCGTCCGCGCCGTCGGTCTTGATCATCCGGGTGACGATCGGCGCGAAGTCGGTCTCGCTGGGTGCGATGCCCAGACGGCCCTTCCACTCGGGCTTGGCCAGGTCGCGGACCGAGGCCGGCGGCGCGGTGTCGGCGGGCTTGCCCTCGGCGGCCAGGAAGGCGGCGGTGCGGGCGGACACGCCGACCCAGTCGCCCTTGGGTGAACTGTCCCCGGCGGGAACGGACTTGAGGGTGTCCGGCTGGACGGCGGCGAGCAGGCCCTGCTCCTCCAGGACGGTGAGCGCGGGCGGGTTCTCGGCGTAGAAGACGTCGGCCGGGGAGGCCTTGCCCTCCTGGAGGATCTGGTTGGCGAGTTCGGCCTCGTCACCGGAGCGCAGGTCGACCTTGACGCCGGTGCGCTTCTCGAAGTCGGCGGCCAGCGCCTTGACGGTCTGCTCGTGCTGGCCGCTGTAGACGGTGATGGTCTGTCCGGCGAGCGCCTGGGCGCCGGTGGCGGCCTGCGAGGGGCCGTCCGACGAGCTGCCGCCCGAGCTGGAGCAGGCGGCCAGCGCAAGCACGCACGCGGTCGCCAGCGACAGCGCCGCGGCCGGACGGACAGCACCGATCCTGGTTCCGAACATGGTGAGGGTCCTCCGCGATGAGCGGGGCCGGCCTGACGGCGGCACCCCGAGTGGCTGGGCCAGTCGGATGCGGGGGCACCCCCGCACGCCCGGGCGGGAAGCGCCGGGACCGGCCTGGCGACACAGAAACCTAGGACAGGAAAGGCTTGCCTAACAAGTTTCTAGCCGTCAGATCTCGGCCCGGCCTCGACGCAGACACGCTTCGATCCCCGAAGCGTCAACCCCCGGCAAAACCAGCGGGGACATCGCAGCTCAGAGGGCATACACACCACCCGGGGAACGCCCACCCCGCGCGCCACCGCGCCCTCGCGCAGCCGCCTTCACCTTCCCTGCACACGTTAATTCGCTGGATTGCGCTCGGAAATGCCGCAATGATCCCGATATGTCACAGACGACGCGAAGCTTTGACGAACTGGTGGCCGAGGCCGAAGCCGCCCCGGTGGAGGGCTGGGACTTCTCCTGGCTGGAGGGTCGGGCGACCGAGCAGCGGCCCTCCTGGGGGTACCAGCGACTGCTGGGCGAGCGGCTGGCCCTCGCCTCCGCCGCGCTGGACATCCAGACCGGCGGCGGGGAGGTCCTGGCGGGCGCGGGGAACTTCCCCCGGCTGACGGTGGCGACCGAGGGCTGGCCGCCCAACGTCGCCAAGGCGACCAGGCTGCTGCACCCGCGCGGGATCGTGGTGGTCGCCGACCGGGACGAGCCGCCGCTGCCGTTCGCCGACGAGGCGTTCGACCTGGTGGCCTCCCGGCACCCCGTGACCGCCCACTGGACGGAGATCGCCCGCGTCCTGCGGCCCGGCGGGACGTACCTCGCCCAGCACGTCGGCCACTCCAGCGTCTTCGAGCTGGTGGAGTACTTCCTCGGACCGCAGTCCGAGGAAGTACGGCGCGGGCGCCACCACGGGGACGCCCGCGCGGCCGCCGAGGCCGCCGGCCTCGAGGTGCTTGACCTGCGGATCGAGTCCCTGCGGACGGAGTTCTTCGACATCGGCGCCGTGGTCTACTTCCTGCGGAAGGTGATCTGGATGGTGCCGGGCTTCACCGTCGCCGAGTACCGGGACCGCCTCGCGGAACTGCACGAGCTGATCCGGCGCGAGGGGCCGTTCGTCGCCCACGCCACCCGGTTCCTGATCGAGGCCCGCAAGCCCGTTCGGACGGACGCCTGAGCCGGCGTGCGGCCCGGGGTACAGCGCCCCGGGCCGCACCGGTCCCGTGTCAGGCCAGGGCCACCAGGTTCAGGTACTCCTCGCTCCACAGGTCCGGCGGGGACCGGTAGGTCCACACTCCCGCAGCCGGCGCGCCGGGCTCAACTCGCCCGGGCGGCAGCCGAGTTCGCTGCTGTGGGAACGTGCAACTCCCGTTCACCCCGCGTCCCCGGCCGCGGGCACCGCCGCCGCCACGGCCGACGGCCGGGTGACCGCGGAGACCGCCAGCAGCACTACGGTGTTCACCAGCAGCGCGATCACCCCGATGTTGACGTCCTTCACCGCCTGCGGCAGGAAGGGGAGCAGGCCGCCGGCGGTGGTGTGGGTCAGCGTGGTGGCGGCGACCGTGGCCACGCCCGCGACGATCCCGGCCGCGGCGCCCTGCTTGGTGACCGACCGCCTGGCGGCCAGCGCGAACAGCAGCGCCGGGAACAGCTGGGTGACCAGCGCGTACCCCATGAGCAGCAGGTTCACGATGGTGCTGCCGCCGTTGAAGGTGAACACCAGGGCCAGGGCCGCGAGCAGCGGGACCAGCAGCTTCGTGAGCCGGCCTGCGGTCCGCTCGTCGGTACCCGGCCGCAGCGGCAGGAGGACGTTCCTGGCCAGGCAGGTGGCCGAGGTCATCAGCAGCAGTGAGCCGGGCACCAGCGCGGTCAGCAGCCCGGCGCCGCCGACGACCCCCACGAACCACGGGTCGAAGGATTTGACCGTGACCTTCAGCAGCGAGAGGTCCCCGTCGGCACCCTTGAGGCCGGGCACCGCGATCACGGCGGCGAACCCGGCGAAGAACACGAACAGCAGGATCAGCTGGTACAGCGGCAGGACGACCGCGTTGCGCCGGAACACCTTCGGGTCCCTGGCACTGAAGGTGGCGCTGAAGGTGTGCGGCCACATGTAGAAGCCGAGCGCCGAGAGCAGCACCGTGGAGACGAACCACCACGGACTCAGCCCCTGGTGCGGCAGGGTCAGGAAACCCGGCCTGGCGGCATCGATGGCGTGGAACATCCGCCCGATCCCGCCGGAGTAGTGCAGCGGCAGGTAGATCCCGAGGAACACCACGACCCCGAGGATCAGCACGTCCTTGACCACCGCGGTCCAGGCCGCCCCGTGGATCCCGGAGATGGTGACGTACCCGGTGAGCGCGACCGTGCCGATCACCACCGCGGTGTGCGGCGAGACGTGCCCGTACGAGGCGGTGGAGACGATGATGCCCAGCCCGGTGAGCTGCAGCACCAGGTACGGCACCATCGCCACCACACCCACCAGCGCGACCAGCGCTCCGAGCGCCGGGCTGTCGAACTTCCGCGCGAAGAAGTCGGACTGGGACAGCAGCCGGTGCTCCTTGGCGAAGCGCCAGACCACCGGCAGCAGCCAGTACGAGATCACATACGCGAGCGAGGCGTAGGCGAGGACGTAGAAGGCCGGTCCGCCCTTCCCGTACGCCCAGCCCGAGGCCCCGAGGAAGGTGAAGGTGGTGTAGATCTCCCCGGCCAGCAGCAGGAAGACGAAGACCGAACCGAAGCCCCGGCCGCCGACCGACCACTGCTCCAGGTCCATGTCCTTGCCCCGCCGTGCCCGCAGCCCCAGGCCGACGGCGAGCAGCAGGAAGGCCGCGATGACGGCGAGTGCGGTCACGAGCCGGCCTCCTCGGCCTCGGCCGGCTCCCGGTTGCTCGGATCCAGCCGGTAGACCACCCCCGTCACCACGGATCCCAGCACCAGCCAGAGGACCATCCAGAACAGCAGGAAGGGCATCCCGAGCACATAGGGCGTCACCCGGTTGGCGAAGAAGACGCCGCCGAGGATCCCGGCGAACGGCACGGCACCGAGCAGCGGGAGCAGCGCCCCGCGGGCTCCGGTGGATCTGGTCCTGCGCGCAGAGTGCATCCGGTCATCCCCTGGAGGTCGGCCGCCCGGTCGGTCGCCCGGCCGGTCGGCTGGTCGGTCGGCTGGAGCCGGTGGTGGCCGGTCGTCCTCGGGCCGGCACCAACCGCGAACCTCCAGGACCTACCACCGGCGCGGCCGCTCCATGCGGGCTCCACCGATACTCCGTCATGACCATGCCGCTTCGGAGTGCGGACCGCCGGGGCGGTCCGGCTCAGTCCAGCCGGCGGGCCAGGGTGAGCCCGTCCGCGACCGTGAGCAGCACCGCCTCGACCCTCTTGTCGGTGCGGACCACCTCGTTGAAGTCCCGGATCGCCCCCGCGCTGCCGGTGGCGTCCGGATCGACGACCTGCCCCTGGAAGAGGGTGTTGTCCAGGACGATCAGCCCGCCGGGCCGCGTCCGGCGGACCAGTTCCTCCCAGTACAGCGGGTAGTTGGCCTTGTCCGCGTCGATGAAGGACAGGTCGATCCAGCGCTCCTCGGGCAGCGCGCGCAGCGTCTCGATCGCGGGCGCGATCCGTAGCTCGATCCGGTCGGCGACACCCGCCTTGGCCCACGCCCGCCGGCCGACCCCGGTCCACTCCTCGGAGATGTCGCAGGTGATCAACTTGCCGTCCTCGGGCAGCGCCCGGGCCATCGACAGTGCGGACAGCCCGGTGAAGGTGCCGACCTCGACGATCCTGCGGGCCCCGATCAGCCGGACCAGGAACGCCAGCAGCGGCCCCTGCTCCTGGGCGGTCTGCAGGCCGGCGCTGTCTGCGTACGTGCTGTGTGTGATCTCGACCAGCTCCTGCTGCACCGCATCGAGCGGCGGGTTCTGGCTCAGCACGTAGGCGTAGAGCTCGGGCGTGAGCGTGGGGTTCTTGGTCTCGGTCACCGGCGTCTCCGATCAAGGGGCGTTGTGCGTGGACCGACCGGCAACGGGGCCCGTGGCGTCGCATGCCGGTCGCTCTTGGCTCACAGCATCCCATCGAGTCGCTCGCACATCACGTTCCACTCTGGCCGCTTGACGTCCACTCAGGTGGATCCCGGCATCCCGTCCGCCGGTGCACCGCAGCCGTAGCGCGCGCCCCTTCGCCCCCGTGCGCCCCGTGGCGCGCCCGCGGTTGTGTGGAAGGCTGCCTGGGCAGTTGTCTCATTCCGATCGCACTCCCCCGTACCTGTTCCCGGCCGGGCTCCCGGTCGAGTTGAGGAGTCGTCATGGCAGACGCGCACGCCGCCCAAGGACACACGGATCCGTCGCTGTACCGGACCCCCGCGGAGGCGGTGGCCGCACCTCCGGAGAAGCTCGCGTACGTCGTCGGGTTCGACCGGTCCGCGAGCCGTCCTGACGCCCTGATCACCGTCGACACCGATCCCGACTCACCCGGCTACGGCCGGGTGCTCAACTTCGCCGAACTTCCGGAGACCGGCGACGAGTTGCACCACTTCGGCTGGAACGCCTGCTCCAGCGCGCTGGCCCACGCCTGCCACAGCAACCCCGAGCGGAGGTTCCTGCTGCTGCCGGGGCTGCGGTCCTCCCGGCTGCACGTCATGGACACCCGGCCCGACCCGGTGCGGCCGAAGCTGGTGAAGACCGTGAGCGCCGAGGAACTCGCCGCCACGGCCGGGTACTCGCGCCCGCACACGCTGCACTGCGGTCCGGACGGCGTCTTCCTCTCCTGCCTGGGCGGTGCGGACGGCGCGGACGGCCCCGGCGGCGTGGCGCTGCTGGACCACACCACCTTCGAGGTGCTGCGCGCCTGGGAGAGTGACCGGGGCCCCCAGCACCTCGCCTACGACATCTGGTGGCACCTGGCCGGCAACGTCGGCATCACCAGCGAGTGGGGCACCCCGTCGATGGTGGAGGAGGGGGTGGTGCCCGAGCTGCTGCTGGGCCGCAAGTACGGCCACGCCCTGCACTTCTGGGAGCTCGACTCCGGCCGGCACCTGCAGCGGATCGACCTCGGCGACGAGCACCAGATGGTGCTGGAACTCCGCCCGGCGCACGATCCGGAGCAGCAGTGGGGCTTCGTCGGGGTGGTGACCAACGTCGAGGACCTGTCCGCCTCGGTCTGGCTCTGGTACCGCGACGGCGCCGCCTTCGCCGCCCGCAAGGTGATCGAGATCCCCGCCGAGCCGGCCAAGACCGAGGACCTGCCGCCCGCCCTGCAGCCCTTCGGCGCGGTGCCGCCGCTGGTCACCGACATCAACCTGTCGGTGGACGACCGCTGGCTGTACGTCTCGGCCTGGGGCACCGGCGAGCTCTTCCAGTACGACGTGACCGACCCGTTCCACCCCAGGAAGACCGGCTCGGTCCGGCTCGGCGGCATCACCGGCCGGGCCCCGCACCCCACCGCGCCCGACGTCCCGCTGACCGGCGGCCCGCAGATGGTCGAGCTGAGCCGGGACGGGAAGCGGGTCTACCTGACCAACTCCCTCTACGGCTCCTGGGACGACCAGTTCTACCCCGGAGGCATCGACCCGTGGATGATCAAGCTCGACGCTGACACCGTCAACGGCGGGCTCACCGTGGATCCGCGCTTCTTCCCGCACGGCGCGGACTTCCGGGGCCTGCGGGTGCACCAGACCCACCTGAGCGGCGGTGACGCCTCCTCGGACTCGTACTGCTTCCGCTGACCGCTATCCGGCAGGGACGCCGCCGGCCGTCGCCACCAGCGCGGTGAGGGCCGGATGCCAGGGCCGGTCCGACGGCCCGGTGAGGACGAGCCGGCGGGTCACCCGCGGGAGCAGCGGGACCAGCACACAGCCCGCCGGGATCATGGCGTGGGCCAGCGCGGGCATCACCGAGACCCCGATGCCCGCGTGCACCATGCTGATCAGGGTGCCCACGTCGCGGATCCGGTGGGTGGGGGTGAAGCGGGCGCCGATCCGGCGGTAGATCTCCCGGATGTGGCGCTCGCAGCCACCCTCGGAGAGCAGGAAGACGTCGTCCTCCAGGTCCCGGACGTCGACCACCGGCTGCCCGGCCAGCGGATGGTCCCGGCGCAGCAGCGCGTGCATGGAGTCCTGGGCGAGTTGCAGCGACCCGGCGGGGGCGGGGTCCGGGTCGATCAGGACTGCGGCGTCGACCGTACCGGTCGCCAGCCACGCGGCGAGTTCGTCGTCCTCACCCTCGAAGATCCGGACCTTGACCCGCGGATGCGCCGCGCGCCACTCTCCCAGCAGCCCGGGCAGCAGCCCCTGGCACACGGTGGTGGGCGCGGCCAACCGCACGGTGCCGGCGGGGCCGCCCCGGTGCCGGGCGGCGATGACCGCGATGGCGTCGGCGGAGGCGGTGGCGGCGCGGGCGTGCGGCAGCAGCTGTTCGCCCAGCGGAGTGGGCCTGACCCGGCCGGTGCGGTGCACCACGGGTGCGCCCACGGCGCGTTCCAGGGCCGCGACGGCGTGCGAGACCGCGGACTGGCTGATGCCCAACTCCCCTGCCGCGGCGCCGAATCCACCGCTCTCCGCGACGGCGACCAGCGCCCTCAACTGCGCCAGGTTCACTCCGCCCGACATGAGCAACCCTCATCCCTGCCGTGCTGTCACTTGTTGGACTCATGATCACCCGCTTCGGCACGGTGTGTCCACGGGCCCGCTCGGGCCCGGTGGGTCGGACCGGCCGGCGCCAGGGTCCCTGCCCGTGGCCCGGCCGGTCCCGGAACGGAAGCAGGTGACGAGGTGCGGCAGTGGTGGCCGGGTTTCATGGCGCTGTCGGCGATCTGGGGTGCGAGCTTCGCACTGATCAAGGTGGCGGTGGACGCCGGCGTGCCACCGGTCTGGGTTGCACTGTGGCGCTGCGTACTGGGCGCCGCCGCGCTGTGGACGATCCTCGCCGTCCGGCGCGAGGCGGTACCGTGCGAGGCCCGTGCCTGGGCGCACTCGGCGGTGGTGGCGGTGCTGCTGAACGCGGCGCCGTTCGTCATGTTCTCCTTCGGCGAGACCCGGATCAGCTCGGTGCTGGCCGGGGTGTGGAACGCCACCACTCCCCTGTTCACCCTGCTGTTCGCGCTGCTGACCGCGAGTGGTGAACGCCTGGGAGCGCGCCGGGCCACCGGGCTCGCCCTCGGCTTCACCGGGGTCATGGTGGTGCTCGGGGTGTGGCGGGGCATCGAGTCGGGCCAGCCCGCCGGCAGCCTGGCCTGTCTGCTCGCCACGGCCTGCTACGGCGCCGGCTTCGCCTACACCCGCCGCTTCCTCTCCGACCTCCCGCACAGCACGACCAGCCTGGCCACCCTCCAGATCAGCTGCGCCACGGCCGAGTTGGCCCTCATCGCCCCGGCGGCGGCCGGCGCACCGCACTGGCCCGGAGCCGCCGCCGCACTGGCCCTGCTGGTACTCGGCGCCCTGGGCACCGGTGTCGCCTACATCCTCAACCTGAACCTGGTCCGCACCGCCGGCGCCACCGTCGCGGCCACCGTCACCTATGTCACCCCGCTCTGGTCCACCGCCCTGGGCGCCCTGCTGCTCGCCGAACCCGTGCACTGGAACACCGCCCTCGGCGGCCTCCTGGTGATCGTCGCGATCGTCCTCACCCGCACCCCGCCCCGCCCCCTCCGGGCCTGAGCCGCCCGGCGGGCGGCGTGTAAGGTGCATGAGACGGGGTGGTCCATGTGTTCATCTGTCGTTCACCTCGGCCCGAAGACCTGGTGGTCCCGGGAACAGATGTCCAGGTCTCAGCAGGGGGCGGCAGCCCTCCACCGGGTTCGAGGAAGTTTTCCGTGACAGTGCGCCGCCCCAGCCGAATATCCCGCCGTGCCGTGCTCGCGGGGATCGCGGCGCTGGCGGTGGCGGGCTGCACGGCCAAACCGGCCGCCCCGCCGGTGCCCCGGCCGCGCGCCTCGCTGTCGCCCGAGAGGGACGGGACCAGCGGCAGCACGATCGTGCAGGTCGTCGCCCACCCGGACGACGACCTGTACTTCATGAACCCGGACCTGGAACAGTCCATCGACGCCAACGACCGGCTGGTCAGCGTCTACCTGAACTGCGGCGAGAGCGGCGGGGTCAACAAGGTCCCTGGCGCGAAGAACCCCCCCGAGCCGGACGAGGCGGCGTACGCGGGCGCCCGGCGCCAGGGACTGCGGCAGGCGTACGGGCTGATGGCCACCGGGAACCACCTGGCCCCCTGGGACGTGTCCACCGAGACCCTGCCGGACGGCACCGTGGTCGAGGTGGACACCCTGGGCGGACACCAGGGCGTCCAGTTGGTCTTCCTCGGAATAAGCCAGCACTTCAAGACGGCGAGCGGAGACAGCGTCAGCCTGCCGGACCTGTGGGCGAACCCCGCCGCGGTCAGCCGGACCCTGGTCAGCACCGGCTCCCCGGTGAAGAGCGCCCACCAGGTCACCCACGACAGCCTCATCGCCGCCCTGGTGCATCTGCTCGACCGGTACCAGCCGACCCTGGTGCGGACCCTGGACCCGGACCCGGACATGCAGGTCCACGACGACCAGCACAAGCAGCACCACGACCAGGACGGCTACTCCGACCACCCGGACCACACCGCGGCCGCGCTGTTCACCCACGCCGCCCTGGAGCGCCACCGCGCGGCCGGCGGCCGCCACTACACCGTCACCGCCTACCGCGGCTACTACAACGAGCGCTGGCCGCAGAACCTCCCGGCGCAGCTGGCCCGCCGCAAGGCCGACGTCCTCAACGCCTACGGCGGCTCCCCGGACAACGGCTGCACCTTCACGGCCGGCTGCGGCGACTACGACGTGGGCCAGGACCGCTCCTACGGCACCGGCTGGCTGCAGCGCACCAGCGTGCGCTACCCGGCCACCGCCCCGTGGCTCCGGCTGGACGCCGACCACCGACTGACCGCCTTCGGCCTGCTCGACCGGCAGGCCGCCATGTGGCAGGAGACCGCTCCCGGCAGCGGCAGGTGGGGTGAGCCGCAACTGCTCGACGGCGCCGACCTGTTGCCGGGCATCACCGCCTCGCTCACCGAGGACGGCCGCTGGCAGCTGTTCGCCGAACGGATGGCCTCACTGGGACCGGCCGCCGCCGACAACCGGCGCGAGATAGTCACGGCGGTGCAGAGCGCCAAGGGCGGCCAGTTCGGCGCCTGGACCTCGCTCGGCAACCCCGAGTCCGACCCCGACCACGGCCGCCGGGTGGGCGGCCCGGTCCTCGCCCGCAACGCGGACGGCACCACCCAGCTGTTCGTCCGCAACTGGGCCAAGGGCATCTCCACCCGGCAGCAGCGCACCGACGGCAGCTGGAGCGACTGGACGGACCTGGGCGGCGCGGATGTCCAGGAGGGCCTGGCCGCCGTCACCGACGGCTCGGGCCGGATCCACGTCTTCGGCGCCGGCCACGACACCGTCCACCACTGGGCCCAGCAGCAGCCGAACGGGCCGTTCACCGTGGTGGCGACCGGCCTGCCGGCACCCGCCGACCCGCCGAGCGCGGTCGTCCGCCCCGACGGCACCGTGCTGCTCGCCCACCGCGAGGCCAAGACCGCCCGCCCCCTCGCCCACCGCCTGGAGGCCGGCGGCACCTGGAAGGACGAGCCGCTCGACCTGACCCCCCGCGGCTTCGGCCCGCTCACCCTCCTCGCCTTGCGCGACGGCATCCTGCTGGCGGCCCGCAACAACGACGGCTCCACCAGCCTGGCCACCTTCGGCTCCGGCAAGCCGGCACGCTGGAACACCGTCCCCGGTCCCGTCGTCGGCACGGCGGCCCTCGCCCTCGACGTCGACAACCGGCCGGTGCTCGCCCGTCTCGGGCCGGACGCGGCGCTGCACTGCGCGCCGGTGCCGTAGGCACACGCTGCAAGAGCGCAGCGCCGTTCCCGAGGACGCGCCGGAACCGCTGGTCACGGCTGGAACGGCAGCCAACCGCGCTGGACCGCCCGCACCCCGAACTCAAGGCGGAAGGTGGCGCGCAATGGTCCGGCCACAACGGCTCAGCGGTTGATCAGCTCACGGGCCACGAGGAGGCGGCCGCCGGCCTTGGCGACGGACCGGCTCACGCGCGCCTTCTCGGCAGGCAGCACGGAGAGCATCTCCTCGGTCGGGACGATGATGACGTCGGCCTCGCCGTCGCGGAGCATCTGGAGGGCGCAGGTGAGTCCGCGGCGCTGGGTGGGGTCGGTGGCGCCCTCGTCGTCGTGGATCACTCCGGCGAGGTGGTGTCCGGAGTCGCGGGCGACGCGTTCGCACATGGCCTTGCGAGTGACAATGGGCTCGCCCTTGGCGGTGCACAGGTAGATGACAGCGATGGGCTTCGTGGGCTTGGTCATCCTTCATCCGATCTCGGTAGCGGCGCGGCACCGGACGACAGGTGAAGTCGTGCCAATGCGTGCGCGTGCGGTTACTGAGATCGTGTCGTCCCAGGTCGGAGCGTCCCAGGACCGTGCGGGGTCAGTCCGCCTGTCATCGGGTCAGCAACTGATACGTGGTGTCTCAGCTGCGCTGGTCAGAGTTCGACGGCAAGGAAGTCGGCGAGTTGGACGAGTTGGGGGGACAGGCCGCGCTTGCGGCGGGTGACCAGGGTGGTGGTGATGTCGCGCGCGTAGCGCTGATAGCGCAGCCACTCGGGGGCGGCCCGCTTGATGCCGGTCAGGATCTCTACGGCCCGCGTGTAGTCGCGCTGCTCGGTGTGGGCGGCGGCGAGGTCGAGCAGGTGGCGGTTGCGGTTGTTGGAGGTCGACCGCCTCGGCACCGTGACCTGGGCCGAGAGTGCGAGGGCCTTGCCGTACTCGCGCTGGACCATGGCGTTCTCGACTTCCTTCATGGCCACGGTGGTGGGGCCGAAGGTGGTCCAGTACTCGTGGTAGTCGATCACCTCTCGGCCGACCAGGACGGCGGCGGCCCTGGCCTGCCGGATCATCTCAGCGGCCTCCGGGCTGCGGTTGTTGCGGACGGCGGCGGCCGACCCTCGCAGCAGCAGCCAGCCCCAGGTGCCGAGGTGGCTGGCGTCGGAGTTCCGGAAGGACGGTTCGATCACGTCGGCCGTCTCGACGGCGACCTGCTCGGCCTCGTCGAAGCGCCGTTGCCGCAGCAGGAGCCAGCACAGGGAGACCACGGCCGAGGCGGCGAGGACCCGGTTGCCGCTCTGCTCGGCCAGGTCGATGGCCCGGCTCAGCGCCTGGTAGGCGAGGTCGTCGTGCCGGAGGTGGATCAGCGTGGAACCGGTCAGCTGGTACGCCTGCGCCTGCACTTCCAGTGCGGCCAACTGGGCATCACCATCAGCGAATTCGGCGAGCTGGGCGGCCTCGGTCAGGATGTTCGGCAGGGCTCCGACGGTGGCGGCGTAGTCGTCGCCCAGATAGAGGCGGTTGCCCTCGCGCACCGAGATTCGCAGGCCGGTGAGGGTCGGGGCGTCGGCGGTGTCGTCGGCCAGGGCGACCCGGCCCAGGCCACGAGCGGGCGTGATGACTCGGCGGATCGCCAGGATCCCGGCGGGGTCGACCTCGGGGGCGACCGGTGGTTCGATCGGGCCGGTCTGCATGAGGTCCGTGGTCTTCACGCCGAGGGCTTCGGCAAGCTGACGCAACGTACCCATGCGGGCGCTTTCGCGATCGTTGCGCTCCAGCTTGCGGATGGTCGCCACCGATACTCCGGACGCCTCCGCCAGCTGTTCCTGGGTCATGCCCCTGCGCCGACGGACCCGGCCGATCCGGTCCCCGATGCTCTCCGCCATGGCCACCCCTGCACACGTGACTTCGTTCCCCGCCAACCGTACGCCGCCTGCCCTGCCTTCAGCGTGAACAGCTGGTGACTGCACCTGGCTGGGCAACACTGCCTATCAGGGATCAGCTGTGCTTCCGTGCGGTGCTCTTCTTCGGCCTGGCGGCGGCTTCCAGGGCTTCGATGCGCTCGCGCATCTCCTCGATCTGCTCCAGCTCGCCGGGCAGGACATCCTCCAGGTGCTCCGTGCGCTGGCGGGTCCTCAGCTCCTCGGGTGTTGGGCCGCTGTAGGTCTCCAACGCGCCCGGCACCGGCGCAGCTGGCCGACGGCGACGACTGCTCAACCCGAATGCCGCGCTTCCTCCGCCGAGCGCACCTCCGTCAGATCCGCTTGCTCGACCGCGACCCTCCTTTGGGAACAGGGCGTCGAACTCGTCGTCATCAAGGAACTCCTTGGCCACGCTCAAATCGGGGTCACCGCCACGGTCTACGCACACGTCCGCCTCCGCCTCCAGCGCGACACAATTGACCTCCTCGGCCGTACCTTGGGCCAGCCCTCCGAGGCGGCCACCGACCCCGACGACGGCGACGATCCGCTCCTTTGTGCAGCACCCGTCCGCTGATACTGCCGTCAAGACGGCCAGAAGGCCCGCCGGATCCGATTCCGGCGGGCCCTTCTTCGTTCTTTCTCTTAACGCTCAGGAAAGCTCGTCGAGCCACTCCCAGTCGCCCGGTCGCGAGCGCAGCTCGCTAATTCCATACTCCAGACAATCCTCGAGGCTGCGAGAGTCAGTGTGGATACTCCCCTTCTCTCCCATTCCCGGACCGGACATAACTATCGTCCAAGGCTTCCCGCCACTTGCCATCCTCTCGTGGTCCACCTTGAGAATTATGGTTACACCAGCGCTTCCCAGTCGCTCCATAAACTGCTCGATGTTGATCCAATTGTCACTCATCAGTACCCTCGCAACATCTTCGCGATCTCGCCAACGTCCATGGTATGGCCAGCTTCCCGAGAGTCTGCAACCCTGCCGACTACGCTCCACAGCTGATCGCCTGATGGCCCACTCATGATTTTGTTGCGGTCCATCAACTCCTGCACAACCGCCACAGCAGTGCGCTTATTTCCGTTATCAAACATGTGACTACCGGCAATGTCTCTAATAATCACGGCCGACTTCTCCCAGAAACTACCGTACCGATCCGCGTTGATTAGGGCATTCTCGGGGGAGCCGTTAAGCAGTCGCGCCCCGCCAAATCCCTGGTTTATTGTCGAGATCTCATCTGACGTTATGCCGACCTTGAAACCACCGAGACCTCCGCAGCCCGGGCCAGCGTTATGTACCAGCACTGGCGTATTACCTGCCAGTGCATAGTACGTGTGGATCGTGTTGACGGTGAGGTTGTAGGTCGACTGGACGGTCTTCCAGTGGTGGGCTGCGGCAATCGGGACAGCCCGGCCTTCGACCGTGCGGACGGAGTCACCCGGAGCGAGATCGACAGCGTCAGCCCAGGTCCGCCGGTTTTCGGACGAGAAAGGGTGGTGGTCCGTCGAGGTGATCGTGCTGGTAGTGCCGTCCGCCGACCCGATGGTGAGATCGGTGAAGTCACGGTCATCCGGGGTGTAGATGGCGGCATCGACCCGGCGGGCGCTGATTGCCCCCGTCTCGGGATCGGTTGCCCGAACCTGGTCGCCTATCCGAATCTGTTCGATCGGACGCGCCGTGCCATCGGCCATCAGAACACGCGTGCCGGCGGGAAAGCTGTTCGGCTGCGTCAGGCACGAGGGAAGATGGGGTTCGAATCCGGATTCCCTCGGCCGGTCGCGGATCAGGTTCTTGAGGAGAATCTCACCCTTGTCGCCCCACTTTGCGAATTTGACCGCAGAGGCCGCGTAACCCTCGATCGGAATTGCGGAGGCGCAGGACAGGCCGGCGTCGACGTAGTCCTTCTGCAGGCCGTAGACAGCACAGTTCAGGAGGTCAGCGGGTGCTCCGGCGCCAGGGACGAGGCCGACTACGTCGAGGAGGAGATGGACAGCGTCCAGCGCAGTGAAGTCGGCATCTCGGTCGTAGCGGTGCGCGTTCCGGAAATCCTGGAGAGTCTTGTCGAAATTCCGCTCCCACTCCTGGTTGTCCAGGTACGCCACCCAGGCTTTGCTGCTGGCGACGCTCGCCTCGTTGGCGGCCTCGGTCCTGCTCTTGCCGGTGGCTTCGGCGGAGATCCTGGCGTCGTATGCCGCTCGACCTGCCCCCCGCGGCTTCGGCCCGCTCACCCTGCTCGCCCTGCGCGACGGCATCCTGCTGGCGGCCCGCAACAACGACGGCTCCTCCAGCCTGGCCACCTTCGGCTCCGGCAAGCCGGCGCGCTGGAGCAGCGTCCCGGTCCCGTCGTCGGCACCGCGGCCCTCGCCCTCGACGTCGACAACCGCCCGGTGCCCGCCCGCCTCGGGCCGGACGCGGCGCTGCACTGCGCGCCGGTGCCGTAGGCACATGCTGCAAGAGCGCAGCGGGGACGGCTGATGCCTGAACCAGCACCATCAGTGGGACGGAACGCTCCTTCAAGACCAGAGGAGTGCCCCGGGGGGCGTCCCGGAAGGCACTCCTCTCCATCGGATCGGGTGGGTCATCCGGAACGTTCTGCACCTCATCATCACCATCCCCTTTCTTCTCACGGCTTGTACGGGAAGGCATTGAAAACCTTCCGTTCATCATTGATGAAGCTTCGAATCCCATGCTCGCCCTTGGTCCCGAGCGGCCGCCCCATGTCGACCTGCACCTTGAATGAGCCTCCCTGCCCGGAAGGAATGCAGCCCGTTCCGATCAGCCGAGCACCCGGGCGGTGCGGCTGGCGGACCGGCAACAGCGGCCGCGCAACTGGCCGTTCGATCACCGACGGGCGTGCTGGTGGGTGCCGTGCGCCACGCATCCACCGGGGACGGCTACCGCCAGCGGAGCACCCTGCCCTACGGCCTCCCGGTGGTCGCCGCGGTCGCCTTCACCGTGCCCGGCCCCGTCCCCTCCGGTTCTGAGGCGCCGCGCGGGCGGCGTGTAAGGTGCATGGGACGGAGTGACTCCATGCGTTCACCCGTCATATACCTCATCCCAAGGATCTGATAGTCCTGGGTACGGATGTCCAGGTCTCCACAGGGGGAGCCAGTCCTCCGTCAGGTTCGAGAAAGCTTCCCATGACAGTCCGCCGCCCCAGCCGAATATCCCGCCGCGCCGTACTACTGCCTGCGCCGCCCTGGAGTACCACCGCGCCACCGGTGATCTGTCTCCGTCGTCGGCGCCCTGGCCTCGGCCCGGACGCGGTGCTGCACGGCGTACCTACCGGATGAGTGCTCCAGCCGGAACAGCGCCCACTGCCCGCCCCATGGCAGAGCCCGGGATTGCCAATCAGGAGAGTCACAGCAGCATGATCAAGAAACCGCGCTACCGCCGCACCACAGCTCCGGTGGCCCCGCCCCCGTCCGGCAAGCCCCGACTGGCGGTACTGGACGGACTGCGTCTGGTGGCGGCATTGATGGTGGTGCTCTACCACTACACAGCGATGGACACCCCCTGGGACGGGCACACCCGGACCGTCTTCCCGTCCCTGCACCACGTCTCCCAGTACGCCTGGATCGGGGTGGAGGTTTTCTTCCTGATCAGCGGATTTGTCATATGCATGAGTAGTTGGGGCAAGTCGCTCGGCGATTTCGTGGTCTCGCGTGCGTCCCGGCTCTACCCGGCCTACTGGGCCGCCGTGGTCATCACAGCAGTCGTGATCAGCCTCTGGCCGCAGGTCGAGCACATCCGGAGCTGGACCCAGATCGCGGCCAATCTGACCATGCTCCAGGACGGCATGCGCGTCCATGACGTGGACGGCGTCTACTGGACGCTGTTCACCGAGATGAAGTTCTACCTGCTGTTCGCCCTGCTGGTGGTCACCCGGGGCGTCAACTACCGCAACTGCGTGCTCTTCTGCGGCGTCTGGAGCGTGGTCGGGATCGCCGACTACTCGGTCCCCAACGACCTGCTCGACATGTGGGCCATGCCGCTCTTCTCGCCGTACTTCATCGCGGGCATCGCGCTCTACCTGGTGTACCGTTTCAAGCCGAACGCGGTCCTGGTGGGCATCCTGGTCATCTCCTTCCTGCTCGCCGAGAACGAGATCGTCAAGCGCGTCGGCCTGAACCTGAGCGAGCCGAACCGCTCGATCGCGGCCTGGCCCGCCCAGATCCTGATCGCGGTCGCGTTCGCCGTGATGACCCTCATCGCCCTCGGTGCGTTCGACCGCATCCAGTGGCGGTGGCTGACCACGGCGGGCGCGCTCACCTATCCGCTCTACCTGCTCCACGAGAACATCGGCTGGACCATCATCAACGCCCTCAAGCCGCGGGTCAGCCCTGTCCCGCTCGTGGTCGGCACCGCGATCGCCATGATCGTTCTGGCCTGGCTGCTGCACCGCACCGTCGAGCGTCCGCTCGGCCGCAGGTTCCGCACCACCCTTGACCGGGCCATGACGGAGATCCGGCAGAACTCGCTCCAGCCGAAGGAGCGCGAGGTCCCGCCGCCGGCCTCCGAGCTGCACTCGCAGGACCCGTCGCAGCGAGCTCTCGCCGGTTCCGCCCGCTGAGCTCACCTCACCCAGCCGGAAGCGGCTCGCCCCCTGCTCCTCCCCGGTGCAGGCCGGCGGGCCGCTTCCCGCTTCTCTCACCGGCCCTGCGGCAGCCACCCTCGCTGGACCGCCCGCACCCCGAACTCGAACCGGCTGCGCGCTCCCAGCCGCTCCATCAGGTCCGTGGCCTGCCGCCGGGCGGTACGGGCGGAGACGGCGAGCCGCTTGGCGATCGCCTCGTCGGTGAGCCCCTGCGACAGCAGTCTGACGATCGTGGACTCCTGGGCACTGAGGCCCGCCTCGTCCCTCACCGTGCCGCTGGTCAGCGGCTGGGCCGAGGTCCAGACGTGCTCGAACAGCGCGCACAGGGCGGTCAGCGTGCCCTGTCCGGTCAGTACCACCGCGCCAGCCCGGGTGTCCTCGCTGCTCACCGGGATGAGGGCGGCGCTCCGATCAAAGATGATCATCCGGGTGGCGAGCTCCGGTACGGTCCGGACCTCGCCGCCGAGCTCCGCCAGCCAACTCACGTACGCCACGGTGGGCTGGCTGTTGCGCACGCTGTCCAGGTACACGGTGCGCATCCGGATGCCCCGGCCCAGCAGGTCCCGGTCGTGCGGCTTGGACGCCTCGATGCTCTCCGGGCTGTGCGCGCCCCCGGGGGCGAAGGTCATGATCTCGGTCCGCAGCTCGCGGGCCAGCCCGGCGATCCGGTCCCGGATCTCGTCGAGACCCACCAGCTGCTCCACCCCGGGCTGCGAGGCGGCGGGCTTGAGGTCCGCGAACTCTGCGATCAGCTGCGCCGCCGCGGCTCGGGATGCCTCGATCCGCAGCTGCTGCGCGGCCAGCTCGGCCTGCTGGCGGGCCATCAGCAGTTCCAGACCGACGTCCGGCGACACCGCGCGAAGACCGCCCGTCTGCCCGTACGAGGGGCGGATCAGGGCCAACTCACTGAGCACGTCCAGACTCCGCCGGATCTCGTCCTCCGACCGGGCCAGCCGCTCAGCGAGTGCACTCACCCCGTCCTTCGGATGGGCGAGCATGCACCGATAGACGGCCTCCGACACGGCATCCAACCCGAGCGCGGTCAACACGATGCGCATCCCCCGATGAGCAGATTCTGAACTCAAGCACACAAGATCATTTCATTTAGACGCTCGAAAGGCCAACGCGGGCCGTGGCCGGTTTGGGCCATGGACGGAATCGGCCCGATTGGCCATCTATTGGGATGCATGGGCGTCTTGGAACGGTAGAGCCATGTACCTCATCCACGCAGACCTCCGCGCTCCGCACCCGGACACGACGCTGCCCCAGGACACCGGCGCACTCGTCCGTGCGGTCGCCATGCCGCACGAGCAGATCGAGCACATCGCCGTGCACAGGGGCTCAGGTCCTGAACCGGTGCTCGGTGTCTACCTGATCGCCGATCACCTGGATGCCGCCGAGGCGCTGGTGGCCAGGCTGTGCCAGCGCGCCATCGATACCGTCCCCGCCCTGCGCGGCTGGTCGGTGCCCCGGATCGGAGCACCTCTGGTCACCCCCTTCTACGAGCGGCTGCTGTCCTCTTCGGGCCTCGCTGGACGGATCAGTCCAGGGCCGGTTCCGTCCACCTGAAACCCCTTCCACCTGCTCTGAGCTGCGACGAAGCTAGTACTCGCCAGCAGGGAACACTGCCCCGCAGGCAACACCGGACGAAGCGTCAACCGCGGGACGCGAGACCGGGAAAGCACTCGTCCCAACTCCTGCAGAGGACCACTCCCATGCTTCGCACCTCGCTCGCCAAGGCCGCCGCGGTCACCGCTCTCGCCCTCGCCGCCACCGTACCGGCCGCCGCCCAGACCTCCGCCACGGACATCCGCACCACCGCCGCAGTCCCGGCCAACACCATCTGGGACTGACCCGTCGCCGCCTGACGGCTCCGACGTTCAACCGCCGCCGCTCCGCCACCGTCGACCGCTGCTCCTGCAGGGCAGCCGTCCGTACCCGAGCAGGCCGGCAAGCCGTCAGCGCTCTCTGACCAGGCAACCCCACCTCACTCTTCTCACCCAGTCAGGACTGCCGCCATGTCTTCCCAGGCCTCGAAGTTCACCCGGATCGCCCTCGCCGCTGCCATCGCCGTCTCCGGCGCGGTCACCACCGCCGCCTTCAGCACGACAGCCGCCCATGCGGCGAGCACCTCGTCCGTCGACGGCCAGATCACCCGCTCCGAGATCATCGCCCGGGCCCAGTACTGGCTCGGCAAGGGCATCCCCTACGACCAGGGCAGCTCCTACCCCGATCAGGACGGTCGCAACTACCGTACGGACTGCTCCGGTTACGTTTCCATGGCCTGGCACCTCAGTTGGAGCCCGAACACCCAGGGGCTGCCCGGCCTCGCCTACGAGATCCCGCGTAGCGACCTCAAGGCCGGCGACATCCTCAACAGCTACTACGACCACGTGATCCTGTTCGAGAAGTGGGACGACGACGCCCACACGACCTTCTCCTACTACTCGTTCGGCTCCACGCCGGTGAAGCACCGCACCGGCGTCTCCATCAACGCCGACTTGCTCGACAGCCACCCGAACGGCGACTACAAGGCCCTGCGTTACAACAAGGTCGTCGACGACGTGGCTGCGCCGTCGGTGGGTGTGAACCAGCCGGTCGGTGACCAGTCCGGGACGGTGTTCCTGTCCGCGTCCGCGTCGGGTTCGGGTGCGGTCTCGCTGAGCACCCAGTTCTTCGTGGACGGCCAGGCGGTCGGCTCCGACACCGGCAACAACCCCAGCATCACCTGGGACACCACCACCGTCCCCGGCGGCACCCACCAGATCACCG